>NZ_DASUNI010000287.1:0-2796 GCF_036277215.1 Microbacterium sp. | reverse complement strand
GCCACGGCCGGACGACGACATCCTGCTGCGCCTGCCGATCGCCGCAGTGCCGTAACGGCCGCCGGGCCATCCTCCGCGCGGGAGCGCTACGGTGAGAGCGTGAGCTCCCAGCCGCGGTGTCCGCATTGCCGCCACTTCCTGTATCTGGACAGGCTGACATGCCCGAACTGCGAGGCGGAACTCGGCTACCACATGCTGTCGCGCCAGTTCTACGGCATCCGCAACAACCAGGTCGTGATCGACGGGCGGACCTGGTACACCTGCTCGAACCGCGAGTGGGAGTGCAACTGGCTCGTGCGGGACGATGCGCCCGCGGGTCGGTGCTTCTCCTGCCGGCTCACGCGCAGACGGCCCGCGGCCAACGACACCGTCGCACTCGAGAAGCTCGCCAGCACCGAGGAGGCCAAACGACGGCTTCTGCTTCAGCTCGGCAGTCTGGGGCTGCCCATCGTTGGATGGGACATCAAGCCGGGCGGGCTCGGCTTCGATCTGATCTCTAGCCTGACCGACGGCAAGCGCGTGATGATCGGACACGCGAACGGGATCATCACGCTCGATCTCGCCGAGAGCCTCGACGATCGCCGCGAGGCACTGCGGGTCAGGCTCGGCGAGCCGTATCGCACCATCCTCGGCCACCTCCGCCACGAGGTGGGCCATTACTACCAGGGGGTCCTGCTGACGGACGACGCCGCCTGGGACGAGTGCCGCGAGCTCTTCGGCGACGAACGGGTCAGCTACCAGGACGCCATCAAGCAGCACTACACGTTCGGTGCGCCCGAAGGCTGGCACAAGTCGTTCATCTCCGAGTACGCCACGATGCATCCGTGGGAGGACTTCGCCGAGACGTGGGCGCACTACCTGCACATCACCGGCACGCTTCAGACCGCCGCCGCCATCGGCATCCGCCTCGATGCGACCGTCACCAACCTGAGGGATGCCGATGTGGTCCCGCAGGAGTCGTACGAGTCCGAGCCGATCCAGCAGCTGCTGACGGATTGGGAATGGATGTCGCAGGCGTTCAACCGGATCAATCGCGCGATGGGCTTCCGAGACCTGTACCCCTTCGAGATCGTCCCAGCCGTGCGCAAGAAACTGGCATTCATGCACGAGATCGTCACGCGGGCCCCCTTGACCCTGGAAGAGCAGATCGCCATGGCGGCGCCCTGGGATGCGGAGCAGGCGTGACATCGGTGGCCCGCGGGCAGCGCGTCATCGGCGCCGCGACGCACTACGTCGAGAACCAGCCTCCCGTGCGCACCGAGATCGACGAGTACTCGATCAACGTCCCGCTCGTGGAGGGCGTGGCCGCCCTCGGAGCATCCTGGGCGAACGATGCCCTTTCCGAGGCCGGCGAGCTCGTCGGATCGCCCTCGTTCCAGCGCGACGCGACGCTCGCCGACGTTCATTCTCCGGTGGCGCACGCGCATGACCGCTGGGGCTTCCGACTCGACGAGGTGGAGTACGACCCGTCGTACCATCGCGTGATCTCCGAGGCCGTGGCGCGCGGGGCGCACACCTCGGCCTGGGTCGACCCGCGGCCGGGAGCCGACGTGGCACGCGCGGCGATGTTCATGCTGTTCGCGCAGGTGGAGCCGGGCCACGCCTGCCCGATCTCCATGACGCACGCCGCTGTGGCGGCGATCAAGGACTCGCCCTGGGTCGCCGACGACTGGCTGCCCCGCATGTACTCACGCGAGTACGAGCCTCGCCTCCTCCCGAACGAGGAGAAGACGAGTGCGCTGATCGGGATGGCCGTGACCGAGAAGCAGGGCGGGTCGGACGTGCGGGCGGGCACGACCAGCGGCACCCATATGGGCGGCCACGCCTACCAGATCACCGGTCACAAGTGGTTCTACTCCGCACCGATGTCGGACGGCTTCCTGGTGCTGGCGCACACGCGCCGCGGGAATGAGGATGAGGGGCTGACGTGCCTCTTCGTCCCACGGCTGCTGCCCCGGGGCATACGCAACGTGCTGCGAATCCAGCGACTCAAGGACAAGCTGGGCAACCGGTCCAATGCCTCCGCCGAGGTGGAGTTCGACGGCACGATCGGGATGCTGCTCGGCGAGCCGGGCCGCGGGGTCCGCACGATCATCGAGATGGTGCAGCGCACCCGACTGGACTGCGTCCTCGGGACGGCCGCGGGGATGCGCCAGTCGGTCGCCGAGGCGACCTGGCACGCCCGCGGCCGCGCCGCGTTCGGCAAGCTCCTCGTCGATCAGCCGGCGATGACGGCGGTGCTGGCCGACCTCGCACTCGAGTCGGAGGCGGCGATGCTCACCGGTCTACGGCTGGCGCAGGCGTTCGGGGCCGACGCCTCGGACGCGGATGTCGCGCTCCGCCGGCTCGCGACGCCGGTCTCGAAGTACTGGGTGACCAAGCGCGGACCCCACCATTCGTACGAAGCGCTCGAGTGCCTCGGCGGCAACGGCTACACCGAGGCTTTCCCGCTCGCGCGCCGCTACCGGGAGCAGCCGGTGATGGCGATCTGGGAGGGGTCGGGCAACGTGATCGCCCTCGACGTGCTCCGGGCACTCACCCGCGACCCGGATTCGATCGCCGCGTTCGCCGGGGAGCTCGAGACGACCACAGGGCAGTCGCCCCTGCAGGATGCGCACGTGGCGCGAACGCTGCGGATGCTCGACGACGTCGCGTCCGCCGACATCGTCGACGCGCAATCGCAGGCGCGCCGGCTGAGCGAGAACCTGGCTCTGGCCCTCCAGGGATCGCTCATGCTGCGACACGCTCCCGGCGCGGATGCCGACGCGTTCCTCGCGACGCAGGGCGACGTGTGGG
>NZ_DASUNI010000286.1:0-7205 GCF_036277215.1 Microbacterium sp. | reverse complement strand
GCGACAGCACGTCGAACGCGGCGACGCGCGTCCCGAAGTAGTCCACGTAGTGATTGACGGATGTCGACGGATCGATCTCGAGCGCCGAGCTCAGCACGAACTGACTGTCGGTCGAGCTCGGCAGCATCCGCGCCTCGTTGTACGACGCCGACACGTCGCCCTGGTACGAGAACCCGGTCTGGTGCTCGATGCGGAGTCGTTTCACGAGATCTCCCCGATCCAGCTCGGTTCGGCCTGCGTCGGGAAGAAGCGCTGCTTGATCGCCTCGGATGCCTCGCGGGTGACCTTCTGCACGGCCTGCATGTGCTGGGGCAGCTCGCCGAGGATCTCGCTGATCGGGCGGTACTCGAGGTCGTTGCGGATCTGTCCCAGCGCGCGCAGCACCGTGTTGGAGTGGCCGACCCGATCTGCCCGGGGGTCGATCGCGCTCATGCAGTCCTCGGCCCGCTGGATCGAGTAGATGATCGAGCGGGGGAACAGGCGGTCCAGGAGCAGGAACTCCGCCGCGTTGCGGGCGCTCGGCATCCCGCGGTAGGTCCGCAGGTAGGCCTCGTACGCCCCGCACGATCGCAGGATCGTCGTCCACGAGGGCCCGGATGCTTCGGTCAGCGATCGGGTCGCGAGGAGTCGCGCCGTCATGTCGGCGCGTTCGATGCTGCGCCCGAGCGTGAAGAACTGCCACGCCTCGTCTCGGCTCGTCGACGAGTCGACGATGCCGACCGCGAGCGCGGAGCGCTCCCGGACCCACTGGAAGAATCCGTGCACCTTGTCGGTCTGCAGGCGTCGCGGCATCCGGGAGTTGGTCGTGTTGAGCGTCTCCCACAGTTCGGTCGAGACGATCTCGCGGGCGCGGCGGGCGTTCTCGCGGGCGGCGGTCAACGCATAGGCGATGGATGCCGGATTGCCCCTGTCGACGGCGAGCTTCGAGAGGACGTCCTCGCGGCGGACGGTCTCGCCGGCGCCGGGTGGGATGGAGCCCATGACCAGCAGGAGCGAGCGGCACGCGGTGTCCTCGTCGATCCAGGGGTCTTCGAGCAGCAGCTGCAGGTGCACGTCGAGGATGCGCGCGGTGCCGTCGCTGCGCTCGATGTACCGGCCGATCCAGAAGAGGGATTCAGCGATGCGGCTCAGCACGCCGCACCGCCCTGCTGCTGCTGCTGTTGCTGCTCCCCGGTCGTTGAGCGAGGAGCGGAGCGACGAGACGAAACGCCCGCGCCCTGCTGCTGCTCCCCGGTCGTTGAGCGAGGAGCGGAGGGACGAGACGAAACGCCCGCGCCCTGCTGCTGCTGCTGCCCCGGACCCTGCTGCTGTTGCTGCTGCTCCTGCTGCTCGACGCGCGTGCGGGGGCGGTCCTGTGGAGAGTGAGTCGGCTCCGGCTGGCCGTCGTAGATGATCGGGATCGCGGCGGTGATCGTCGCGGCCTGGTCGGCGACGAGGCCGGCCAATCCGCTGCCCTGTCCGTACTCGACGTGCGAGGGAGCCGAGCCGCCGACGATCCACGTGTCCTTCGAGCCACCCCCCTGGCTGGAGTTGACGACGAGCTGGCCCTCGGGCAGCGCGACGCGGGTGAGCCCGCCGGGGAGCACCCAGACGTCCTCGCCGTCGTTGACCGCGAACGGCCGCAGGTCGGCGTGCCGGGGGCGCATGCCGTCCTCGACGAGCGTCGGGATGGTCGAGAGCATGACCACCGGCTGCGCGATCCAGCCGCGCGGATCGGCCCGCAGTCGCCCGCGCAGCTCGTCGAGCTCGACGCGCGTGGCGTCGGGACCCACGACGAGACCCTTGCCGCCCGATCCGTCGACGGGCTTGACGACGAGCTCGTCGAGCCGGTCGAGCACTTCCTCGAGCGCACCGGGATCTTCGAGCCGCCAGGTGTCGACGTTCTTGAGGATGGGCTCCTCGGCCAGGTAGTAGCGGATGAGGTCGGGAACGTAGGTGTAGACGAGCTTGTCGTCGGCGACGCCGTTTCCGACCGCATTGGCGATGGTGACGTTTCCGAGCCGCGCGGCGAGCATGAGGCCGGGCGCGCCGAGCATCGAGTCCGCGCGGAACTGCAGCGGATCGAGGAAGTCGTCATCGACGCGGCGGTAGATGACGTCGACGCGCTTGGGTCCGCGGGTCGTGCGCATGAAGACCTTGCCTCCGACGCACAGCAGGTCGCGACCCTCGACGAGCTCGACGCCCATCAGCCGGGCGAGCAGAGTGTGCTCGAAGTAGGCGGAGTTGTACACGCCGGGTGTCAGCACCACCACGTTCGGGTCTTCGACACCGGGCGGGGCGGAGGCGCGGAGCGCGGCGAGCAGCTTGTTCGGGTAGTCGCCGACCGGGCGCACGCGCATCGAGACGAACAGCTCGGGCAGCGTCTGGGCCATGACGCGACGGTTCGAGATGACGTAGCTGACACCCGACGGCACCCGCACGTTGTCCTCGAGCACGCGCATCTCGCCGTGCTCGTCGCGGATGAGGTCGATGCCCGACACCTGGATGCGCACGCCGTTCGAGCTGCGGATGCCGGCGGCCTGGCGATAGAAATACTGGGAGGACGCGATCAGGCCCGCCGGAAGCACTCCGTCGCGCACGCAGTGCTGGCGCCCGTACGCGTCGTCGAGGAACGCCTCGAGAGCCCGCACGCGCTGCTTCACACCGGCCTCGACCCGCGACCACTCGTCGAATGTGATCACGCGGGGGACGGCATCCAGGGGGAAGGGTCTCTCCTCCCCGGCGAAGTCGAACGTCACCCCCTGCGCGAGGTACGAGCTCGCGAGCGACTCGGTGCGACCTCGCAGCTCCTCCTGCGTCATCTGCGCGAGCGCCTGATACAGCTCGCGATACGCCTCGCGGGACTCGGCCGCCTCGCCGGGATGAGACGGGCTGCCGAACATCTCGTCGAACGCGGGGGTGCCGGACGCCGTCTTGCGAGGCGCCAGCGTGGAGCCGTAGCCGTCGAAGAGATCACCCATGCGACGACTCTAGTCCGGGGCGTGTTGCCCGCATGTTTCGGGATTCCACGGGGTTCTGACGCGACAACGCGCCCCCGCCGATTCCGCGCCAGCGTAGGCTCGAGCCGTGGCGGCGAGGGCAAGGGGTGGTCTGTTCGCGGCGGCGGCTGCCGGTGTGGCGGCAGCGGTGCTCGGGGCGGGACTGGGCGAGCTCACCGCCGCGCTCATCGCTCCCGAGGCGAGCCCTTTCGCAGGCATCGGCGCAGCTCTCATCGACCTCGCGCCGACCTGGGCGAAGGATGCCGCCATCGCGCTGTTCGGCACCAATGACAAGATCGCGCTCCTGGTCGGGATGGGCGTCGTGCTCGTCCTGCTGGCAGCGGTCATCGGACTGGTCGAGCGGCGCTGGCCTCCCTTCGGCATCGCGGCGATGGTCGTGATCGGCGGTCTCGGCGGATTCGCCGTCGCCACGCGGCCGAACGCCGATGCGCTGGCCTGGATGCCGTCGGTGCTCGCCGGTGTTCTGGCAGCCGTGGCGCTCGCGCAGCTGACGCCTCGCATACCCGGGCGGCTGCGAGTGGCGCCGATCGCCGTGCCGGAACGGGCCACCCTGCCCGAGCCGGATCCCGCGGAGGAGCCCACTCCCGTGGCCCGGCGGACCTTCCTGGCGTGGACGCTCGGCACCGCCGCGGTCGGCGTGCTGGCAGCGGTCGGCGCGTCCATGGTGCGCGCCGGGGTGCACGCGGTCAGCGTCGTCCGGGATGCGCTGAGCCTGCCGGCGGCCGCGGTGGTCGCGGCCCCGGTACCCGAGACCGCCGAGCTCGGCATCGCCGGCCTCGCGCCCGTCATCACGCCCAACGCGGAGTTCTACCGGATCGACACGGCGCTGCTGGTGCCACAGGTCGATCCCGCCGATTGGACTCTGCGGATCCACGGTCTGGTCGCCTCCGAGGTGACGATCACCTGGGACGAGCTGATCGCCCTGCCCCTCACGGAGAGCGTGACCACGCTGGCGTGCGTGTCGAACGAGGTCGGCGGCGAGCTGATCGGCAACGCGCTGTGGCTCGGCTACCCCATCCGCGACCTTCTCGCGCGGGCTGCGCCGACGGCCGAGGCCGACATGGTCCTCTCCAGATCCATCGACGGATTCACGGCGAGCACGCCGCTCGAGGTGCTGACGGATGCCCGCAACGCGATCCTCGCGATCGGCATGAACGGCGAGCCGCTGCCGCCCGAACACGGCTTCCCGGTGCGGATGGTCGTACCGGGCCTCTACGGGTACGTGTCGGCGACCAAGTGGGTCACCGAGCTCGAAGTGACCCGCTTCGACCGCGCGACCGCGTACTGGACGACCCGCGGCTGGTCGGAGCGCGGGCCGATCAAGCTCCAGTCGCGCATCGACGTGCCCCGCAAAGGGCAGGGTCTGAAGGCCGGCGACACCGTGATCGCCGGGGTCGCGTGGCAGCAGCAGGTGGGCATCGCGGGCGTGGAGGTGCAGATCGACGACGGCGCCTGGCAACCCGCGACGCTGGCGACGGCGATCTCGACCGATACGTGGGTGCAGTGGTCGATGCCGTGGACCGCGACGGTCGGCGACCATGTCCTCCGCTGCCGCGCGACGAATGCGATCGGCGAAGTGCAGACGGAGACGCGGACCCGCACCGACCCCGACGGCGCGACCGGCTGGCACGAGCGCTTCGTGAACGTGTTCGCGTAGGCAGCACCGCCGAACCCACCCCTTCGGCGCGAACCCATCCGCTCCGGCGCGCCGGAAGGCATGGGCTCGCGAGGAGGGTGTGGGCTCGCGGCGGGGCAGGCACTCAGTCGGCGAGCACCAGCTTGAGCTGCTCGACGGCCCAGTCCAGCTCGGTCGCACGCACCACCAGCGGCGGCGCCATGCGGATGGTCTGCCCGTGCGTGTCCTTCGCGAGCACGCCCCGGCCGAGAAGCCGCTCCGCGACAGCCCGGCCTGTGCCGCGAGCCGGGTCGATGTCGACGCCCGCCCACAGTCCGGCGACGCGGACGGCGGTGACGCCGTGTCCGATGAGCTCGCGAAGCTTCGCCTCGAGGTGCTCGCCGAGCGCCGCCGCGCGGCGCTGGAATTCCCCGGTCGAGAGCATCTCGACGACGCGGGTGCCGACCGCCGCAGCGAGCGGATTGCCGCCGAACGTCGAGCCGTGCTCGCCGGGGCGAAGGACCCCGAGGACGTCGCGATCGGCGACGACCGCCGACACGGGCAGGATGCCGCCTCCCAAAGCCTTCCCGAGGAGGTACACATCCGGGACGACGCCTTCGCGGTCGCAGGCGAAGGTCTCCCCCACCCGGCCCAACCCGGACTGGATCTCGTCTGCCAGGAACAGCACGTTGTGACGCTCGGTGATCTCCCGGACCGCGCGCAGGTACCCGTCCGGCGGGATGAGGATGCCCGCCTCGCCCTGGATGGGTTCCAGCAGGACGGCGGCCGTGTTCTCGTCGATGGCCGCTTCGACAGCCGCGGCATCCCCGAACGGCACCGTCACGAACCCCGGTGCGTAGGGGCCGAAATCGTCGCGGGCCTGCGGATCGTCGCTGAAGCCCACGATCGTGGTCGTCCGGCCGTGGAAGTTGCCGCCCGCGACGATCACGGTGGCGCGGTCCGGCGCGATGCCCTTGACCCGGTATCCCCACGCGCGCGCGACCTTTATCCCGGTCTCAACGGCTTCGGCGCCGGTGTTCATCGGCAGCACGAGGTCCTTGCCGCACAGCTCGGCCAGGGCTGAGGCGAACTGGCCGAGCTGGTCGTTGTGGTACGCGCGGCTCGTCAGCGTCAGTCGCGCGAGCTGCTCCTGCGCCGCCGCGAGGATCGCCGGGTGCCCGTGCCCGAAGTTCAGCGCCGAATAGGCGGCGAGCAGGTCGAGGTAGCGCTTGCCCTCGACATCGGTGACCCACGCCCCTTCGCCCCTCGCGATGACTACCGGCAGCGGGTGATAGTTGTGCGCGACGTGCTGGCCCTCGGCCGCGATGATCGCCGAGGTGCTGGCGTCGACCAGCTGAGGACTCGTCATGATCAGGCTCCGCGGAGCTCGAGCGTGCAGCATTTGATGCCGCCGCCGCCGAGCAGCAGCTCGGACAGGTCGACCAGCACCGGGTTGTAGCCGCGCTCGAGCAGCTGCTTCTCGAAGCCCTTCGCCCGGGGCGAGATGATCACGTTGTAGCCGTCGCTCGACGAGTTCAGGCCGAAGACCGACCCGTCCTCGTCGGACACGTGGATCGCCTCGGGGAAGCGCTCCGCCAGGATCGCCTGGCTGCGCGGGTCGAATGCCGACGGGAGGTAGGCGATGTTCGCCCGCTCGGGTCCGCCGTTCGAGACACCCTGCACCGGGTCGAGCACCGCGAGGGCGGTGTCGAGGTGGTAGAACCGCGGGTCGGTCAGCGTGAGCGAGACGACCTCGCGGCCGAACACGTCGCCGATCTCGCGGTGACTGTCGCCGGTCGAGCGGAAGCCGGTGCCCGCGAGGATCACGTCGCCGACCAGCAGGAAGTCGCCCTCGCCCTCGTTGACCTCGACGGGCTCGCGCGTATCGAAGCCGTTCGCGCGGAACCACTCGATGAACGGCACCGCCTCACCCGCGCGCTCCTGGAAGCGGAACTTCGGCCCGTAGGCGATGCCGTCGATGAGGAACCCGCCGTTGGCCGTGTAGACCATGTCAGGCAGACCCTCGACGGGATCGATGAGCTCGACCTCGTGGCCGAGGGCGAGATAGGTGTCGTGGAGCACCTGCCACTGACGGAGGGCCGCATCGGTGTCGGTCGGATTCGCCGGCACCATCCACGGGTTGATCGTGTAGCTGACCGTGAAGTGCTCAGGACGGCACATCAGGTAGCGGCGGAGATGCTGCGTGCGGGTCGTCTCGCGCGCGGCCTCGGTTGCGGGCGCCGTGTTCTGCGTGGACATTCTGCTCCTCAGGCAGGGGCGGCGGACGCTGTCCAGGGGCCCGCCGGCCCTTCCTTCCGCGGTTGCTGTGCCTGTCGAAGGGCTGAGCAACAGCGTCTGGGAAGGGTGCGACTCGGGCACGCCGGCATCCATTCTCGCACGTGCCGGACGATGGATCCTGGAAGCTCTACGGGACGTCGACGACGACCTTGCCGAGCGTGTGACCGGCGTCGACGTGGGCGAGCGCCGCCCGCGCGTCGGCGAACGCGAACGTGCGCTCGACGATGGGGCGGATGCCGCCCGCCGCGGCGAGCGCCGCGAGCTCGCGGGTGACCTCGGGCTTCGCGGCGGCC
>NZ_DASUNI010000285.1:0-30866 GCF_036277215.1 Microbacterium sp. | reverse complement strand
GTTGGTCGCGCTCGGCGAGTGGTCGTTCGCCTTCTACCTCATCCATGCGACCGTGATCTACACCGCCCTCACGATCTTCGGCTTCCAGCCGACACGCTGGATGAACCTGCTGTGGTTCGGGGCCTTGCTCGCCGTCGCGATTGCCGGAGCCGCCGCGCTGCATGTCTGGCTCGAGCGCCCCGTGGAGTCCAAGCTGCGGGCTGCGGAAGTCGGATGGCGGATGCGGCGGGAGGAGCACCGGCAGGCGAAGAAGGCCGAAGCGAAGACGGTGGCGCTCCCCGGCGAAGCGACGAGATGACCCGCTCCGCTCGGAGCCAGCGCGACACACCGGACAGACGACGTGCACCGCGCCTCTCAGGCCCCGCCGAAGGGCCGTCGTTAGAATGGCCCTCATGACCCCCGCTGCACCGAGAGAACCGCGGGCGTGGTGAATCGGAACGCGATACCGCGCTGGGGCAACGCACTGATCGACGCGATCGCGGACGCACCCATGAGCCCCGTCGGCCGGCTCGCGGCGAAGCGCCTGGGCGCGCCGGCTCCCCGCGGCAGCGTGCCGTCCACCGAGTTCGATGACCGCCCCCGCCGCGTGCTCATCGCCCCCGTGAACTACTCCGGCCAGGGTACCGCGTGGGCACGCGCCCTCGAAGACGCCGATCAGACCATCTCCGCCCGCAGCATGGCGATCGACGTGCCGGGAGGCTTCTCGGTCGCAGCGGACCTGGTGGTGCCGGTCGGGACCTATCACAACGATTCGGACTGGCAGCGGCGCCAATTCGAGGCGGCATCCGGGGCCACGCACGTGCTCATCGAAGCCGAGGAGCCCCCGTTCGGACGCATGCTCGGCCGCTCCGTCGGCGCGCAGGCGCGGGCTCTCGGCGCCCGCGGTGTGGATGTGGCCTTCCTCGCGCACGGCACCGACATCCGCCTGCCGTCACGCCACACGTCCGACAACGAGTGGTCGCATTACTCGGACCCCTCCGTCTATGCCCCGCGGGCCGAGACGCTGGCCGCCCGCAACATCGAGCTCGTCCAGCGCAGCGGTCGTCCGGTCTTCGTGTCGACGCCCGATCTCCTCACCGATCTTCCCGACTCGACGTGGTGCCCCGTGGTCGTCGATCCGGATCGGTGGGCGGCGGAGCGCGACCCTCGAGACTTGCGACGTCCGCTCCGTGTGGCCCACGCCCCGTCGGTCGACGCAGTGAAGGGAACCCAGCTGATCATGCCGGTGCTCGAGCGTCTCGAGTCTGCCGGCGTCATCGACCTCGAACTCGTGCGCGGCGTCGCATCGGCTGAGATGCCCAGCGTCTTCGCGCGGGCCGATGTGGTCCTGGACCAGTTCCGGATCGGGTCGTACGGGGCGGCTGCGTGCGAAGCGATGGCAGCCGGCTCTGTCGTGGTGGGCCACCTGTCCGAGGCCGTTCGGGCGGAGGTCCGAACGCGTGTCGGGCGAGATGTTCCGATCGTCGAGGCCACGCCATCGACTCTCGACAGCGTGCTGCGCGAACTTGCCGAGGATGCCGACATTGACGACAGGCGCGGAGCCGGCGTTGGTTTCGTCCGCGCCGTTCACGACGGGACGCTATCCGCGCGCGCGCTCATCGACGACTGGATCGGACTCCGTCTTTCGCCGTCCGGGAGGGAACCCGCCCATGCATAAGATGATCGAGCCCGTCTGGAAGGCGGTGCCCAAGTCCGTCCAAGACCTGATCGCCTCGAGTGTCGACCGCGCGCAGGGAACCGCCGTGCCGCCGCCGCCTCTACCCGACACGAGCAAGAAGTACCGCCTGCTCATCGGACCCGCAAACTACGCCGGCCAGGGGTTCCGCTGGTCGCGCGCGCTCGAGGAGACCGGCGAGGTCTCCTCGCGCAACTTCGTGCACGCCGAGAACAACGTGCTCAAGTACTCCGCCGACTACATCGTGCGGTGGCGCACGGCGGAGCACTCCCGCGCGTGGCAGCGGTCCATGGTTGAGGCGCTCGAGCACGACTACACGCACGTGCTGATCGAAGCGTGCTACCCGGTGCTCGGAGGCATGTACAGCGGAGACATCCGCAAACAGGTGGCGCTCATGCAGGAGAAGGGCGTGAAGGTCGGCATGGTCGGTCATGGCACTGACATACGCCTTCCGTCGCGGCACATGGACGGCAACCAGTGGTCGTACTTCCACAACGACGTCTGGGTCCCGGCATCTCGCCTCGAGCCGATCGTCGCCGCGAACCTGGAGCTGATCTCCGACCTCGCCCTCCCGACGTTCGTTTCCACTGCTGGCCTGCTGGTGGACGTGCCGCAGGCGCATTTCCTCGGCGTCGTCGTCGACCCGGCCACATGGGCCAACGACGAGCCGCTGCTGGCGCACGAGCGCATCAAGGTTGTGCACGCCCCGACCAACCCCAACCTCAAGGGCACGACGACGATTGCCCCGATCGCCCGCCGGCTCGAAGAGGAGGGCCTCATCGAGTACGTCGAGATCACCGGCATCCCCAATGACCGGATGCCGGCGGTGTTCGCCGACGCCGATGTCGTGCTCGACCAATTCCGCACCGGCGACTATGGAGTGGGCGCGTGCGAGACGATGGCGGCCGGCCGGATCGTGCTGGCGCATGTGACCGACCAGGTGCGCGATGAGGTAGCGCTCCAGGCGGGTATGCCGCTGCCCATTCCCGAGACGACGATCGAAAGCGTCGAGGAGATGCTGCGCGACATCGCCGCCCGCCGGGACCACTATCGCGCCCTCGCCGCGACCGGACCCGAGTTCGTCCGCCGCCTGCACAACGGTGAGTTCTCGCGCTCGGCGCTGATGAAGTACTTCCTGGACGCGTAACGCGTGCTGGTCACGATCGTCTCGAGGATCTACCGACCCGAGCCGGCCTCCGCGTCGTTCTTCCTGGGGTCCGTCGCAGACGCCCTCCTCGCCGACGGTCACGACGTCGACGTGCTCACCGCGCGGCTCCCCCGCGGCATGTCGCCGGAAGAGCGCGGGGAGCGGGTGCGGACGTTCCCGGTGCTGCGGGACCGGAACGGATACGTGCGCGGCTACCTCCCGTACCTCAGCTTCGACGTGCCGCTGGCCTTGCGCCTGCTGTTCACCCGTCGTCCGGCCGTGGTCCTGATGGAGCCGCCGCCGACCACCGGTGCAGTCGTGCGCATCGTGTGCGGCATCCGGCGCATCCCCTACGTCTACGACGCGGCCGATGTCTGGTCGGATGCCGCCGACATGGCGACCGGATCCCGCGTCGTCATCCGCGTCCTGCGCGCCGTCGAGCGCTTCGCGATGCGGGGTGCCGCTTCCCTCGTGACCATCACGCAGGGTGTCGTCGACCGCGTCCGCCAGCTCGGCATCGATCGGCCCGTCACGGTGACCGGCTTCGGCGCGGACACGAGCGAGTTCACGGTGACCCGCGCGCCCGCTTCGCCGGTCTTCGTCTACGCCGGCAGCTACTCCGTGTGGCACGGGGCCGAAGTGCTCCTTCCGGCTCTCGTGCAGCTGAGGACGACCCATCCCCGCCACCGTCTGCGCGTGATCGGCAACGGCGAGCGGGCGGCGCTGCAGCAGCGCGCCCGCGAACTCGGCATCGGCGACGCGGTGGAGTTCCTCGAGGCGGTTCCGCCCGCCCAGCTCGCTCCCCACCTCGCCGGCGCTGTCGCGACCCTCGCGACGTTGAAGCCGGGAACGGGATACGACTACGCCTTCACCTCGAAGGCCTACTCGTCGCTCGCCGCCGGCTGCCCGGTCATCTTCGCCGGGCCCGGACCGACGGCCGCCTTCCTGCACGACGCGAACCGGCACGTGCGAGCCGGAGCCGCGGTCGCCTACGACTCCGCAGCCATCGCCGAGGCCATGCGCGCGTTCGCCGACAGCCCGCTCACGATGCCGGAGCGCGAGGCCCTCGGCGCGTGGACCGCGGCTGAGCACTCGATGGCCGCCGTGGCACGCCGCGTCGCAGCGGTGGTGGAGAGCGTCGCGAAGACAGCGGCTGCTCCGCGGGGAGCGCTGAGGTGAACAGGCTCGTGACCGGCCCGATCGACTGGATGGTGCGACATCGCTCGTCGATGCCGGCCTGGGTCGATCGCCTTATGGAGTCGGTGGCCCGGAATCCCGATGGGATCCCGGGTCGGATCGCCTCGCGGCTGCTGGGTGGCGGCGGATCGGGTCCCGTCACGACCGTCCCGGACGCACCGGTACGCGTGTACATCGCGCCCACCAACTACTCCGGCCAGGGCTATCAGTGGGCGCGTGCCCTCGAGAGGGCGGACCCGGAGATCGCGGCGCGCAACATGGCCGTGTCGCTTCCCGGCGGATTCGAGTTCGACGCCGACACCACCGTGCCGGTCGCGGTGGTCAACGCCTCCGCCCAGTGGCAGGAATCGGAATGGGAGGCCGCACGCCGGTTCACCCACGTTCTGGTGGAGGCGGAGCGCTCGATCTTCGGCCGCAGGTTCGGCCGAGATGTCGCCGCTGAGATCGCCGCCCTGGAAGCCGAAGGGGTTTCGGTCGCCTATCTCTGCCACGGCACCGACATCCGCGATCCGGATAAGCACGCGACACTCACGCCCTGGTCGCTGTATCCGGAGGACCCGCGCACCGACGTGCTGCGCGAGGATGCGCGGGCCAATCTCCGGCTGCTGAGCACCGTCCGGCGCCCGACCTTCGTGTCGACTCCGGACCTTCTGCTGGACGTCCCGTGGGCGGCGTGGTGCCCGGTCGTGGTCGACGGGCGGCGTTTCGCCACCGACAGCGTCCCGTTCCTCGGCGAGCAGGTGCGCGTGGTGCACGCCGCGAGCGCGCCGCTGCAGAAGGGCAGCCACTACATCGAGCCCGCGCTCGAACCGCTCGTACGGGCGGGAGCCGTCGACTTCCGCCTGATCACCGGCACTCCCGCCGCGCAGATGCCCGCGGTGTTCGCGGGCGCCGACATCGTGATCGACCAGTTCCGCGTCGGGTCGTACGGCGTCGCGGCGTGCGAGGCGATGGCTGCCGGCCGCGTCGTGGTCGGTCACGTGCTGCCGTTCGTCCGCGAACGGGTCGAAGCCGAGTTCGGGATGCCGCTGCCCATCGTCGAGGCCACGCCGGAGTCCCTGCACGAGACGATCGCCGACCTCGCTGACGACAGGATTGCGGCGGCCGCGATCGCGGCATCCGGACCGACCTACATCGACCGGGTGCACTCCGGCACAGCCAGTGCCCGCGTGCTTCTGGACGGCTGGATCCGACCGCCCGCGTGACCTCCGCGCCGGGCCGCAGCAGACCGCCTCGGTAGCATCGAACTCAGTGTCAGGGTGATTGTGCCGTGTTGCGGTGGTTGGATCCTGATCACTGGTTGTCTGGCTCTTAGCATCCGTGCCGCCTTCGGGTTGGCGTTCATGCGTTTTGCCGACAGCCGGTGTGATGGACCGGCCGGCGTGACTTGATAGGAGCGTGGCGACGCCCCCGACTGAGATGTGTCCGCCGACCGGCCCAACCTGTCCCTCAGAGTTGGAAGGAGACGATTCCATGGTGATCGTCATTGGCGCGGATGTCCACAAAGCTACTCACACGTTCGTCGCGGTCGACGAGGTTGGCCGCAAGCTCGGCGAGAAGACGGTGAAGGCCACTACGGCCGGTCACGACGGGGCGTTGCGGTGGGCCAGGGCCCAGTTCGGGACCGAGTTGCGGTGGGGTGTCGAGGATTGCCGGCATCTGTCCGCCCGGCTGGAGCGGGACATGCTCGCGGCCGGTCAGGAGGTCGTGCGGGTGCCCCCGAAGCTGATGGCGCACGCTCGGGCGTCGGCGCGGGAGCGGGGCAAGTCGGATCCGATCGATGCTCTCGCGATTGCCCGGGCGGTGCTGCGGGAACCCGATCTTCCGGCCGCGGTTCATGATGAGTCGACGCGGGAGCTGAAGCTGCTCGTGGACCGCAGAGAAGACCTGGTCGGCGAGCGAACCCGGCAGATCAACCGGCTCCGGTGGCACCTGCACGAACTGGACCCGGAGTTCGACGTGCCGATCAAAGCGCTTCGCACCCGCGTGCAACGCGAACGCGTCGCAGCATGGCTTGCCGGACGGCCCGGCTTGGTCGCGGAGATCGCCCGTGACGTCCTGGAGGACATCCGTGCGGGAAGCGTCCGGATCGACGAGTTGGAGAGTCGTATCGGTGGCCTGGTCCAGGACCGCTACCCGCACCTGCTTGCGATGCCGGGTTGCGGTCCGTTGGTGGCCGCGAAGATCGCTGGTGAGACCGCGAACGTCAACAGGTTCCGGTCGGAGGCATGCTTCGCGATGAACGCCGGTGTCGCGCCCCTCCCGGTCTGGTCCGGGAACACGAAGGGGAGGGTTCGGATGAGCCGCACCGGCAACCGGCAGCTCAACGCCGCGCTGCACCGCATCGCTGTCACCCAGATCCGCCTGGACGGACTGGGAAGGGCGTACTACCGAAAGCGTCTGGACGGCGGGGATTGCACAGCCGAAGCACTCCGCTGCCTGAAACGACGCCTCGCACGCATCGTGTTCCACGCACTCCACGCCGACCAAAACCCGGCTCACAACCCCGCCAGCCTCCCGCTCGCGGCCTAACACTTGACATAGGAGAAACGCATGACCCAGCCCCTCGTCGACGTGACCATCGCAGTGCACTCGGCCGTCCGGCCGATAGCCCGCGCCGTGTCGTCGATCGTCGATCACACGGCGGCGCCCGTGCGCGTGAACGTGGTCGCCCACAACATCGATCCCGAGGTGATCCGTGAGAATCTGGGCGAGTACGCCACGCATCCCCGGGTGCGCCTGCTGGCGCTCCGGGACGGCATCTACTCCCCCGCCGGCCCCATGAATCACGGGCTCGCACACTCCGACGCTCCGTTCGTGGCCGTGATGGGGTCCGACGACGAGTTCGCGCCGGGGGCGATCGACTCGTGGCTCGCGCTGCAGCGCGAGACCGGCGCATCGACGGTCCTCGCGCGGGTGCGCATCGGCAGCCGCGGAATCGACCCGTACCCGCCCGTGCGCCGCGGGCGACGCAGGCGCCGTCTGAGTGCCGCGAAGGACCGCCTGGCCTACCGCAGCGCCCCCCTCGGTCTGATCGATCGGCGGCGGTTCGCCGATCTGCGCTTCACCGAGGGACTGCCGTCTGGTGAGGACCTGGCGTACTCCGCGACGCTGTGGTTCACCGGGCGCCACGTCGCGTACGACCTCACCGGCCCGGAATACGTCATCCACGACGACGCCGCCGACCGGGTCACGTTCGGCCCGAGGCCGGTTCCCGATGACTTCGCCTTCCTCGACGCGATCGAGGCGACGCCGTGGTTTGCGGGGCTGCGCCGGAGCGATCGCCGGGCACTGGCAGTGAAGATCCTGCGCGTGCACTTCTTCGACGCCGTGCTGGCGCGCACGAAGGTGCCGGAGGGAATCGGCGCGCACCGCGCCGACCTCATCGCCGTGCTGGACCGGATCGAGGCGCTGGCACCGGGTGTGACGCGCCTGCTGGCCAGGGTCGACCGTCAGGTGATCGACGAGGTGCGCTCGTCCTCACCCGATGCGAACGCCATCCTGCACTTCATCGACGCGCGCTGGAACTACCGGACGGCGGGCGCGATGCTGCCGCGCAATCCGCTGCTCGCGCTGCATCGGCAGGCTCCGTTCCGCACCCTGTACGCGGGCCTGCGCGCGATGTCGGCCGCCTAGCGATCCAGATCGCGGGCGAGCCCGGCGAGGAGCACCTGCTCCGCGAACGACGGCAGCGAGGCGGCGACCTCGTAGAACGTGCCCTGGCTGACGATCACGCCCTCATCGACGTAGCAGACCCGGTCGTAGTCCTTGATGGTGGACAGGCGGTGGGCGACGGAGATGAGCGTCACCTCGCCCTGCAGCGCCTTGATGGACTTCGTCACCTCGTCCTCGGTCTTGGTGTCCAGCGAGCTGGTCGCCTCATCGAGGACCAGCACGAGCGGATCGGTGTACAGCGCCCGGGCGATGCCGAGGCGCTGCTGCTGACCGCCGGAGAGCGAGACGCCCCGTTCGCCGATGCGCTCGTCGATGCCCCCGGCGCGCGAGGCGACGAGCGAGCCGAGCTGCGCGCGCTCGAGCGCGCGCACGACCCGCTCGCGGTCGACCTCGTCGTTCCAGGTGAGCGCGACGTTCTGCGCGATGGTGCCGTCGAACAGCGCGACGCGCTGGGGCACGTAGCCGACGCGCCCGCGCCACTGACGGAGCACCGAGTTGAGAGGGTGTCCGTCGATCAGGATCTCGCCGGACGAGGGCACGCTCAGACCGAGGAGGAGGTCGATCAGAGTCGACTTGCCCGCGCCCGACGGACCGACGATGCCCAGGGAGCTGCCCAGCGGGATGTCGACCGACATGCCCCGGATGACGTCCTCCGACGCGTTCGGGTACCGGAAGCGGACATTGTCCAGTCGCATCTCGCGCGGCCGGTCGGACAGCTCCGCGGTGTCAGCCGGTGTGGTGGAGGTCTTCATGTCGTTCTCGGATGCGATGAGGTCTCCGATGACGTCCGTCGCCGACGGAATGCTTGCGACGGCCTGGACGATGCCGCCCTGGATCCCGTTGATCGCGGGGATCAGGCGGAACCCGGCTGTGGCGAACAGCGCCACCGACGTGAGCGCAGCAGTCAGTCCGCCCTGGAAGAACGAAGCGCCGCCCACGAGGATGATCCCGCCGATGAGCGCGGCCTCGAACACGAAGCCGGGGATGATGCCGAGGATGGATCCGTTGGCGCGCGCACGCACCGAGCGCTGACGGTTGACGGTGACGAGCTCCGCGACATCCGAAAGTCGGTTGCGGAGGCTGAGCTCCTTGAGCGCCTCCATCATCTCGGTCATCAGGATCGCTACGCGGTAGCTGAACTCCAGATTGACCTGCGCCGCCTCGAGCGCCCGCTTGGTCACGAAGTGGTGCACGATCAGGGCGATCAGCGACAGGTAGACCAGCGCGATGATCGAGATCATCGGGTTGACCACGAGGAGCACGCCGAGCACCAGCACGAACGTGAAGATCGAGCTCGGCACCCGCATGAGCGGAAGCAGGAATCCGGCCATCGTGTTGGCGATACCGGCATCCGCGATCCGGGTGATCTCGGCGACCGATCGCTTCGAGCGCTGCTCCCAGCTCGAGTTGATGTAGGCGCGGAACATCCGATCGCCGATCTCGAGCTCGTACTTGGCGAAGCGCCTCGTCGCATGCCAGTGCAGCGACACGGAGAAGATCGACTTCACGATGATCAACACGAGCGCCGAGAGTGCGAGAACCGGGGCCATCTCGGGGGTGATCTCGCCGATCAGCGGGAGGTTGAGGGTGCCTCCGGTGATGGCCGGGCCGATCACGATCGCAAGCAGCGACATGGCGACCACATCGAGCAGCGTGACCACCGTCGTGGAGATCATGTAGAAGACGAAGTACCGCTGAGCACCGAGCGGCAGCAGCGGCAGCAGGTCCTGGAGGACGGCCCAGACGCGCTTCACCACGAATCACCCGCCCCCGTGGGTGCCCGCCGTCCGGTCGATCGCGGCCGAGACATCAGAAGGTGACCGATGCGCCGTTGGATGCCGAGCTCAGCGCCCCCTCGACGACCTCCAGCGTGTGAAGGCCCTGCCCCATCGTGACCACGTCGCTGGGCGCGCCCAGGACGGCATCCCGGAACGCCTCGTGCTCGACGCGCAGCGGCTCGCGCTTGGCGAACGAGAACCGGGTGACGTCGCCCTCGGAGACACCGCGGAAGGATGAGACGGAGTCCCACTCGAACGCGATGGTGCCGTTGGCGTGGAAGGTCAGGTCGCCGGTCGCCGTGTCGGCGATGTACGTGCCGCGATCGCCGGTGACGACCGTCACGCGCTCCTTCATCGGGCTGAGCCAGTTGATGAGGTGGTTGACGATGACCCCGTTCGCGAGCCGGCCGGTGAGGGCGATCATGTCCTCGTACTCGCGGCCGCTCTTGAACGTCGTCTGCGCATACACAGTCTTGTAGTCGCTCTGGGCGACCCAGGCCGTCAGGTCGATGTCGTGCGAGGCGAGGTCCATGCCCACGCCCACGTCGGCGATGCGGGCGGGAAAGGTGCTCTGGCGTCGGGTGGCGATCTGGTAGACCTCGCCGACGTCGCCGTTGGCGAGTCGGCGCCGCAGCTCCTGGAGCGCCGGGTTGAACCGCTCGACGTGCCCGACGGCGCCGACCAGGCCTCGCGAGGAGAACGCCTCGGCCATCTGGCGTCCCGCCTCGGTCGAGTGCGCGATGGGCTTCTCGACGAGCGTGTGGATGCCGGCGTCGGCCAGAGTCATCGCGGCGTCGAAGTGATAGCGCGTGGGCACGGCCACGACGGCGAGGTCGATGCCTGCGGCGATCAGCGCGTCCACGTCCGGGAGCACATCCAGACCGGCCGCCACACCGTGCGGATCGCCGCCGGGATCGGCGATGGCGACGAGGTCGACGCCGTCGACTTCGCGGAGCACTCGGGCGTGATGGCGACCCATCATCCCGATGCCGAGCAGCCCTGCCCGCAGCGCCATCAGGCGCCCGCCCCCGCGACCGCGTTCACCGCGCGGACGATCCGCTCGAGGTCGGCCTGGGTGAGCGAAGGGTGAACGGGCAGCGAGACGACCTCGCGTGCGGCGACCTCGGTGACCGGGAGATCCAGGCCGGGCGCGTACGGCGCGAGCGAAGGAAGGCGGTGGTTGGGGATCGGGTAGTACACGCCGCTGCCGACCTGGTGCTCCTCCTTGAGCGCCTTCACGAAGCCGTCGCGGTCCTCGGGCACGCGGATCGTGTACTGGTGGTACACGTGAACGGCGCCTTCGGCGACGGGTGGCACGACGACGCCGCGCAGATTGGCGTCGAGGAACGCCGCGTTCTCCTGACGACTGCGGGTCCAGGCATCCACCTTGGTGAGCTGGACGCGACCGATCGCCGCATGGATGTCCGTCATGCGCGCGTTGAAGCCGACGACCTCGTTCTCGTACTGCTTCTCCATGCCCTGGTTGCGCAGCAGCCGCACCGACCGGGCGAGCGTGTCGTCGGCGAGCGTGACCATGCCGCCCTCACCGCTGGTCATGTTCTTGGTCGGGTACAGCGAGAACATCGCGAACGCGCCCCATGCGCCCACCGGGCGGCCGTCGAGGGATGCGCCGTGCGCTTGGGCCGCATCCTCGTACAGCGCCACGCCCCGCGTGTCGGCGAGGGCCGAAAGCTCGCGCAGGCGCGCGGGGTGACCGTACAGGTGCACCGGAAGGATGCCGCGGGTCCGGGGCGTGATCGCGGCCTCGACCGCGGCGGGGTCCAGCGAGAACGTCTCGGGCTCGATGTCGACGAAAACGGGGGTGGCACCGGTCAGCGCGACCGAGTTGCCCGTCGCAGCGAAGGTGAACGACGGCACGATGACCTCGTCGCCGGGGCCGACGCCTGCGGCGAGCAGCCCGAGGTGCAGGCCCGAGGTGCCCGAGTTCACGGCGACGGTCGGGCGGCCCTGGACGAAGTGGTCCGAGAACTCGCGCTCGAAGGCGGCGACCTCGGGTCCTTGGGCGACCATGCCGCTGCGCAGCACGCGGTCCACCGCTTCGCGTTCGTCGTCTCCGATGATCGGCTTGGCGGGTGGGATGAAGTCCAGCGTCACGTGGTGACCTCTCTGAGTGTGCCGTCGACTTCTTCGTAGACGTCGGATGAAACCGGGCAGTGCCACTGACCGTCGCGTTCCACGAGCGGATGACCGGCGCGGCCGACCCACCCGATGCGTCTGGCCGGCACGCCGGCGACCAGTGCGAAGGCGGGAACGTCCTTGACCACGACCGCGCCGGCGGCGACCGTCGCCCAGGCCCCGATCGTGACCGGCGCCACGCACGTCGCGCGGGCACCGACGGAGGCTCCGGATTCGATCGTCACACCCACGGGCTCCCAGTCGTGTGCGCTCTTGAGCGATCCGTCGGGATTGATGGCGCGCGGGTAGGTGTCGTTGGTGAGCACGACCGCAGGCCCGATGAAGACCCCGTCGCCGAGCCGGGCGGGCTCGTAGACCAGCGCGTAGTTCTGCACCTTGCAGTTGTCGCCCATCACCACGCCGGTGCCGATGTAGGCCCCGCGGCCGACGACGCAGTTCTCGCCCAGAACGGCGCCCTCTCGCACCTGTGCGAGGTGCCAGATCGACGACCCGTCGCCGATCCTGGCGTCGGCGGACACGTCAGCGGATTCCGTGACGCGCACGGCGGAATACTGGCTCAAGTCGGGGCTCCTCGCGACTCCGGCATCGGACCGCGGAGCGCCCGTCAAGTCTACCTGCCTCTGCAAGAATGGAACGATGAGCACCGAGGGCCCTGCGGGAGTGCCGACTCCCGACCAGGGGGCCTGGGTGGTCATTCCGCTGTACAACGAGGCATCCGTCATCACCGACGTGGTGACCGGTCTGCGAGCGTCGTTCCGCCACATCGTCTGCGTCGACGACGGGTCCACCGACGGTTCCGCGGCTGCCGCACGCGCTGCGGGGGCGACGGTCGTGGCCCACCCGGTGAACCTCGGTCAGGGAGCTGCGCTTCAGACCGGCATCGAGTACGTGCTCGAGCACCGGTCGGCGGAGTACATCGTGACCTTCGACGCGGACGGCCAGCATCGCGTCGAGGATGCCGTGGGGATGGTGCGCACGGCGAGACGCGACGACCTCGCCATCGTCTTCGGATCGCGCTTCCTCGACGATCGCACCAGGCCCGGCTGGATGAAGCACGTGATCCTCAAGACGGCCGTGTGGGTCACGAACCAGACCACCGGGCTGCGTCTGACCGACGCCCACAACGGGCTCCGTGTCATCCGTCGGGACGCGGCCGGCTACGTACGACTGAAGCAGGATCGCATGGCGCACGCCACCGAGATCGTGCTGCAGCTGGGCAACACCGGGCTGCCGTGGGCGGAGTACCCCGTCGAACTGCTGTACACCGACTATTCGAAGGCGAAGGGTCAGAGCGTGCTGAATTCCGTCAACATCCTGGTCGACCTGGTGGTGCGCTGATGCTGATCCAGATCATCCTCATCGCGGCGATCGTCGTCATCGGCATCCTCGTGATCCGCAATCCGGGCAGCGACAGCCACCTGGCGATCCGCCGGCTGCTGCTGTTCGGCTTCGTCATCGTCGCGGTGCTCTCGGTGCTCTTCCCGCAGTGGCTGTCCTGGGTCGCCTCGCTGATCGGCGTCGGCCGCGGCACGGATCTCCTGCTGTACGCGCTCGTGCTGGTCGTCCTCGTGGTGATCGCGACGCAGTACCGCACGAACGTCGAGCAGAATCGGCGGATCACGCAGCTCGCGCGTCGCATCGCGCTGCTGGAAGCACGCGAGCGCGAGCGCACGCCCGCGGGTCCCGGCGATCCCGGCCTGCCGCCGGATCGCTTCGACGCGCCGCGCTAGTCGCAGGCGGTGATCCGCCACAGCGATGCGCGGCCCTCGCGGTCGACGAGCTCGAAGCCCTCGCTCGCCTCGATGTCGGTGAATCCGGGCAGCACGTAATGGCCGTATTCCTGATCGCCGGGGCCGAAGTCCAGCACGTAGCGGCTGCCGATCGCGTCGAGGGCGGGGCACACCTGCGGGTCGGTGGCCGCTGCGTGAAGGCTGCTCGCGAGCACCTCGTAGGCCAGCGTGCGCGGAGGCTGCCAGGTCATCGGGTACACCGCGTGGTCGCCGAGCGCATAACCGAACGCCATCCCCGTCGAGGGATTGCCGACGATCAGCTCGTCCGGCGGGACGCTGTCCGAGAGCCGCTCCAGGAGGGCGCGCTCATCGAGGCTCAGATACGACGATTCGTCGATCTGGTACCAGGTGACGCGGTCCACGGCGCCGGTCCAGACGTCGCGCCACTGGATGACCGGTGCGACGGCGAGTGAGACCGCTCCGAACGCGGCGAGGATGCCGATCGTCCAGGCCGCGGCCGTCGCACCTCCGGCCTGGGGGTCGCGGCGGCCGGTCAGGGCCTTGCGCGCCCACTCCGTGACGGCCGACACCCCGATGCCGGCGAGCGGGATCACGACGATCGGGAACAGCGCCGTGATGCGGTACGGGTCGTCGTAGAACGGGCCGATGAGTGCGCGAGCGGTGGGGTTCCCGACGGCGACGGCGATGAAGTAGAGGCCGGCCAGCAGGACCCACGAGGTCGCCAGCCAGCGCAGCGTCGGCCGGCGCACGCAGGCGATCAGACCGAGGATCATCAGGATGCTGACGCCCCAGGCCGGGGGGAATCCGAGCTGCCCGTTTATCACGACGTCGATGACGCCCAGCACGCGACCGCGGGAGTGCGGCCAGATGCCGTCGAGGAGGTACCCCATGGCGAACCACGCGACCGCGAGGATCAGGAAGCCCGCCGTTGATGCGATCACCAGGATCGCGCGCTGCCGGCCAGTGGCCACGCGCCAGACGCCGAGCACCCACCACAGCGCGAACGACCCGGCCAGCAGCGCCCACGCGAGCAGAAGGGAGGGCTGTGCCAGTGCGATCGCCGTCAGTCCCGCCACGATCAGGAGGGCGCCCCAGACTGCGTCACGTGCGGGAGAACGCGAGGCGCGCAGGCGCGCCTCGAGGTCGATGACCGTGGCGACCGCCGCCGGAACCAGCGCGATCGCGAGCAGCGACGGGTAGAGGACGCCCCACTGGATCATCAGCAGCGGAAACGCCGCGAGAGCCGCGGACAGGGTGGCCGCTGCTCCGGCCGCAAGCCGATTCCCGCCGCTAGCGACGAGCGTGAGCCATGCGACGCCGGAAGTCCAGACGAGACCGCCGATCACCAGGCTCATCGCGTTGGCGACGACGACGACATCCGCTCCGGTCGACAGGGCGACGAGGGATGCCGGGGCGTGCCAGGCGGCGGGGTAGAAGCTCGAGATGCCCAGCATCCCGGTGATGTCCAGGGACGACGCCGAGCCCGATTCCACGATGTAGCGCAGCGCGTTCAGGTGGAACACCCCGTCGTTGGTCTGCGACACGTTCTGCGGCGAGCCGATGTACAACGCCAGACGAAGGGCGGCGAGCACGGCTCCCACGCCCAGGCCGGCCGGGATCAGCCAGCGCGGTCCGGTCCCCTTCATCGCTGAGCCGGCCGTCGGACGCACGAGCACTCCGATCCCCCACACCGCCAGGGCGACGACGACCGCGGCGGCACCGGCAGTCCAGGGCGACCAGGGGACGCCGACGAGGCCGAACAGCAGCGCGGCGACGGAGAGGACCGCTGTGCTCGCGACGGGAGCGAATGCCAGCAGCGCCAAGCCGCGGAGCCTCGCGGCGAGCCCGAAGGCGAGACCGGGCAGGAGCATCCAGGCGACGGCGACCAGGACGGCGCCGGACGCCGCGAGCCACTCCATCGCTCAGCCCTCGACGATGGCGATGGCGCCCTCGACGGGCCCGTCGTAGATGACGTCGCCCTTGTTCAGGACGATCGCACGCGCACAGAGCTCGCGCACCATCTCCATGTCGTGGCTCACCACCACCAGGGTCTTCCGGGCCGCGATGAGCTCCTCGAACTTGGTTCGGCACTTCTCCCGGAACGGCGCATCGCCCACGGACAGGATCTCGTCGACGAGGAGGATGTCCAGCTCGACGTGGATGGCGACCGAGAACGCGAGCCTCATGAACATGCCAGAGGAGTAGTGCTTCACCTCCTGGTCGATGAACGGCTCGATCTCGCTGAATGCGACGATCTCGTCGTACCGCGCCTCGATCTCCTTGCGGCTCATGCCCAGGATGGCCGCGTTGAGGAACACGTTCTCGCGACCCGACAGCTCAGGGTGGAATCCCGCGCCCACCTCGATGAGGCCTGCCACGCGTCCGCGCGTGAGCACCGAACCGCCGTCGGGCTGCATCACGCCCGACACGAGCTTGAGCAGGGTCGACTTCCCCGATCCGTTCAGGCCGAGGATGGCGACGGACTCCCCCTCGTTGATGACGATGTCGAGGCCTTTCAGTGCCTCGAACTGGCTCGTCAGCTTCCGACCGCGAATCCACGAGACGATCGTGTCCTTGAGGGAGAAGGCGTGGTTGAGGGTGAACGTCTTGTGCACATCCTCGACGACGATGCTGGGCCGCAGCTCGGCGGCGATCTGGCTGTTCACAGGTCCTGGGCGAACCTTCCCTCGAGGCGGCGGAAGACCGCCTGCCCGACGAGCAGGACGACGACGGTGAGGAGGAAGGTCCACAGCGTGTTGATCGCCAGGCCGGGGGCGATCGGGATCGTCGTCTCGGTCACGGGATACCAGAACGCGAAGTGGAAGAGCTCGACGGCCTGCGTGATCGGGTTCAGCAGGTACAGCTCCAGCAGCCATGACGGCCATCCGAGCTCTGTGATCGCGTCCTGGACCATGACCCACGAGTAGAGCACCGGTGAGGCCCAGGTGGCCAGGAGGAGGAGGAGCTCCACGATGTTCTCGGCGTCGCGGTAACGGACGTTCATCGCCCCGAACAGGAGTCCGAGACCGAGCGCGAACAGCATGACCAGTGTCGCGCCCGCGAGGATCGCGAGCACCGAGAGGACCGAGATCGAGGTGATCCAGCCCAGGAACAGGCAGACGACCAGGAGCAGGCCGACCTGGGGCAGGAAGTGCACGAAGGCGACGATCACCGCCGAGACCGCGAACAGCTGGCGGGGGAGGTAGACCTTCCGCACCAGCGGCGCGTTTCCCACGATCGAGGTCGTCGCGTTCTTGAACGCTTCACTGAAGAGGTTGATCACGACGATGCCCGAGAACAGGTACACGGCGTAATTCGGGATGCCGCGCTCGAGGTTGAGGAACAGCCCGAGCACGACCCAGAAGACCAGGAACTGCGCAGCGGGCCGCACATACGACCACGTCCAGCCCAGGACCGAGTTGCGGTAGCGGGTCGTGACCCCGGTGCGCACGAGCAGTCGCAGCAGGTAGTGCCAGCGGAAGACGTCGAGCAGGCCGCCGGCTTTGCCGGGGACATCGAACGACGATCGCGGCACTAGCGCGAAGGGGTCTCGGATCTGGGACACTGCTCAACTCATCGGGTAGGACGTTGCGGCCCATTCCGCACACAGGTTGCGATTCTACGACAGTGCCCTGCGTCTCCGATGCGAAGGGCGCGGGCCGCTCGGCCGATCAGAGGAGGCGCGGCATCCGATCCGGAGCAGTCGGCGATCAGCCGAGCTGCTGCATCCCGTTCCAGCCCTGGCCGATCACCGAGCCGGACAGCCATCCACCACTGCCGTCTCCGCGGTACAGGTAGAGCTGTCCGCCGGGCGTGCGCGCCAGAACGTCCGGCCCGCCGGCGCGGTCGAAATCACCCGGACCGATGATCGCGGTGAACCCGTGCCACCCGACTCCGATGCCGCGGGGTGTGCGCCAGCCGCCGGAGCCCGACGCCGGGTACAGCCACAGCGAGCCGTCGGCTTGGCGGGCGAGGATGTCGGGCGCGCTGTCGCCGTCGAAGTCGCCCGCGTACAGCAGCGAGGTCATCCCGGTCCAGCCGGTGCCGATCGTGACGAGACCACCGAGCCACCCGCCCGCTCCGTCTCCGCGGTACATCACCAGGTTGCCCGAGGCGTCCCGGCCGACGACGTCCACGTTCCGGTCGCCGTCGAAGTCGATGCCGCCGACGAGCAGGCCGATCGTGCTCCAGCCGTTGCCGATCACGATCGGTGCGTCGAAGGTGCTGTCGCCGCGACCCTTGAGGATCTCGAAGGTGCCGTCCGCCAGCACGCGTCCGACGTCGGAGGGGCCGTCGCCCGAGAAGTCTCCGAGGGTCACCAGCCGGCTGCCTGCCGGCCATGCGCCGTCGATCGCGGTCGAGCCGCGCCAGCCTCCGGCGCCGTCTCCCCGATAGGCCAGCAGCTGTCCGGCGTCCGTCAGGGCGAGGACGTCTCTCGCGCGGTCGCCGTCGAGGTCGCCGGCACCGGACGGGAAGACGCGGACGTTCGCCGTCGCCGGCCCTGTGCCCACGATCTCGAGCATCCCCTGCCAGCCGGTGCCGACCTTCGTCCCGCCGGCGATGCGACCGCCGCCCGTGCCGTAGTAGTGCCACAGATTGCCGGCCGAATCGCGGGCGAGGATGTCGCGGATCGAGTCGCCCGAGAAGTCACCCGGGCTCAGAACGGTGGTCATCCCGCTCCAGTTGCTGCCGATCTGCGTCGCATCCCGCCAGCCGCCCGCCCCGTTGCCCGAGTACAGATACAGGTTGCCGTTGCTGTGCCGCGCGATCAGGTCCGCAGCGCCGTCGCCGTCCATGTCGGTGCCGCCGGACAGCAGGCCCATGCCACCCCAGCCGTTGCCCACCGCGATCGGAGTGCGCAGTCGCCCAGCACCCGTGTTGCGCCACAGCAGCAGGTCGCCCGCGGCGTTCGTCGTGAACGCATCGGGCGCGCCGTCGCCGTCGAAGTCGCCTGCGGCCGTGGCGAGCACCGCTCCGGACCAGTCCGCGCCGAGCGGCCGCGACCGGCCGTAGCTCAGACCCCCGTCGCTGCGGTACACCGTCGTGGCGCCCGCGGCGCTCACGCCGACGACGTCCCGGTGCCCGTCACCGTCCAGGTCGCCGACTGACAGCATCCGCCGCGTGTCGGGCAGAGTCCCGACCTGCACCTGTTCGCCCCACGCACCGCCCGATGCGAACGGGTACGCCCACAGCGCGCCGGCGGAGTCGAGAGCCATGACGTGCGCCGACGTGTCGACAGACGACACGGTGGCGAGCCGGGTAGCCCCGAACCAGTCTTGGAAGTACTGATAGAAGTTGCGGTTGCCGTAGGCGGAGCACGCGTCGCCCTCGCCGTAGCCGGCGCGGATCGCCGCGCCGTTCGGCTGATAGGGGGTGTAGTAGTAAAGATTCGCAGTCGCCTGGTTCTGGACGTACACGGGGGCGCTTCCGCACGACTCGTTGGGGTGCCAGCGGATGTTCCACGTGTTCCCGGGCGCGAACCACGTGAAGTACTGACTGGTTCCGGGCGGGTTGGCGTAGCGCTTCAGCTGCCATGCCGTGCCGTAGACCTGGTTGAAGAAGCCGTAGTAGCGCGTGTCGCACGCCGCGGTGTCGGGGCATCCCTGACCCATCGCGATCGTGTACCGCCATTCGCTCGGCCAGGTGTGCGTGACGAGCCCCTGCTCCTTCTGGAGCATGACGATGAGGACCTGCGGATTGATCCCGCACGCCTGCGCGACCTTGTAGATGATGGTCGACGAGCGCTCGCGCACACCGCCGGAGTAGGCGCCGCACATCGCGTCGGCGGAGGTCGTCCGCGACGTGTCGTACCAGTCCTTGAGGCAGGTGTAGCCGGATTGGCACGTCGGCACCCGGTCCTCGAGGAACCCCTGGATCTGCGCTGCGCTCATTGTTCCGGAGTTGTAGAACACCGCGTCGCTGATGATGTTGCCCGGCTCGAACTTCGACAGGTCCGCCATCAGTATCGAGGTCTGCGCCGCCGAGGGTGCCGCACTCGCGGGGATGGCCTCGAGGGGCGCTGCGATGGCGGCCGTCCCGCCCGCGCCGAGCATCCCGATCCCGAGGACAGCGGCGATCAGCCATCCGATGGTTCGCCGGATCACACGCACACCGATATACCGCTCACTGCCCTCGTCATGTGAACAGTGTGGCGGAAGTTACTGCTGATACGTGGTATTGAACGAAACGCAGTTCTGATCAGAGGTCGGCGTGGAGCTGCCAGACGCGGTCGGCGGACTCCCGCCACGAGAAGGCGCGGCCCCGATCGGCGGCCAGGACGCCCAGCCGATCGACGGAGGCGGTGGAGGCGAGGGCGCGGCTCAGCGCGTCACCCAGCGCATCCGGTTGACCGTCGGCGAGGATCCCTCCGTCGACGATCAGCTCGTCGTGCACCGGAGAGGATGCCGCGACGACCGGAACGCCCAGCGCGAGGGCTTCGAGCACGCGCCACGGGAACGCGGTGCGGTGCGCGGGCGCCACGAATGTGACGGCGGCTCCGAACACGGCGGCGCGATCCTCGCGGCCGAGCGCGCCGCGCACGTGCAGGCTGCGCTCCGGGATGCCGGCGGCAGCCGCCAGATCCGCGATCGCGGGCTCTTCCCCTTCGCCGGCACCGATCACGACGACGGGAAGATCCGCTGCCGCGCGCCCGACGGCGGCGAGTCCCTGCGCGAGCGCGTCTGTGGGCGCGGCACGACCCGCGAGCAAGACGAAGCCCTCGGGCAGGTCGAGCGCGCGGCGGCGTCCGACCTCGTCGGTCGGGACGGCGAGTCCTGTGGGCGCAGCGCCCGCGATCACGCGGATCCGCTCGCCGAACGCGGCGAGCTCACCGAGCCGCTGCGCCATCGAGTGCGTGGGCACCACGACGGCATCGGCGTGTTTGACCGCACGCTTGAGCATGGCGCGGTTCCACGAGACCACCGACTTCGGCCATTCGCCCGGCGCCTCCCACGGGCCGAGGTCCCAGATCGTGACGACGGTCTGGTCGTTGTCGTGGACGCGATCGTGGCGGACGAGCGGGGCGAGCAGGGTCGGCGAGTGGATCATCCCCGCGCCGACGCCGGTGGCGACTCCGAGTTGGAGGGCCGCAGCGAGCTCCCTCCGCGCGAGCGCGGCGCGCCGAAGGCGCGCGAGCCCGGGAATGGCCACGGAGCGGTCCGGCGGTCCCGCTGGCGCTATTCCCTCGACCTCGCAACCGGCCGGTGCACCGGCGATGAGACCGCGCGTGAGCTCCCGGGCAGCGGTCTCCAGGTCCGGCTCCGTCGGCGCGACGAGCTGGTCGAGCATCACGCGCAGCGTTGCGGTCATTCCGCTCAGCCCTCCGGCTCCGGCGTCGGGGTGGGCGGGTGGAGCGAGAGCTGCACGAGCTCCTGGATGTAGGCGTAGTCCGGGTCGAACTCGTCGATTCCGCTCGCGGGCGTGAGCTCGATGGTCGTCACCGGCTGCTCCTTGGCCTTCAGCGCGAGCTCGGCGAGGAAGGGGAGCATCGACTGCGGCAGATCGGTCTGCACCAGATCCTGACCGGCCAGCGCGACGTCCTGGAACCGGGTGAGTACCACCTCGGGCGTGAACTGGGCGAGGATCGCCTGCTGGAGCACCCGCTGCCGCTTCATCCGGTCGAAGTCGTCGGTGGTGTACCGAGAGCGCGCGTACCACTGCGCCGTGTCCCCGTCCATGTGCTGCGGTCCGGCCTCGATCCAGCCGATCGCCCAGTCCTCGGCGGGCTCGCCATCGTACGAAGGGCCGCCACCCTTGGGCAGGCGCTGCTCGACCGTGACGTCCACGCCTCCGAGCGCGTCCACCAGCGCAGCGAACCCGTGCATGTCGAGGAAGACGTAGTACGGGATCTCGATGCCGAGGATCCCCTCCGCGGCATCCTTCGTGGCCTCGATCCCCGGCTCGGAGCCGTTGAGGACGGCATCCGGATACAGCGAGTTGCCGTCCTGGCACACCTCGACCTCGGTGCGCAGCTGGTTGATGCCGCTTCCCCATCCGCAGCTCGAGTCGGCGTGACCCTCGTGGCCGTCGGGATAGCGATCCAGCATCGGACCGGCCGAGAACGGAAAGTTCGGCATGTCCCGCGGGATGCCGGTGATCGTGGTCGCGCCGGTCTCGGCGTTGACGGAGACCACCGAGATGCTGTCGAACCGCATCGAGTCCCGTCCCTCGCCGCTGTCGGCGCCGAGCAGAAGGATGTTGTAGTAGCCGTCGCTCGGAGGCACGGACGGGCCGCTCGCACCGAAGATCGCACCCAGCGTGTCGCGGGTGGTACCGGCGATCTGCGCGGCGTAGACCGCACCGCCGCCCGCGACGACCAGGAGCAGGACGGAGAGCGCGGCGATGCCGAAGCGTGCGGTCGGCCCGGTCTTGACGAGCCGGACCAGACGCAGCGTGTCGATCGTCAGGATCACCCAGAGCACCGCATAGGCGAGGAGGATCCCCTGGATCAGCAGCAGCGGTGCTCCGCGCAGGAGGCTCAGCCAGTCCGGCAGCCACGCGCCCGTGATCAGACTGAGCATCGCGGTCCGCCAGAGCAGCGCGCCGAGCACTCCGAGGATGAGCATGGCCCACATCGCAAGCGTCGCGCCCAGCCCGACCCGGGCGAGCCGCCGATTTCCGGCTGCGGCCTGCGCCGATCCGGGAATGAGGAAGTTCAGCAGCACCAGCCACCAGCCCCGCCGGGTCATCACCTCGCGGGAGGCGGTGTCGGGGTATCGCAGCGGCTGGTCCTCGACCACCCTCGGCGTGGCGCGTCCCGGGGGTGCCGGGCGCGGCGGACTCGCGACGCTCACAGAGACTCCTTGAGCCGCCGGTTCTTGTCCTCCACCTGCGACTCGAGGTCTCGGGCGTAAGCCTCGATCCGCTCGGCGAGCCCGGCGTCCGTGGCTCCGAGGATGCGCACCGCGAGGAGCCCGGCGTTCTTCGCGCCGCCGATCGAAACCGTCGCAACGGGGATTCCGGCGGGCATCTGCACGATGCTCAGCAGCGAGTCCATGCCGTCGAGCGTCGCCAGCGGAACCGGCACTCCGATCACCGGGAGGGTCGTGACCGAGGCGAGCATCCCGGGCAGGTGCGCGGCGCCGCCCGCCCCCGCGATGATCGCGCGGAGCCCGCGCGCTCGGGCCTCCCTCCCGTAGCGGATCAGCTTGTCCGGCGTGCGGTGGGCCGAGACGACCTCGACCTCGTGCGGGACCTCGAAGTCGCTCAGGATCTGCGACGCGTCGCTCATGACGCGCCAATCCGAGTCGGAGCCCATGACGACGCCGACCAGGGGCGCGTCGGAGGAATGCAGCGGCCGGGTCACCCGATCAAGGCTAGGGGCCCAGGCTGGAAGAAACCCGCAACGGCGCGGTGCTTCCGCGGCCCATCCGGCGGAGATCCGGCCGGCGCGTGCTCAGTCCAGGAAGAGGGATGCCGCGGCGCGCGCCTGGTACGCGACTTCGTCGAGGTCGTCGCCGATCACGTTGACGTGCCCCACCTTCCGGCCCGGGCGCGGCGACTTGCCGTACGTGTGCAGCTTGGCGGCCGGATGCGCCGCCATCGCCGCGGCGAATCGCTCGTCGAGCGTGCCCTCGGCAGGCCCGCCGAGGATGTTGACCATCACCGACCAGGTCGCGGATGCCGCGGCATCCCCCAGCGGCAGGTCGAGCACAGCGCGGAGGTGCTGCTCGAACTGGCTCGTGAGCGCCCCGTCCTGAGTCCAGTGCCCGCTGTTGTGCGGGCGCATAGCAAGCTCGTTGACGAGCAGCCGCTGGTCGGTGGTCTCGAAGAGCTCCACAGCCAGCATCCCGGTGACGCCGAGCCCCTCTGCCACGCCGACACCGATCTGCGCCGCGACGTCCGAGAGACGTCCGGCAGCGTGCGGGGCGGGCGCGATCACCTCGGCGCAGACGCCGTCGCGCTGCACGGTCTCCACGACCGGGTAGGCCCGCACCTCGCCGGATGGACTGCGGGCGATCTGCTGTGCGAGCTCGCGGGTGAAGTCGACGAGCTCTTCGACGAGCAGGCCCCCGCCGCGGGCGTCTTCGGCGAGCGCGGCGAACCAGTCCTCCGCCTCTGCGGCGTTCGAGACGACGCGGACTCCCTTGCCGTCGTATCCGCCGCGCGGCGTCTTCAGGACCGCGCGGCCGCCGTGCGCATCGAGAAACGCCTGCAGCTGCTCGGAGTCGGTCACCGCCGCCCACTCCGGCTGCGGCATCCCGAGTTCCTGCAGTCGCGCACGCATCAGGAGCTTGTCCTGCGCGAACTGCAGCGGGTCGGGACCCGGATGCACCGGTACGCCGGCCGCGACGAGCGCCGCGAGGACGTCCTGCGGCACGTGCTCGTGGTCGAACGTGAGGACGTCCACCTCGCGCGCGAACTCCAGGACGGTGGACGCGTCGCGGTAGTCCCCGACCGCGGCAGCCGCCAGGGAGGCCGCCATCCCCTCCTCCTCGGCGAGCACGCGGAGCTCGATTCCCAGCTCGACCGCAGGCGCGATCATCATCCGCGCCAGCTGCCCTCCGCCGACGACTCCGACTCGCAGCGCCATGGGGCTCCTTCCGTCGCGTGCCCTCGCTCCATCATCCCGCAACCCGGCCGCGCTCCGATCCGGCGGTCACGTCCGAGCTGCGTGGTTGTGCAGACGTTCGGCCCGGCGAGCGACCTCAGGCCGTAGGAGGTGCGGGCGGCGCCGGCGGCAGCGCCTGCGCGTCGCGGTGCGCGAGGATCTGGTTGACCTCGACCTGGTCGACGAGGGCTTCGTGGACGAGGCCCACACTCGGGATGTTCACGAGCCGCATCGGCTGATCGACACCGTTGGTCAGCACAAGGGTGCCCGCGCCCCACATCCGCTGCAGGAGTCCCCGCCGCTCCTGGATCGTGTACCCGCGCACGTGGCTGAGCTCCTGGCGGCGGACGCCGAAGACGCCCGACCGCTCGAGCACTCGCCGGGTCGTGATCGTGTACACGTGCGCCCACCACGACAGGTAGGGCAGCAGGACGAGGAACAGCACGAGGGCTGCTGCGGCGGTCAGCAGCATCCAGTTCTCGAAGGGCGCGGGGAGGTTGCCCCAGAAGAACCCGAGCGCCCCCGCCACCGCTATGAGCACCAGCGCCGACCAGAACAGGCGGCGGGCGTGCCCGCGGAAGCGTGCGACACGCAGCTCGGGTGTCGGCGCGCCGGGTACGACCATCGGCGGCCTGCCGCCGTACGTGGTCGGCTGGGTCATGCTTCCATTGTCGCGCTCACCGCCGACACGGGAGGCTGCCACGCCCACCGTCAGCGGACGTGGACGACGTCTCCCGCCGACACGGCCGTCTCGGCTCCGTCCTGGACCACGACCAGGCGCCCGTCCGGATCGATCCGCTGCGCGCGGCCGTGCAGTCGCGCCCCATCCGGGAGGGTCACCACGACGGCGGACCCGAGCGTCGCGCACAGCGCCTCGATCTCACCGAGGATGCCTGCGGCCGCGGCATCCCCCAACGCCGCGGTCAAAGCCGTCAGCTGGGTGTCGAGCGCGACGAGGTAATCGGCCAGCAGTCGGTCCTCATCCACCTCGAGGCCGACCGACGCGAACGAGGTCGCGGTGTCCACCGGCAGATCGGCGCGGGTCATGCGGGTGTTGACGCCGGCGCCGATCACGACCGCGTCGGGATGCTCCGGCACGACCTCGGCGAGGATGCCGCTGAGCTTGCCTCCGTCAAGGAGCACGTCGTTCGGCCACTTCAAACCCGCGGTGTGCGACGTGCCGCGCACCTGCTGGAGGACCGCCCGCGCCATCGCGGCCCCCGCGATCAGCGGTATCCACGCGCGCGCCGGGATCGGCAGGGCGCCCACCCGCACGAGCACCGAGATCGCCAGCCCGGTACCCGGCGGAGCGGTCCACGTGCGGTCGAGGCGCCCGCGACCCGCCCGCTGGTCGGTGGTCAGCACGACGGAGAGGTGCGGCCACTGGTCGGGAGAGGCGGCTGCCGCCTTCAGCAGATCCGCGTTGGTCGAGCCGGTGGTTTCGGCGACCTGGAGACGCGGCGAGACGGCGGCGGCGCGGGGATATCCGTGGGGCGGTATCGACATGCGCTCACCCTACCGAGAGCGCTTCGCGCGCTCCCAGGGCCGGCTCGCCGCACCGGTCGACCCGACAGCGGATGCCGCGTGCCCTTGTGCGAAGCCTCCAACCGTGCGGCGGAACCCGCCGATAGGGTGGAACGCGTGACCGATCAGCCCGACCTCTTCACCACCGCCGGCAAGATCGCGGACCTTCGCTCGCGGTACCAGGAGGCCGTCGTCGATGCGGAGAAGACGGCTCAGCACAAGCAGCACGCGAAGGGCAAGCTCACCGCACGGCAGCGCATCGAGATGCTCGTGGACACCGGCAGCTTCGTCGAGTTCGACGAATACGTGCGGCACCGCACCACCGCGTTCGGCATGGAGAAGTCGCGGCCCTACGGCGACTCGGTCGTCACGGGAGTCGGAACCATCCACGGTCGCACCGTGGCCGTCTACGCCCAGGACTTCTCAACCTTCGGCGGATCGCTCGGCGAGGTGGCCGGCGAGAAGATCATCAAGATCATGGAGTTCGCCCTCCGCGGCGGCATGCCCTGCGTCGGGATCCTCGACTCGGGCGGTGCCCGCATCCAGGAGGGCGTGGTCGCACTCGGCAAGTACGGCGAGATCTTCCGGCTGAACACCCAGGCCTCCGGCGTCATCCCGCAGATCTCGCTCATCATGGGCCCCGCCGCGGGCGGTGCCGTCTACTCCCCCGCACTGACGGACTTCGTCATCATGGTCGACAAGACCAGCCAGATGTTCGTCACCGGCCCCGATGTCATCAAGACGGTCACCGGCGAGGACGTCGGGATGGAGGAACTCGGCGGCGCGTACACGCACAACACCCGCTCCGGCGTCGCGCACTATCTCGCCGAGGACGAGGACGACGCGATCGACTACGCGCGCACGCTCCTGGGCTTCCTTCCCGACAACAACATGGCGGAGCTGCCGGTGTACGAGAGCGGGTTCGAGTTCGAGACGACGGATGCCGATCGGTTCCTGAACACGCTGATCCCCGACTCCCCGAACCAGCCGTACGACATCCACCAGGTCATCTCGCATCTGGTGGACGCGGGCGACTTCCTCGAGGTGCAGCCGCTGTTCGCCCCCAACATCGTGATCGGCTTCGGTCGCGTCGAGGGTCGGACGGTGGGCATCATCGCGAATCAGCCGTCGCAGATGGCCGGAACACTGAACATCGAGGCGGGCGAGAAGGCCAGCCGCTTCGTGCGGTTCTGCGACGCCTTCTCCATCCCGATCCTCACCCTCGTGGACGTCCCGGGGTACCTGCCCGGCACCGACCAGGAGTGGACCGGCGTCATCCGCCGGGGCGCGAAGCTGCTGTACGCGTACGCCGAGGCCACGGTGCCGCTGGTGACCGTCATCCTGCGCAAGGCCTACGGCGGGGCGTACATCGTGATGGGGTCGAAGCAGCTCGGCGCCGACGTCAACCTCGCGTGGCCGACGGCCGAGATCGCGGTGATGGGCGGGCAGGGAGCGGTCAACATCCTGTACCGCGGCGAGATCAAGCGGGCCGAGGCGGCCGGCGAGGACGTCGCGGCCGTTCGGACGCGCCTTGCGAACGAGTACACGTACAACGTGGCATCGCCGTTCCTCGCCGCCGAGCGCGGCGAGCTGGACGGCATCATCGAGCCCGCGCAGACCCGCGTCGCCGTCGCCAAGGCGCTGCGCGCCCTTCGCGGAAAGCGCGCCGAGCAACCGCCGAAGAAGCACGGCAACATCCCGCTATGACGCCGCCGTCCGACCTCCCGGAGACTGCGGAGAGCATGCGCGTCGACGTGCTCCGCGGTGCGCCGACGAGCTCCGAGCTCGCCGCCCTCATGGCGGTGGTCACGGAGGCCTATCAGGACGAGTCCGCGGGTGCCACGGCAGACGAATCTTCGGGCCGGGACGCGTGGTCGCTGTCGCAGCGGTCCCTGCGCGCACCGCTGCGGCGCGACCTCGGGTGGGGACGCTTCGGAGGCTGAGAGCTGTTTCCCGGAGCGGCTGTCGAAGATGTCCCCCGAAATACCTACAGACGCGAAGGTCGACCGCCCTCGATACTGGAGGAGCTGGAACGCATTATGCGTTCGGCCGACCTGCTCACCATTCGTGGATAGCCCAGGTTCGGCCACGCGGACGGTTTTCGGGTAACTGTCCGCCAGGTGAGGGGCGGGCGGCTTCGTCGCCCCTCACCTCCTCCCACTCCGCTCCCCGCCCCGGCTCCCCTCCCCCGCCGGGGCGAGGAGCGAGAACCCTTTCCGCCTGCGCGGCAACGTGCGGCTGGATGCGCGTGATATCGAGACTGCGAACGGGGCTGCCGCTCGGTGCTCGGCATTCGACTGGGCGCCGGTCTATCGTCAGGCTGCGCCGGGATGATCGATCTCGCGCCACAGGTCGACGGCGTCCTCGTCGGACAGCCCCGGCCCCGCGTTCGAGCGACCCACCACGGTCACCGCCACCCGCTCGTGCGGGGAGGTGCGGATGTACAGGCGGTCCGAGCGCGCCGCGCGGAGTGTCTCGGCCAGCTGGGTGCGGATGATGGCGAGGGTCGCCTCGTCCAGGCCGTCGAGGCCGCCCTCGTCGAGCACCGTGACGTTCGTACCGCGGCGCCGGGCTCGTTCCAGCTCGGCGTGGACGGCGTCGTCGAGCAGTCGCGGACCCCGCATCTCGTCGCGCAGGCGCCCCTCCGCCAGGCGGGCCTGGGTGCGCTCCTCCTCGTCGAGCGATCCGCCGGACGCGACGGTGCGGGTCAGCACGGGCCCCGCGACCGCGAGCGCCCGCTGCACCTGGATGCGGCGCTCCCGCTGGCGACCGCTCTGCGAGGCCTGCCAGGCGGATGCTGCCCGCTGAAGCTGTGCGAGCTGATCGGTGTCCCGTGCCGCCCGGTCCATTGAGCGCAGCATCAGCTGCGTCGCCGAGACCCACACGAGCGACCCGACGAGTCCGAGAGCGAGGGCATTGAGTGGACCCATCCAGGCCATCGATGCGATCGCGAGGGCAGCGATGCCGCTCCACGCGATCCAGGGGCGACGGCGCACCATGACGATGGTCATGAGCGCACCGATTCCGCCGAGGTACCACGTGGCGAACGGGGCGGTGCGCGAGTCGGTGCCCACGGCGACCGCGATGGCGCTCGGCACGATGAGGGCGCACGCCAGGGCGAGAGCTCCGGCCCATGATGGCAGCGCCGTGCGAGACCCTCCGGTGAGCGGGGCCGTCGATGGACGGTCCGCCGCCATCGGTGCCGCACGCCGCGGCTCCCAGAAGATGCAGAGCCAGGTCGTCACGAGGTACAGGCTGAGAGCCGCGATCACGACCAGCGGCTGCGGGACCGGAGCTGTCCACCACAGTCCGCGGGCGGCGAGGTAGGCGGTGAACGCCACCCCGAGCACCACGATGATGCGCCGCACGCTGATCATGGCGTTCCCTCGCGCCACTCGAGCTGCACCGTCGTGCCGTCGCGGTCCGACTCGATCGAACTGGTGCCGCCGACGGCCGCCACGCGAGCGAAGATCGAGGCGCGGATGCCGAGGCGATCGTGCGGCACGCGATCGAGGTCGAATCCCGCACCGGTGTCGCGGACGGTGATCCGCACGTGCGCAGGATCGGCGCTTCCCTCCACCGTGACGGCGAGACCGGAGCCGCCCGCGTGCTGGGCGGCATTGGCGACGGCCTGCGTCGCGGCGAGCACCAGGGCGCGGGCGATCCTGCCCGGCATCGACGGGGTGCTCTCGGTGACCGACCGTTCGACCCGCACGTGCACGCCGAGCTCGAGCGCCGCGCGTTCGATGTCGTCCGCGAGGCTCGCGGCCTCACGCGGTTCGTCGCTGCCCTCCTCGGAGTCCTGCTCGGTGTTGGCCAGGCGGGTGAGGGCCTCGCGAGCCATCGCGACGGCGAGCGTGCGCTCGCGGGGCGTGCGCGCCCGCTCTGCCGCGATCAGCGCGGCCAGGACGCTGTCATGCATGAGCGCGGCGACCGCGATGCGCTCCTGCTCGGCCGCATCCGCGGCTGCGGCCGCCGCATACGACTCGACAGCACGGGCGCGGGTCTCATCCACATTCGCCGCGACCGAGCGGAAGACCCACCCGAGGGTCACGAGCATGCCGCCGAGGATGAGGGCGAACGAGACGTCCAGCGCGACCGAGAACCAGTAGTCGCGTGCGAAGGCCCCCTGGATGAGCCGGACGACGCCGAACAGGATCGGGACGAACGCGGTCCACACGATCTGCAGGAGCAGCGGGAACGCGAGCACGCTGGCGACGGTCGCGACGTTGACCAGGTACCAGATCCACGGCTGGTTGTCGGGGTCGGCCGAGCCGCCCACCGTCGCTATCGGCCAGAGGATGAGGGCGAGCGGGTAGATCAGCGCGAAGAGCCCCGCGAACAGGCGCACGCCGCGGCCGGCCAGGCAGGCGACCAGCATCGCCGCCAGCGGCACGAACGTCATCACCATGAGGGGGACGTGCCACCCCGGGCTCTCTTGACCCGGACCCAGCGCGGCGAAGAACGCCTGGGCCCCGAGGGCGACGCTTCCCAGGCCGACGACGATCGAGATGATCCGCTCGATGCGCAGGCGCGTGAACGACCCCAGACCGGCCGTCGTCTCCCTCGTCTGCGGAATGTGACCCCACGCATCGTCGAGGATCGCGCGAGTGCTCTCAGGCTCCGTCACTACCGGCACTTTCGCGGTCGCTCGGCTCGGCGAGGATCCCGTCCTCCATCGCGCGGCGGAGCAGATCGACCTTCGTCGGCGCGGGACGTCCGACCTCGACGTACTTCACGCGCACGCGGGTGATGTTCTCCTTGGCGGTCGAGTAGGCCACTCCCAGCCGGTCCGCGACGACCTTCAGCGGGAGACCGGCCGCATACAGGCGCAGGACGTCCCGCTCCCGGGCCGAGAGCTGCGCGTCGGCGAAGGCCCGATCGCCTTCCACGGCGCTCGCCCATTCGACGTTGTTCAACGGCTCGCCGTTCGCGACCGTGCTGATCGCCGCGATCACGTCGTCGATCGGCGAGGCCTTGCTGACCACACCGGCGGCACCCGCCGCCAGCGCTTCGCGGACCGCGGCGGGGCGGTCGGCGACGCTGTGAATGATTACGCTCGACCCGTCGAGCACCAGGCGGCGCACGTTCTCGGTCACGGTGGTGCCGTCGCCGAGTGTGAGGTCCAGCACCACCACATCCGCGGGGGCCGAAGCAGTGAACGCTCTCCAGTCCACGTACCCCGTGACGTTGCTGCCCGAGAACACGACGTCGTTCTGCGCACGCGCGCAGGCAGCCTCGAGCCCGAGGCGCACGGACTCGTGATCGTCGATCAGCGCCACCCGTGTCATGGTGCCAGCCTAGCGACGCCGCACCCTCGCCACCCGCCTCAGCGGACGAACGTCGCGACGGCTTCGATGTGGTGCGAGTTCGGGAAGAGGTCGAACGCCGACACGCGGCCCAGTTGGTAGCC
>NZ_DASUNI010000284.1:0-11635 GCF_036277215.1 Microbacterium sp. | reverse complement strand
TCGACGGCAAGGACACCGCCACAGTCCTGAGCGACATCCAGGCGGGTTACGAGAACTAGCAGCACGGCGACGAGCGGGGCCATCGACATGGTGGCCCCGCTCGCGCCGACCCAAAGCCTCCCTCGCGGAATGCGCGCCGCGGAGTGAGGCATCCAAGAGTCCAAGGACGCACTCGGAAGGGGATCCATGTCTGACGTGAAGGTGGAGACCGGGACCACGCCGGCTCCCAACAGATCGGAGTTGGACGCCGTGGAACGGCGCCAGCGAGAAAGCCGACGACACCGGACGACGATGCTGGTCGTCGCCGGCGGGTTCATCCTGATCGTCGCGCTGTTCCTCTTCATGGTGACCCGGCCTCCGCAGGAGGACCCTCGACCGGTTTCGCTCGGCTTCTCGCTGAACAGCTTCTTCCGGTGGCTGGGCGATCTGGGGCCCATCGTCCAGATCCCGATCGTCCTGCTGGCGTTCGGCGCAGTCGTCGCACTGATCCTGCTGCTCATCGAATACGCGCCGAGGGCCGGTCGAGGATACTTCTGGCTGCGCGTGGCAGCGTGCTTCATCATCCCGGTGGTCGCGTTCATGCTGCTGCGCCCGTATCAGGGCGCGGTCATCTACGTCGTCCTCATCGCGGTGATCCTGGGTGCTCTGCTCTTCTACGCAGACCTGCGGGCTCGCCAGGGTGCGGGCTATCTCTTCCAGCTCGTGATCTTCAGCGCGCCGGCGATCATCCTGCTGCTCATCGGCCTGATCTACCCGGCCATCGCCACCATCATCCAATCCTTCTTCGACAAGACGGGTGCGAACTTCGTCGGCCTCGAGAACTACATCTGGACCTTCACCAACCCCGAAGGCTTCTGGTCGGTGATCAACACGGTCATCTGGGTGCTCGTCGCGCCTACGTTCGCCACGGTGATCGGGCTGGCATATGCGGTGTTCATCGACAAGGCTCGGGGCGAGAAGGCTCTGAAGATCCTGATCTTCATGCCGTTCGCCATCTCGTTCGTCGGCGCGGGCATCATCTGGAAGCTGATGTACGACGTCCGTCAGGGAGAGCAGATCGGCCTGTTGAACGCTGTCGTCGTCGCCTTCGGTGGCGAGCCGATATCGTGGCTCGCCGTCGAGCCGCTCTTCAACACTCTGTGCCTGCTCGTCGTGTTCATCTGGAGTCAGACGGGCTTGGCGATGGTGATCCTCTCCGCCGCCGTGAAGGCCGTTCCGATCGAGCAGATGGAAGCGGCCGAACTGGACGGGACCAACGCGTGGCAGCGGTTCCGCAACGTCACGCTCCCCGGCATCCGGTCGTCGATCGTCGTGGTCGTCACCACGGTCGCGATCGGCGCGCTCAAGATCTACGACGTCGTCGCGGTGATGACGGGCGGTCGCTCCAACTCCACAGTGCTCGCGTTCGAGATGGTCAACCAGCAGCAGCGGTTCCAGAGCTACGGACACTCCGCAGCGCTGGCGGTCGTGCTGTTCCTGTTCGTCGTACCGCTCATCGTCTTCAACGTCATTCAGATCCGGAAGCAGAGGGAGATCCGATGACCATCGGCACCGTACCCATCGAGCCGCTCCCCGACGCGAGGACAGCGCGAGAGGTCGCCCGCGAAACGCGCAAGCACGAGAAGCTCGCGCAGAAGCGGCTCACCTCCAAGGGAGCCACGATCGCGGCGATCGTGATCGCCTTCTTCTGGACGATTCCCACTTTCGGCCTCCTCGTCACTTCGTTCCGCCCACCGGCCGACACTCAGACGTCGGGCTGGTGGACGGTGTTCACGAATCCGGACTTCTCGCTCGGGAACTACTCCGCGGCGTTGACCTCCGGTGGCACGACGCTGACCCTGGCCGAGTCGTTCCTCAACTCGCTGGCGATCACGATCCCCGTCGTGGCGTTCTCGCTGGCCGTCGCGTCGCTGCTCGCGTACGCGTTCGCGTGGATCGACTTCAAGTTCAAGAACCTGCTGTTCATCGGGGTGTTCGCGTTGCAGATCGTTCCTCTGCAGATGGCGCTGGTTCCGCTGCTGAGCCTGTTCTCACGCGGACTGACCATCAACGACGTGATGATCTTCCCCGGTTTGGAGCTTCGCGAGATCGACCACAGCTTCGCGACGGTGTGGATCGCGCACACGATCTTCTCGTTGCCGCTCGCGGTGTTCCTGTTGCACAACTTTATTGCGGAGATCCCGAGCGAGGTCATCGAAGCGGCCCGGGTCGACGGCGCAGGGCACGGCCAGATCTTCTTCCGGATGATCCTTCCGCTCGCCGCCCCAGCACTCGCGTCGTTCGCCGTGCTGGAGTTCATCTGGGTGTGGAACGACCTGCTCGTCGCCACGATATTCGCGCCGTCGTCTTCACTGCCGATGACTCAATCCCTGGCGGCCCTCTCGGGCACCTGGGGCAACCAGTGGTTCCTGCAGGCCGCGGGTACGTTCCTGTCGATCCTGGTGCCGCTGATCGTGTTCTTCGCGCTGCAGCGGTTCTTCGTGCGCGGACTGCTGGCCGGCGCGACGAAGGGCTGAGGTGACGGGAGGGCGGTCACGGCCGCCCTCCCGCTCCCGCCGCAATAGTGTGTCGTCCATGGATGCCGCACCCGACGTCGATGCCCGCCCGACGCCCGTCGATGTCGCGATAGGCCTCACCCAATTCCAGGTCGCCGAGCGCATCGCGGCAGGCAAGACGAACGCGTTCACCGCGGATTCGAGCCGCAGCGTCTGGAACATCGTCAGCGCCAACGTCTTCACGCTGTTCAACGCGATCGTCGGCGGCTGCTTCCTGATCCTTCTCGTGCTCGGCCGTTGGCAGGATGCGCTCTTCGGTCTGGCGGCGTTCGCCAACGCGATCATCGGCTGCGTCCAGGAGTTCCGCGCAAAGGCCAAGCTCGACCGACTCGCCCTTCTCAACGCGCCTCGCGCGCGTGTGCGCCGCGATGGGCAGGAGCTCGAGGTGGCGCCGGCGGACGTGGTGCTCGACGACATCCTCATCCTGCGGGCCGGTGACCAGGTTCCGGCCGACGCGCTGGTGCTCGGCGGACGGGCGCTCCAGATCGACGAGTCGATGCTCACCGGCGAGTCCGATGCAGTCGACAAGAATCACGGCGACGAGGCACTGTCAGGATCCGTCGTGGTGGCGGGTGAGGGCGATGCGCAGGTCACGCGTGTGGGCGCCGACTCGTACGCCAACAAGTTCGCCGACGAGGCGAAGCGCTTCTCGATGATCTCCTCGGAGCTGCGCACGTCGATCGACCGCGTCCTGAAGTGGGTCGGGTGGGGGATCGGGCCGATCGGCCTGCTCGTGCTCAATGCGCAGATGATGGTCGCCGGCGGCTGGGTGCAGGCGTGGGAGAGCGGCACCTGGGTGCAGGCGGTCGTCAACACCATCGCGTCGCTGACCGCCATGATCCCGCTCGGTCTGGTCCTGGTCACCTCGATCGCGTTCGCCGTCGGAGCCGCCAAGCTGGCGGGGCGCCAGGTGCTCGTGAACGAGCTTCCGGCCGTCGAGGGGCTCGCCCGGATCGACGTCATCTGCCTCGACAAGACCGGTACCCTCACAGGCGGCGAGATCGCCTTCGACGGGTCTCATCCGCTCGCCCGCTCGGCATCCGGGTGGGAGCGGACGCTGGCCTGGTACGGCGCCGCGCCGGACGCGAACGCCACCGCCCGGTGCCTGCGCGAGCCGTTCCCCATGACGGACCCGCCCCCCGCGCGGGCCTACATCCCCTTCTCGTCCGCCCGGAAGTGGAGCGCCGTCGCCTTCGCCGACGCGAACGGCACCTGGGTGCTCGGTGCGCCCGAGATGGTGTTCGGGGATGCCGCCTCCGATGGGGCCGGTGAGCTCGGGCGCACCGTCACCGAGCTGGCGTCGACCGGCCGTCGCACCCTCGTGCTCGCGCACTCCGACGTGGCGCTCACCGACGCCGACGTGGAGGCGGAGCTGCTCCCGTCGGATCTCGTCCCGGCGATCGTGCTCACATTCCGCGAGCAGGTGCGGCCGGACGCCGCGCACACGCTCGCGTACTTCAAGGCACAGGGAGTCGGTGTCCGCATCATCTCGGGCGACAATCCGCGCACGGTCGCCGCGATCGCCCGCGAGGTCGGTCTCGATGTCGTGACGGGGTACGACGCCCGCAAGCTTCCCGACGTCGACGCCGAGCTCGGGGAGATCCTCGAGGCCAACACGGTGTTCGGCCGAGTCACGCCCGAGCAGAAGAAGCGCATGGTGGTCGCGCTGCAGGGCCGCGGGCACACCGTCGCAATGACGGGCGACGGCGTCAACGACGCCCTGGCGATCAAGACCGCCGACATCGGCATCGCGATGAACTCCGGCGCCGCGGCGACGAAGGCCGTTGCGCGACTGGTGCTGCTGGACGGGCAGTTCTCGCATCTGCCGGACGTCGTGGCCGAGGGGCGGCAGGTCATCGCGAACATCGAGCGCGTCTCGATGCTGTTCCTCACCAAGACCGCTTACGCGACCGGCCTTGCGGTTCTGTTCGGAGTCCTCGTGCTGGAGTTCCCGTTCCTGCCGCGGCAGCTCTCGATCACCGACGGCCTGACCATCGGCATCCCGGCGTTCTTCCTCGCCCTGATGCCGAACTCGCAGCGTTACGTGCCGGGATTCCTGAAGCGCTCGCTGAGCTTCGCGATACCGGCGGGTGCGATCATCGCGGTCGCCTTGACGCTGTACACCCTGGGCGCGATGTCGCTCGGGGTGGACGAGGCGCAGCTTCGCACCGGCTCGACGATCATCCTCGCGGTCGTGGGCATCTGGGTGCTCACCGTGCTCTCCCGCCCGATCAACCGCTACAAGGCGCTCGTGATCGGGGCGATGTTCATCGCGCTGGTGGTGATCTTCACCATCCCGCTGTCGACCGAGTTCTTCCAGCTGGTCGATCCGGGCGAGGAGTGCGCGTATCTGGTCGCCGTCGTGACGGTCGTCACCATCGGTGCGATCGAGGTCGTGCGGTTCTTCCACCGCCGCTTCGTCGCGCGATCGCTCGCCGCGTGGGCAGCGAACGGACGGGTTGCCGTCGACACCCCCGATCAGGCGGTGGCCGCGGCCTCGGCCGAACCCACGGACGCGTCTCGGAAGTAGCGAGACCCGGGCGGCGCCCACAGCGCGATGAGGATGAACGCGTCCGCGGCCATCTCGACGATCGCGGACCAGTCCCACGCGTCGGTCGACACGATCGTGACGATTTCAAGGGTGACCGCGACGGCGAGGTAGATCGTCAGCAGCAGACGCGCGAACCGCCGCCCGCGCGCGACACCGGACGCGACGGCGAGGGTGAGCAGACCGAAGAGGATGATGCCCGCCCCAAGGAGGGACACCGGCAGCACCTCCGCCCGCTCCACCTGGTACCGGCTGAGGAGGATCAGGATGCCGATGGCCGCACTGGTCAGCCCGCCGATGTAGACGAGCACCACCGCGATCGTGACCAGGACCGGCCGGTGCCGTGCGGGGGCGGGAGTGGCGCTCACGCGTTCACTGTAGCGAGGAGCTCCTCGGCGGCGAGCAGAGTGGGTCGGTCGTCATCCGTCAGCCGCTGCAGCCGAGCCGCTGCTGGATGCTCTCCATCGCACTGATCTCTGCGGTCTGCGCGTTCTTCATGCTCGTCGCGACCGCCAGCACGCGCGGCTCCGAGCCCCGTTCGAGCACGGCCTCGGCCATCGGGATCGCGCCCTCGTGGTGGCGGATCATGAGCTCGAGGAAGAGGCAGTCGGCCGCGGCGCCAGTCGCGGCGCGGAGCTCGGTCAGCTGGGCATCCGTGGCCATTCCCATCGATGCGCGCAGCGCGGCATCGTCGAGAGGCTCGCCCGATGCGGCTTCGTGCTCGCCGTGGGCGCCTTCCGTATCCGCCATCCAGCTCATCAGCGGCTCTCCGGCCTGCGGCAGGCCCCATTGCACGAGCCAGTCGAACATCTCGCCACGCTGCGCGGACTGCCCGGTGGCGATGTCATACGCCAGCGTGCGCAGCTCGGTGTCGTCGGTGGTGCGGTAGATCTGCATCGCCATCTCGACCGCCTGACCATGATGCACCTGCATGTCCCGCGCGAAGCCTGCCTCGGCGGAGTCGTTCGCGGGAGCGGACGCCGACGCTGACACTCCGAACGTCGAGAAGCGCCCTATCGCGAACGCGAGCCCGCCGATCGCCAGGCAGGCGAGTACGACGAGAACCCAGCGCCGCGGCGCCGAGGCGGCGGGCGCTGCTCGACTCATCGCGGGCTACTGCTTGCCGGGAGCATCCAGCGCACCGGAGCACGACGCGTTCGGCTCGGGCGCGTTCTGGTTGCGCCAGTACGTGGTGAGGAATTCGGAGACACGCGGGTCATCCGCGGAGTCGAGCTTGAGCTGGGCGTTCCACGCGCTCATCACGATCGGCGAGTCGAGCCCCTCATAGGGGGAGAGGATGACGTAGCTCGACGGCAGCTGTGCGCGCACGGTGTCGAGGTCCGCATCGCTGACGGCGGCGGCGTCGTAGGCGACCCACACTGCGCCGTGCTCGAGGGAGTGCACGGCGTTCTCGTTCGGCACCGGCTGGTCGTAGATGCCGCAGTTGAGCCACACCGCGTTGTGGTCACCGCCCGCCGGAGGAGTCTGGTCGTAGTCGACGGCACCCTCGACGTGGTTCGAGGTGTGCTCGAACGTCTCGATGCCCTCGATACCGCTGCCGTCGCCGTTTCCAGGGCTCAGCGTGGGCGCTGCGGCCGGAGCGAAGACGATGGACGCGATGATCGCGCTGATGACGCCGATCACGACGAGCGTTCCGACCGTCCACCACACGAGCTTTCCGCGGCGGCGCTTGGCGAGCTGACGCTGGTACTCGGCCAGCTTCTCCTGGCGCTTCTGCTCGCGCTGCTGCTTGACCGTCTGGGCGATCTGGGCCTGTGTAGCCGGATTGCCGCTCGTCTTCTTGGCGGTCGGGCGCGGGGATGTCGGGGTCATGTGAGGGTGATCTCGGCTCGGACGCCCGCAAGGTGGGCTGCGATCTGGTGGTGTGACCATCTTATTCGAGCGCATGCGGCCGGGCCTGGGAGGCCGCCGACAGGGTGCGCGCAGGCCAGCGGCAGCTCACAGGGAGCGCGCGCCGGCATCCGGTATCATGGGGTGTCGAATCGATTCGGGACGGTTCGATCCCCCCAATGGCGCCTGAGCCGGTCCACCGGTGTCGACGCTTCCCGCCGCGCCGCCGAAACGAAACCACTGTGCTCGATACCGCGTCTACTCCCACCCAGCAGCCCATTCGCAATCCCGAAGCCGCGACGCCCTCCGCAACGACGCCGACCGCGCCCGAGTCCACGGCCGTGCCGTCCGCTCCGCGCCCGCCGGCTCTGACCACAGGTGCCATCCGCACGCTGGGCAGCAACCCCGCGACGGCGCCGATCATGCTCCACCCGGGCGATGCCATCCCGCATCGCCGCCGCGTGCTGTACATCGTCCTGCTCGGTGCGCTCACGGCTTTGGGGCCCTTCACGATCGATCTGTACCTGCCCGCCTTCCCGGTGCTCGAGACCGACTTCCAGACGACGGCCGCAGCGATCCAGCTCACTCTGACCGGAACGATGATCGGCTTCGCGCTGGGGCAGCTCATCGTGGGTCCTCTCAGCGACAAGGTCGGCCGCCGCATCCCGCTCCTGGCCGTGACCGCGCTTCACGTGGTGGCGAGCGTCGCCGCCGCCCTGGCCCCGACCCTCGACCTGCTCATGGTGGCCCGAGTCGGCATGGGCATGGGTGCGGCAGCCGGAGGGGTGGTCGCTATGGCGATCGTCCGCGATCTCTTCGGAGGCAAGCGCCTCGTCGTCATGCTCTCGCGGCTGGCGCTCGTCTCGGGCGTCGCGCCGGTGGCCGCCCCCCTCATCGGCTCGGCGCTCCTCGCGGTCATGCCCTGGCGGGGAATCTTCGTGGTGCTCTCGATCTACGGTGCGGTGATGCTCGTGTGCGCCATCTTCCTGATCCCCGAGACGCTGCCTCGCGCCCGACGGCATGACAGGGGCAGCACCACCATCCTGCAGCGCTACAAGAGCGTCTTCAGCGACCGGGTCTTCCTCGGTGTGCTCGTCATCGGCGGCATGTCTTTCAGCGGTCTGTTCTCGTACCTCTCGGCCTCGTCGTTCCTGTTCCAGCAGAGCTTCGGCTTCGACGCGCAGCAGTACGGGATGCTGTTCGCCGTCAACTCGCTCGGCATCGTCCTGGGCGTGCAGGCGGCCTCCCGCCTGGCGGCGCGGTTCGGCCCGCAATGGGTTCTCGCCGTTTCCACGGCCGTCCTCGTGCTGGCAGCGGCCGCCATCATCGTGTGCGACGCGCTCGGCTTCGGCTTCTGGGGCACGGTGATCCCGCTGTTCATCTTCATCACAGCGTGTGGATTCACCTTCCCGTGCGTGCAGGTGCTGGCTCTGGACCGTCATGGGAAAGCCGCGGGCACCGCCGCGTCCGTGCTCGGCGCGGTCAACTTCGGAGTGGCAGGGTTCATCTCGCCGATCGTCGGGTGGATCTCGCGCGACGCCGGCATAACGGCCACCAGCATGGCGACGGTGATGTTCGGCTGCGCGATCATCGGCGTCCTGGCGCTGTGGCTCATCGTGCGTCCGCGGACCGTGCGCCGACTCACCCCCTGACCCGGCGCAGCTCGTGCACCGGCTGCGGCCGGCACAGACGCGCCGCCCGCCCGGCGGGCCTCATATCATGCCGGAGCCGTTCGGCGCGCGAGCAGACGTCGGGGCCGGTCCCGGGCAGAATGGGGCGATGGAGCAAACGAACATCGTCAAAGTGGCTGGGCTGACCCGGACGCTGCTGTTCGTGGTGGGCGGGATCCTGATTCTGGCCGCGTGCGTACTCGGCACCCTGATCCTGCTGCTGCCCACCCCGTTCCCATTCGACACGTGGTGGAATTCGGTTCTCGTTCAGAACCCGATCATCTTCCTCACCGGCTTCGCGAGGGTGATGGACTGGATCGGCGGCGGGTGGTTCGGCGTCCTGGTGGTCCCGATCCTCGGCGCGATCGCTCTCATCCTGCTTCGGCGACCCTGGTCGGCGGCGTTCTTCCTGACGGCGGAGGCGGCCTCCGCGGGCGCGGTGCAGATCGCGAAGCACGCGTTCGGACGCGCCCGGCCCGAAGACATCATCGTCATCGTCGACTACGGTTCATTCCCCTCGGGGCATGTTGCGAATGCGGCCACTCTGGCGACCGCAGCGTTCATCCTCTTCCCTCGACTGTGGGTGCTGCTCATCGGTATCGCGTACGTGCTTCTGATGGCGCTCAGCCGCACCGCGCTGCACGCGCACTGGCTCAGCGACACCATCGGCGGTGCACTCATCGGCGCGGGCATGGTGCTGCTCATCGCGGGGGCGTTCGCGCCGCTGCTGGTGCGGGAGCGCAGAGACGTCCGGCAACTGAGCTCTCAGTAGGCTGAGCGCATGACCGCGCCAGACTGGCCCGATCCCGCCGTCGCCGCCGCCGGGGCCGAGCTCGCGCGGCTTCGTGCGGAGGCCGATGCAGCCGAAGCGCAGCTGCGGGCTGCGCAGGCGCGGGCGGCGCTCGCGGCTGCTGAGGCCGAGGCGGCGAAGGCGAGGGTGACGAGTGCGCAGCCGCCGACGCCGACGATCGCGGAGCCCGTCGACGCGACGCAGATGGCCGGTGGTCCTCTGGCGAGCTCGGGCACCCCTCAGACCGCGGTCGCTGAGCCCGTCGAAGCGGCGCAGCCTCTCGGCGGTCCCCTCGACGCCGAGCAGGTGCGGGCGGTGATCGCCGGCTATACGTGCGGCACGGAGACGCTCGACCTCGGCGCGCTCCTGAACGGCGCGGCGGTGCCCGAGGCGCAGATCCGCATCCCCCTCGCCATGATGAACCGCCACGGACTGGTGGCAGGGGCGACCGGCACCGGCAAGACGCGCACACTGCAGGGGCTCGCTGAGCAGCTGGCGGCGAAGGGCGTGCCGGTGTTCGCGGCCGACATCAAGGGCGACCTCTCCGGCGTCGCCACTCCCGGGGAATCGAGCGAGAAGCTTCTGGCGCGCACTACGGCGATCGGGCAGAACTGGACGCCCGCGGCATCCGTCACCGAGTATTTCGCCCTCGGCGGGATCGGCAAGGGCGTTCCGGTCCGAGCGACCGTTTCGGCCTTCGGACCGCTTCTGCTGAGCAAGGTGCTCGGTCTGAACGAGACGCAGGAGTCGAGCCTCGGACTCGTGTTCCACTATGCCGACGCGAACGGGCTGGCGCTGGTCGACCTCGCCGACCTGCGGGCCGTACTGAGCTACCTCACGAGCGACGAGGGCAAGGTCGAGCTCAAAGACCTCGGCGGTCTGTCGGCTGCGACAGCCGGCGTGATCCTGCGCGAGCTGATCACCTTCGCCGACGGTGGCGCGGACGTCTTCTTCGGCGAGCCGGAATTCGAGGTTCGGGAGTTCCTCCGCTCGGCGCCGGACGGTCGTGGGATCATCAGCCTGCTCGAAGTGCCGGGGGTGGCCGACAAACCGGCGCTGTTCTCCACCTTCCTGATGTACCTGCTCGCGGAGCTCTTCGAGATCCTGCCGGAGGTCGGCGACCTCGACAAGCCCAAACTCGTGTTCTTCTTCGACGAGGCGCATCTCCTCTTCAAGGACGCGTCCAAGGACTTCACCGCTGCGATCGTTCAGACCGTGCGCCTCATCCGCTCGAAAGGCGTCGGGGTCTTCTTCGTGACGCAGACGCCGAAGGACGTCCCGTCGGACGTCCTCGCCCAGCTCGGCTCGCGCGTGCAGCACGCCCTGCGCGCCTTCACGCCCGACGACGCGAAGGCGCTTCGCGCGACCGTGGGCACGTACCCGCGGTCGGGCTACGACCTCGAGCGCGTCCTGCAGGAGCTCGGCACCGGCGAAGCCATCGTCACCGTCATGAGCGAGGAGGGCGCTCCGACGCCCGTCGCGTGGACCCGCCTGCGCGCGCCGCAGGGTCTGATGTCACCGACCCCGGATGCCGCGATCGACGCGGCGGTGGCGGCATCCCCCCTGCTGCCTGAGTACGGAACCTCGATCGATCGCGAATCAGCCCGTGAGATCCTCACGGCGCGCATGAACGCCGCGAACGAAGCGGCCGCCGCGGAGGAGGCGGCGCTGGCGAAGGCGAAGGCCGATGCCGAGTTCGCCAGGCAGCAGGCGGCGATCGACAAGGCGAAGGCCGCTGCCGACAGGAAGGCGCAGGCGGAGTACGAGCGCCTGCTGAAGAAGACGTCCGGCACGACGCGCACCTCCCGTGTCGCCGAGAAGTCACCGCTCGAGCAGATCCTCGGATCGAAGTCGACGCAGACCATCCTCAACGGGGTCATCCGGGGGATGTTCGGCACGGGCCGACGCTGATTTACCTATTGCAATAGGTACCTTCGCTGCGCGAGGCGTAGCATGGCAACATGGCGACGAAGCCCCCGAAAGCAGATATCGACGAGGCTCACGTCCGCGTCTCCGGCCGCAAGAAGGTCGCGGTGGGCGTGCCCGCTGTGCTGCATGCGCTGCAGATCTCGAACGAGCAGATGGGCGTTCAGCGCACTGTTCAGACGCTGTTGAAGATCAATCAGAAGGACGGGTTCGACTGCCCCGGCTGTGCGTGGCCGGAGGAGGACAAGCGTCACATCGCGGAGTTCTGCGAGAACGGCGCGAAGGCCGTGGCAGA
>NZ_DASUNI010000283.1:0-16279 GCF_036277215.1 Microbacterium sp. | reverse complement strand
GCACATCGTCCAGGCCGGACAGCATCTTCTCGGCCCTGGCCACCATCTGGTGCGCGGCCGCCGCCTTCGAGGCCTTCGCACCGAAGCGAGCGGCCTGCAGCTGGAGCTGCGTCGCCTTCTTCTCGACGTTGACGCGTTCCTTCTTGCGACGCTCTTCGTCAGCCACCCGCTGGCGGAGGTAGTTCTTCCAATTCATGTTGTAGATGTCGATGACCTGGCGGTTCGCGTCGAGGTAGAACACGCGGTTCACCGTCTCGCCCACGAGCTCGACGTCGTGGCTGATGACGATCAGACCGCCCTTGTAGTTCTTGAGGAACTCCCGCAGCCACACCACACTGTCGGCGTCGAGGTGGTTGGTCGGCTCATCGAGGATCATCGACTCCGCGTCGGAGAAGAGGATGCGCGCCAGTTCGATACGCCGTCGCTGGCCGCCGGAGAGTGTGCGCAGCGGCTGGTCGAGGATGCGGTCGGGCAGCGAGAGGTTGTGCGCGATGGAGGCCGCTTCCGCTTCGGCGGTATAGCCGCCCAGCGCCTCGAACCGCTCAGTGAGGCTGCTGTAGCGCTTCATGGCCTTGGCCGCGACATCCGGCTGGTCGTCGCCCATCTGCAGGGATGCCTCATGCATCCCGAGCGCCAGCGTGCCCAGTCCCCTCGCGTCGAGGATGCGCGTGCGCGCCAGCATGTCAGGGTCGCCCGTGCGCGGGTCCTGGGGCAGATAGCCGAGCTCGCCGGAGCGGTCCACTCGTCCGTCGGCGGGAATCAGATCGCCGGCGAGCACCTTCGTCAGCGTCGTCTTGCCCGCGCCGTTGCGGCCGACGAGACCGACCTTGTCGCCGTCGCTGACGCGGAACGAGACGTCCGCCATCAGCACGCGGGCGCCCACGCGGATCTCGAGGTCGTGCACGGCGAGCACAGCAGACGTCCGTTTCGTGGAGGGGGCGAGGGGGCGGCCGAACGGCCAGCCTCTCAGTATACGGCGCCACGGAACGACGCCGACCGCGTCCGCGGTACGCGGCGTTTCCTCGTGCCCATCTTGTCATCCAGTTCGCGCACGACGATGCCACCAAGTAATGTAAGGCTTACCTAACACCGCTGACTCCCCCGGAGGAATCCGTGCCTCGCACTCCACTTGCCGTGTCCACAGCCCTGGCCGCCGTCGCGTCCGCTGCGCTCCTACTCGCCGGGTGTGCGAGCGGGGCTGCAGATGCCGGGACAGCCGATTCCGCCGGATCGGGTGCGGGAGACTTCCCGGTGACCGTCGAGCACGCGTTCGGCGAGACCACGATCGAATCCCAGCCCGAGCGCATCGCGACCGTGGCGTGGGCCAACCACGAAGTGCCACTCGCACTCGGCGTGGTACCGGTCGGCATGAGCAAGGCGACCTGGGGCGACGACGACGAAGACGGTGTGCTGCCGTGGGTGGAGGACCAGCTCGAAGAACTGGGCGCCGAGACGCCTGTGCTGTTCGACGAGACCGACGGCATCGACTTCGAGGCGGTTGCCGACACGCAGCCCGACGTCATCCTCGCCGCGTACTCGGGCCTCACTGAGGAGGAGTACGACACGCTCTCGAAGATCGCGCCGGTCGTCGCCTTCCCCGACGTCGCGTGGGGCACATCCTTCGAGGACACGATCCGCCTGAACTCGGCTGCGATCGGGCTGGCCGAGGAGGGAGATCAGCTGATCGAGGACCTGCACGCGGAGGTCGATGCGGCCCTGGCTGCGCACCCGGAACTCACCGACGCGAACACGCTCTTCTCGTACATCGACCCCGCCGACCTGAGCCAGGTCGGCTTCTACACGAGCCACGACACGCGTCCCGGATTCCTCGCCAGCCTCGGCCTGCCGCAGCCCGCCGTGGTCGAGGAGGAGTCGGCGGCGACCGAGGAGTTCTACGTCTCGATCAGCGCCGAGGAGGCGGACCGGTTCGCGGATGTGGACGTTTTCGTCACCTACGGCGACCCGGACGGCTCGATCATCGCCCAGCTGCAGGCCGATCCGCTGCTCTCGCAGATCCCGGCCATCGCGAACGGTCAGATCGCCATCCTCGAGAACTCCACACCGCTGGCAGCATCGGCCAATCCCTCGCCGCTGTCGATCGGATGGGGTGTCGACGAGTACTTCGCGCTGCTCGCCGGCGCACTCGGCTGAGCGCATCGGAGCCTAGGCGCTTGAGCACCACGCAGATCAGGTCACCCCTGCCGGATGCCGCATCCTTGCGGCGTCCGGCAGCGGTGCGTGTGGCGTGGCTCGGCGCGGTCCTGCTCGCACTCGCCCTGCTGTGCGCGGCATCCGTAGCCTTCGGGGTTCGCGAAGTCTCGTTCGGGGAGCTCTTGACTGCGCTGGGCGGCGACGCGGACGGTGTCGGCGAGGCGGCCGTCGTCGCGCGGATCCCCCGCACGGTGCTCGCTCTGCTCGTGGGTGCGGCGCTGGGACTGGCCGGTGCGACCATGCAGGCCGTCACGCGGAATCCGCTCGCGGATCCCGGCATCCTCGGGATCTCCGGGGGGGCAGCCCTGGCCGTCGTGATCGGACTCGCCTTCTTCGGCCTGTCGAACCCCTACGCCCACATGGGCCTGGCCGTTCTCGGTGCCGCCGGAGCCGCCGTCTTCGTCTATTTCGTCGGGTCGCTGGGCCGAGGCGGTGCGACGCCGCTCAAGCTTGCACTCGCGGGGGCCGCGACCGCTGCCGCCTTCACGTCGCTGACGAGTGCGATCCTCCTTCCGCGAGTCGATGTGATGGAGACGTTCCGGTTCTGGCAGATCGGCGGTGTCGGAGGCGCGACCTGGGATCGCATCCTCCTGGTGCTCCCCTTCCTCGTCGGCGGAGCCGTCATCTGCCTCCTGTGCGCCCGCGGCATGAACTCGCTCGCGCTCGGCGACGATCTCGCGGCGGGGCTCGGCGAGAACGTCGCCCGAACCCGCCTGATCGCCGCGGCGGGGTCGGTGATCCTGTGCGGTGCGGCCACAGCCGTCGCCGGTCCGATCGCGTTCGTCGGACTCGTCGTCCCACACATGTGCCGACTGCTGGTCGGCACGGATCACCGCTGGTTGCTGCCCTTCTCCGCGCTCACCGGGGCCGGGCTGCTGGTCGCGGCCGACGTCCTCGGCCGCATCGTTGCGCGACCCGAGGAGATCGAGGTCGGAATCGTCACGGCGTTCATCGGCGCACCCCTGTTCATCTGGATCGTCCGACGGCAGAAGGTACGTGAACTGTGACTCAGCAGAGCGTCCGGACCGCCCGCGTCGCACGCCGCCGCCGTCGCGCGGGCACTTCGGTCGCGCTCGCTGGCGGCATCATTGTGGTGTTCATCCTCACGCTCATGGTGGGCAACACGTTCTACGGCCCCGGTGAGGTGCTCCGTGTGCTCCTGGGCGAGACCGTTCCCGGCGCGTCCTTCACCATCGGCGAGCTCCGCCTCCCGCGAGCAGTGATGGGGCTGCTGGCCGGGTTCGCCTTCGGCGTCGCCGGAGTCACGTTCCAGACGCTGCTGCGCAACCCCCTCGCCTCCCCCGACATCATCGGCATCAGCGCCGGCGCCAGCACCGCAGCAGTGTTCGGCATCATCGTGCTCGCCCTCGACGACACCGCCGTCTCCTTCCTGGCGCTGGCCGGTGCGCTGGTCACAGCGGCGGCGATCTATCTGCTGTCGAACAGGGCCGGATTCGCCGGCACGCGCCTGATCCTCATCGGGATCGGCGTCGCCGCGATGCTCCACAGCGCCATCACCTACATCCTCTCCCGCGCCGCCGCTTGGGATCTCCAGACGGCGATGCAGTGGCTCACGGGCAGTCTCAACGGAGCGACCTGGGATGCCGTCGGCCCGCTCGCCCTTGCGACCCTGGTCCTGGTCCCGCTGCTGCTCGCGCAGGGACGCGGGCTCGGCGTGCTGCAGCTCGGGGACGACGCGGCAGCGAGCCTGGGCGTGCATGTCGGACGCACCAGGGTGATCCTCATCCTGTGCGCCGTTGCTCTGCTGGCCTTTGCCACCGCAGCGTGCGGACCGATCGCGTTCGTGGCGTTCATGGCCGGTCCGATCGCCGCCCGCATCATCGGTCCCGGCGCGTCGCTGCTGCTGCCCGCCGGCCTCGTGGGAGCGCTGCTGGTCCTCGCGGCCGACCTGGTCGGACAGTTCGCATTCGACACGCGCTATCCCGTGGGAGTCATCACCGGCGTCCTCGGCGCGCCGTATCTGGTCTACCTGCTCGTCAGGATCAACCGCTCGGGAGGCTCGTTATGACCGAACCCCACAGCCTGTCAGCCGAGGCTCTCACCCTCGCCTACGGCGATCGCACGATCGTTCCCGGGATGGATCTGCAGATTCCGCCGGGGCGGATCACCGCCGTCGTCGGAGCGAACGGCTGCGGCAAGTCGACGCTGCTGCGCGCGCTCGCGCGCCTCATCTCACCTCGTGCCGGCCAGGTCGTGCTCGACGGCAAGGCCCTCCACGCCCAGCCCTCGAAGGAGATCGCGCGCACGCTCGGGCTGCTGCCGCAGAGCCCGATCGCCCCGGAAGGGATCGTCGTGGCCGATCTGGTCGGCCGCGGACGACACCCGCATCAGAAGCTGCTCTCGCGATTCACCGCTCACGACTACGCCGTCGTGGCGCAGTCGCTCGCGGCGACCGGAGTCGCCGATCTCGCCGACCGCCCCGTCGACGAACTGTCGGGCGGGCAGCGGCAGCGAGTCTGGATCGCGATGGCACTCGCGCAGGAGACCGACATCCTGCTGCTGGACGAGCCCACGACCTTCCTCGATGTCGCGCACCAGGTCGAGGTGCTGGATCTGCTGACCGACCTGAACCGCGAGCGCGGCACGACGATCGTCATGGTTCTGCACGACATGAACATGGCCGCCCGCTATGCGGATCACATCTTCGCAATGCGCGACGGCGAGCTGGTCGCCGGCGGACCCCCGCATGGGGTCATGACCAGTTCGCTGATCCGCGACGTGTTCTCACTGGACGCCGTCGTCATCGCCGACCCGGTCTCCGGCTCCCCCATCGTGCTTCCGCGCGGACGGCACCACGTCCTCCCCGCCACCGAATCACTTCCCACCGATCCGCCGCACACGGCGCCCGCGCCGATCCAGACAGGGATCTCCGATGTCATCCACCGCTAGCCCTCTCCGCTTCTTCCGGGCCCAGGTGACGGCCATCACCGACCTCACCCCGAGCTTCCGCCGCTTCACGTTCGGCGGTCCCGACCTCGCCGACTACGGCGACCCGGGTTTCGATCAGCGTGTGAAGGTCGTGTTCCCTACCAAGACCGTCGGACTGGACGCCATGCCGTCGGGTGACGACTGGTACACCGAGTGGCGCGAGATGGCAGAGGACGAGCGGCCGCCGTTTCGCACGTACACCACGCGCAGCGTCCGCAACGACGTCTGCGAAGTCGACATCGACATGGTGGCCCACGACGTCATCGGACCGGCATCCGCGTGGATCTCGCGAGCGGTTGTCGGCGATGAGGTGCTGATCCTGGCGCCCACCACCGCGCACACGGGTGTCAGCTACGGCATCGACTTCGTACCGCCGGCGAACACGGAGAGCCTGCTCCTCGCAGGAGACGAGACGGCGGCACCGGCGATCGCCGTGATCCTCGAGCAGCTCCCGCGCGAGGCGCGCGGCGTGGTCGTCCTCGAGATGCCGCACCGTGAAGATGTCGAGTACCTGCCTCGCCACCCGGGCTTCGAGTACCGCGTGAGCGCGCGTGGCGACGGCCGCCGGCATGCTCACCTGGTGACTGCGGTTGAGCAGGCCGCGGCGCGTCTCGCCCCCGCGGGCAGGGGCGCCGAGGTCGAGGAGATCGACGTCGACACCGACATCCTCTGGGAGGTGCCCAGAACCGCGAAGGGGGGAGCCGCCCTCAAGAGCGCCACCCTCTATTCGTGGCTGGCCGGGGAGGCGAGCGCAATCAAGTCGATGCGGCGCGACCTCGTCGCCGGGCACGGCGTCGACCGTCGAGCGGTGGCGTTCATGGGATATTGGCGGCTGGGCAAGGCGGAGAACTGACGCTGCCGTACGGACCCTACAGCGGATGGCCGCGGTCATTGGCGCCGAGAGCACAATGGCCGCGCACACCCGCCCCTAGGATGAATCGCGACGCCCCTCGGCCCAGCCCGGGCCACCCCACGCCGAAGGAGAGCCCATGACTCTGTCCGCAGCTCAGCAGCACCGCGTCCTCGCGGACGTCGTCGTCCCCAGCCGTTCCCGAGCTCTCGCGTGGGCCACGGATGCCGCCCTCGTCGTCGCGGGTACGGCACTGGTTGCGGTCGCCGCACAGATCGCCATCCCCTTCTGGCCGGTGCCCCTGACCGCGCAGACCTTCGCGGTGCTGCTGGTCGGGGTCGCGCTCGGTCCGCTCCGCGGAACCGCTGCTCTGGGTCTGTACCTCGTGATCGGCGTCCTGGGCATCCCCGCGTTCGCGGAAGGCAAGTCCGGCAGTCTGTTCGCACTGACGACCGGTGGTTACATCATCGGCTTCATCGCGGCAGCAGCGCTGGTCGGCTGGCTCGCGCGCCGCGCGTGGGACCGGAAGGTCCTCGGCATGTTCGTCACCTACGTCTCCGGCAGCGCCGTGATCTACGCGTTCGGTCTGCCCTGGCTGTACGTGTCCCTCTCCAACCTCGGGCCTGCCGTCTGGCAGGACGCCCTCGGCTACGACACCCTGATCGGCGCGACGCTGGGCGCCGGCATGTTCCCGTTCCTGCTCGGCGACCTGCTGAAGGCCGTGCTGGCCGCCGCGCTGGTGCCGCTGGTCTGGAAGGGCGTGCACGCGCTCGACGCGCGCAAGAAGTAGTCAGCGATCGCGGCCCTGCGGGGCCACCTCGTGCGCGTGCCCGAGCCGAAGGCCGGGTACCAGCGCCAGCAGTGCCAGGACGCCCGCGATGGCGAAGACCGCCACGAAGCCGGCATCCGTCGCCGTGAGCGCGGTGAACACCAGGCCCATCACAGCGATCGCGGCCGCGGCACCGACTGCGTCCGAGATCGACAGCGCCGCCGAGTTGAATCCCTGATTCTGCGGCGTCGAGTACGCGAGGGTCAGCACGGTCAACCGCGGGTACATCAACCCCATGCCCGCCCCCGCGAGCGCCCAGCCGACGATGAGCGCAGCCGTGTGCAGATGGCCCCACGCCACTGCTCCCGCCACTGTGAGGGACGTGAACAGCAGGGCGGTGCCGATCAGGGTGATGCGGGCATTCCCGATGCGGTCGCCCACGCGTCCCTGTACAGCCGACGCGGCCGCCCACGTCAGGGCCGCCGCCGTCAGCGCCACTCCCGCCCACGTCGGGGAGAAGTCGTACTCCGCGATCAGCAGATAGGGCACGTAGATCTCGGCACCGAACAGCGCGCCGGCGATCAGCCCGCGCATGAGCACGACGCTCGGCAGGCCGCGTCCTGAGAGCAGGGTCCCCGGTGGCAGCAGCGGTCGGGCGGCGAAGCCGATGATGAGCACGGATGCCGCGACCACCAGCACCGACCAGGACCCGAGCTCACCGGCCAGACTGAGCGCCAGCGCGCCGATCGCCACCGCCACCGCGCACGCGAGGCGGGGCCCCACCCTGCCCTCCTGCGGCTCGTCCGTGTGCAGTGCGGTGGCGTGAAGTCGCAGCGCGATCAGCGTGAACGCCACGAGCGTCAGCGCCGCGACCCCGAGGAACACCCACCTCCAGTGCAGGTACTCCGTCACCGCGCCCGCCAGAAAGGGGCCGATCAGTGACGGCACCACCCATGCCGCCGAGAAGGCCGCGAACACGCGGCCGTGGACCTGCGCGGGATAGACCCGAGCGACGACCACGTACAGGGCGACGGTCTGCCCGCCGGTGCCGAGACCTTGGATGAGCCGGCCGACGACGAGGATCGGCATCGTCGGGGCGAGCCCGGCGATCACCAGACCGACCAGGAACAGGGCCACGGCCGCGTACAGCGGCGCTTTCGGGCCCGACCTGTCGCTCCACGCGCCGACGGCCACCATCCCGATGACGCTGGTGGCCAGCGTGCCCGCGAACGCGACCGCGTACAGCGTGTCGCCGTCCAGGTCGTCGCTCACGATCGGCATCACGGTCGTGACGGCCAGGGCCTGCACAGCCGCGAGGAAGATCAGGGCGACCGCTCCCACCGTCACCCAGACGTAGCGCGTGCCCCAGATGCTCGGCGCGGGCTCGAGCGGCGCGGTCACGACGAGATGAGCGAGCCGATGCGCGCGACGGCCTCGCGCAGCACGTCCGGCGAGCAGCCGATGTTGATGCGCACGTGCCCGCTCCCCTCCTCACCGAACAGCGGTCCGAGATGCAGGGCCACATCGGCCTCGCGTCGGATCTTGACCGCCGGGTTCTCGCCCCAGCCCAGACCGGTGAGATCCACCCACGCGAGGAATCCGGCTTCGGGGATCCGATAGCGGGCGTCCGGCACGTGCTCCGCGAGAAGCTCGGCGAGGAGGCGGCGGTTCTGGTCCAGCGCGGCGAGCAGCCCGTCGAGCCAGACATCGCTCTCCTCGGAGAATGCCGCAACGCCGGCGATCGCACCGAACAGCCCGGTCCGCCACTCGACCTCGTCGGGCAAGGATCGTACCACCGCTCCGCTCGGCTCCGCCGCGGTGACCATCAGAGCGCATTTCAAGCCGGCGAGGTTGTAGGCCTTGCTCGCGCTTGTGACGGCGAAGCCGATCCGGGCCGCCGCGGGCGAAGCGGTGAGGAACGGCGTGAATGTGTGTGGCGCGTGCACCAGGGGCGCGTGGATCTCATCGCTGATGACGGTCGCGCCGAACCCGGCTGCCAGGTCGGCGAGCGCAGCCAGGGATTCCCGGGAGTGCGCCGTGCCGGTCGGATTGTGCGGATTGCACAGCAGGACCGAGCGTGCTCCTCCCGCGAAGGCCGCCTCGATGCCGAGCAGATCGAGCTCCCAGCCGGTCTCTTTCTCCAGGAGGGGGACGCGTTCGACGACGCCGCCCGCCTCGGGGATGCACTCGTAGAACGGAGGGTAAACGGGTGGGGTCACGATCACGCGGTCCCCGGGTGCGATGACGCGGCGGAGGATCTCGACGACCCCCATCATCACGTCGCATGTGGTGCGGACACGCTCGGGATCGACCGCCCATCCGAAGCGTCGCTGCGCGAAGCCCGCGAACGCGCGCGCGATGCCCGGGTCGGGGGGCGTGTATCCGGTGTCGCCCAGTTCGACGGCACGCATCAGCGCCCGCGTGATGGCGGGCGCCGGTGCGAAGTCGGTTTCCGCGACGAACAGCGGGAGCACCTTCTCCGGATACCGGCGCCATTTTGTGCTGGAACGCTGTCTCAGCTCGTCGAGGGGCAGGGCGGTCAGGGGGGCGGCACTCACCGTTCGAGCCTACGACGGACGACATCCGGCCTCAGCGTGTTGGTCCTTCCGTGTCATCGGAGGGCGGTCTCGACAAACTCGGCCCCGAGGAGACCGTCGCGCCCACCTCGCCGGGCTCACCCCCGGCGGCGGCGCTCACCTCGGGTGCCACCGTCTGACCCTTGCTCCACGGCCGTGCGAGCAGCAGCCACAGCACCAGTGCGACTGCGAGGTAGACGAGGTAGATGCCGATCCAGGTGCCGAGGTCGAGGGCCACGTCCGACCAGGAGAACGGCATCGGCATCAGGACGACGAAGAACGCGAAGAGCCCGACGGCATAGCACCCTGCCCACACCCCTCGATTCCACGCCCAGATCGTCGACCCGGGCAGGCCTCGCACAGGGAACAGAGCGATGGGCAGAGCCGCCATCCCGCCGATCGCGACCGAGGAGAGCGTCTCCACAGTGAACGTGGACCAGAACGACCCTCCCGAAGCCGCGCCGCCGCCCATCATGCCGTACAGGACCCACGCGATCAGCGCGACGCCGAAGGCATAGCCCAGGGTGACCAGAGTTGCTCGGGCCTCCTGCGCGCGCCCGACCAACGCGCCGAACGCGACGCCTGCGACGAGACCGAAGACGATGCCTGGCTCGAATCCGGTGATGCGCGTGAACACCACCGCGAGGACGACGATCAGCAGCGTCAGCGGCTGGAAGGCGAACGAATGCACCGCACCCGGGGCGAAGCGCCGCATCAGGAAGATCACGATGACCCAGCCCAGCACCACGTCGATGCCGAACGACGCCAGGATGGACAGGACCATCCGTGCGCTGCCGGGGTTCAGCCCGAACTGCGGGTCGACGAACGCCGAGATGACGGCCGCCGCGAGGACGCCCACCGCCGCCCACCACCATGTCTGAGACCAACGCCCGACGGGCGGGTGCTCGGACGCGTCGATGCCCGGTGCGTCCTCCGCGGCGGCGGCGGCGCCGCGAGGCGACCGCGGGCCCGGCCGTGCACGCCACCAGTCGGCGAGGCGACCGGAGCCGTGCTCGGCCGCCGAGTTCAGCAGGGCCGTCGGAAAGGCGACCAGCAGCACCAGAATGATCGTCAGGGCCGCCGCGAAACCCAGCTGCACCGGGGCTGTGCCCGCTGTCGCGGGTGTCGCAAGAGTACTCAGAACGCTGGGCGCGGCCGGGGATCCCGTTGCCAGGAACGATCCGCCCGTGGACTGCGCGCAGCCTTCCTCGCGGAAGACGCACTCGTCGGCCGAGACGAGGGTTCCGCTCCATGCGACTTCTCGTGCGTGGCCGTACGCTTCGCTTCCGTCGTCGCAGGCGAGCCACTCGATCGGTTCCTGCGAAAGCTCGGCGGTGAAGCCGGCGGCTGTCGCGTCCAGGCTGACCGTGCGCGCCCCCCGGCCCCCGGCGCAGGGCGAGCCGGTGCTTCCGGAGGATCCGGATCCCGATATGGTCGCGCCGGCGGTGAGGTCGATGCCCCCGAGGAATTGCCGTCCCGGCTCGGAGGCGATGGCGCAGGTGGTGCCGACGCAGGCGATCCGCAGCTCGCCGCTGGTCGACTCGGTCTCGCCCGCGCCGTTCGGTCCGGTGCTGACATCCGTGACCTCCACCGCGAAGACCGCGGTTCCCGGCCCTGCCTCCGTGTCGGATGATGCCCACGCCGCGGCGGGCGCGAGCAGCAACCCCGCGATGACGGTGCCGGCGGCCAGCGCCGCGCGCCCGATCACGGCGGACATCAGCCGTCCCTCCTCGTGAGCACCAGATCCGAAGCTCCCGACCACTCGACCTCGAGTGCCTCGCATCCCGGGAACTCCGGCGATACGTGCTCGACGATCTTCAGCGAAGCCTCAGCTGTCCCAGTGAGTTCGGTCACGACGAAAACCCCGTCCCTGATCTCGGCCTTCGACGGTGTGACGCTCCATCGAATCGAGTTCGCCTGATGCCCTGTCTCGGTGCTGAACCCGTCTTCGTAGGTCCAAAGGCAGATCGAGCCCTCGACGTCCCGGCCCCACGTGAAGGTCTCCGCGCTCGTCACAAGTGGCACGTTCTCGTCGTTGACCGCGCCCGTGTCCGTGTCGACGAACTGCGTGTCGACGCTCGTGGCACACCCGGAGGCCGGAAGGCAGTCTCGATTGAATGTGTAGACGAGACTTCGGGTCTCCCCCGGCTGGATCAGGACCAGCTCCGAACACCGCGCTCCGGAGCAGGACCGCTCCCGCCCGGTGCGCAGGACGTCGAACGTCCCCTCCAGCACCCCGCGCGACGGCTCCGCATCGGCGAACAGGTCGGCGACCGGGGCCAGCCCGCCGGCCTCGTCCAGCGCGGCGTTCGCCTCCGCCCACGGGTCGACCATCAGCGCCTCCCACGAGACCGGCATCTCGCCGACGACCTCGGTCTCGATCAGTCCTCGCCGGAAGGTCGTCTTCGACCCGTCGGCGCCACCGCCGCCCGTCCCGGCGATCCTGCAGGCTTCGGCCCTGCAGTCCACGACGAACAGCTCGCCGCGATCCGAGACGGGGCTCGCACCGTCCACCGCGAGCACGTACGGCGCGGCATCCTCCTCGGCATCTCGGGCCGCGGACACCCGGTTCCAGCTCACACCGCCGCTTTGCAGGCCGCGCGCGCCCAGCCGATCGCCCGGCGCGCCGACGGTGAACGATGTGTCCGGACCCAGTCGGGTGACTGCACCGTCCGACCAGGTCAGCTCGACCAGGGCGTCCTGCCCCGACACCGTGACGACGTCGCCCGCAGCGAGGGTTTCGCCGTCGGCGCCGTCCCCCGTCCCGTCCGCGGTCTCGACGGCCGCCTCGCCGGAATGGATGGCCAGAGTCGCCTCGATGGGCGGCGAGCCGTCGGTTCCACCCGGAGGCGCATTACATCCGGTCAGGCCGGCAACCGCGAAAACGACACACCAAACACCGCCCGCACGTGCGCGCATGATCCACTTCCCCCAAAGTGCGATCGCGCCGATGCGACCGATGGCCGTGAGCCTAGTGAGGCGTTGAGGCGGCTACAAGAGGGACTTCAGCGGGCGTCGGCGGGTCAGATCGCGAAGCCGAGCGCGCGCATCATGTCGCGCCCGTCGTCTGTGATCCGCTCCGGTCCCCACGGCGGCATCCAGACCCAGTTGATCCGGAACCGCTCCACCACGTCGTCCAGTGCCTGAGCAGTCTGCTCCTCGAGCACGTCCGTGAGCGGGCAGCCGGCGCTGGTCAGCGTCATGTGGATGACCAGCGCGTCGTTCTCGTCGTCCCAGCCGAGATCGTAGATCAGGCCCAGGTCCACGACGTTGATCCCCAGTTCGGGGTCCATGACGTCCTTGAGGGCTTCTTGGACCTCGTCGTACTTGTCGGGTGCCAGCGTCGCGGTCATACCAGGATTCTACGCTTCGCCCTCGGCGGCGGCTTCGAGAAGCGGCGCCATGAACCGGTCGTAGCCTTCGTCCTCGAGTCGCTCGGCGAGCTCAGGTCCACCCTCTTCGACGATCCGTCCCGCGATCATGACGTGCACGAAGTCGGGATGGATGTATCGCAGGATGCGGGTGTAGTGCGTGATCAGCAGAACGCCCAGATCGGTGTTCTCCTTGGCGCGGTTGACACCCTCGGACACCACCTTCAGCGCATCGACGTCCAGACCGGAGTCGGTCTCGTCGAGCACGGCGATCTGCGGCCGCAGAAGCTCGAGCTGCAGGATCTCGTGACGCTTCTTCTCGCCGCCCGAGAACCCCTCGTTGACGTTGCGCTGCGCGAACTTCGGGTCCATGCGCAGGTTCTTCATGGACTGCTTGACGTCCTTGGTCCACGTGCGGATCGCCGGTGCTTCGCCGTCGATCGCGGTCTTGGCGGTCCGCAGGAAGTTGGTGACGGTCACGCCGGGGATCTCGACCGGGTACTGCATTGCCAGGAACAGCCCGGCGCGGGCCCGCTCGTCGACCGTCATCGCGAGCACGTCGTCGCCGTCGAGCGTGATGGTGCCGCTGGTGACCTGATACTTCGGGTGTCCGGCGATCGTGTACGCGAGGGTGGACTTACCGGAGCAGTTCGGCCCGATGATGGCGTGCGTCTCACCCTTTCGGATGGTGAGGGTCACTCCGTTGAGGATCGGTGTGGTGCCGGCATCCGTCTCGACCGTCACATGGAGGTCGCGGATCTCGAGGACTGACATTGAGGTTTCCTTCTTCGAAGTCGGTGCTGCGGTCACGGTGTCTTCAGAACGGCGGGATCGATGAGCACATCGTCCCCCTCGATCGTGACGGCGTAGACGGGTACGGGTTCGTAGGCGGGGAGATTCAGGGGTCGCCCGGTCTGGAGCGAGAAGGCGGAGCCGTGCGCCCAGCATTCGATCGTGTCGCCGTCGACGAAGCCCTCCGCGAGCGAGATGTCGCCGTGCGTGCAGACATCGCCGATCGCGTGCACGTCATCGTTCGAGTCGCGGACGACGGCGATGGGCACGCCTTCCACCTCGACGCGGATGGCGGAGTCCTGCTCCAGCTCGCTCAGAGCACAGACACGGGTTGCGGTCACTGCGCCGCTCCTTCCTGAAGTTCGGCTTCGATGGCCGCGTGCAGCTCCGTCTCCAGAGCGGGGATGCCGATGCGTTGGACGATGTCGCTCAGGAAGCCGATGACCACCAGGCGGCGGGCCTCGTCCTCGCTGATGCCGCGCGACTGCAGATAGAACAGCTGCTCGTCGTCGAAGCGTCCAGTCGCGCTCGCATGCCCGGCACCGCGGATGTCGCCGGTCTCGATCTCCAGGTTGGGGATGGACTCGGCGCGTGCGCCGTCGGTGAGGACGAGATTCCGGTTGGCCTCGTACGAGTCGGTGCCGACGGCCTCGGGGCCGATCAGCACGTCTCCGATCCAGACGCTGCGGGCGCCGGCGCCCTGAAGGGCGCCCTTGTAGAGCACGTCGCCGCGGGTGTCGCGGCCCTTGTGGAACAGGTACACCTGGCTCTCCAGGTGCTGCCCCGAATCGGAGTACGACATGCCGTACAGCTGCGCGTGCGAGCCGGCACCGGCGAGCTCGACGCTGGGGTTCACACGTACGACGCCTCCGCCGAAGCTGACGACGATGTGCCGCAGGGTCGCGTCGCGATCCACGCGCGCCTGATGGGATGCCGCGTGCACCGAGTCATCGGCCCACTGCTGCACGGTGATGACGGTGAGGTGCGCGCCTTCCCGCACGAGGATCTCGACATTCTGGGCGAGCTGCACCGACCCCGCGTGCCGCAGCACGACGGTCCCGTGAGAGTTGGGCATCGCCTCGAGCACGAGGTGCGCGTGGGCCAGCCCGCCGTGACCCTGCACATCGACGTAGACGGGCTCGTCGAGCTCGACACCGGCCGGGATACGCAGCAGGTGGGCAGCGGGCTCGCGGCGCCAGGCGATCGCGGCGGGCAGGTCTTCCGGGGTGAAGATTTCTCCGCGGGGCGCGGTGCCCACCGAAAGGGACGCCGTCTGGACGGCATCGGGTGCGGACACGGCGACGGTCACGACATCCGCGCCGCCCTCGACGTCGGAGAAGAGCGGGGCCAGCCGGTCGACCGGGGAGTGCTTCCAGTTCACCTCGCGTCCGTTCGGCCGTTCGAAATCGGCCGGATCATACGAGCGCGGACGCTCCGAACGGGTCTGGATCGGCGCCCAGGCCCCGTCCGTGTGCGCTGTCGAGCCGGGCACCGACGAGGGTGCCTGCGTCGTGGTCGTCATCTAGCCGACCGATCCTTCCATGCCCATCTCGATGAGCTTGTTCAGCTCCATGGCGTACTCCATCGGAAGCTCGCGCGCGATCGGCTCGATGAAGCCGCGCACGATCATCGCCATCGCCTCGTCCTCCGGCATCCCGCGGCTCATCAGGTAGAACAGCTGCTCTTCGCTGACCTTCGAGACGGTGGCCTCGTGTCCGAGCTGGACGTCGTCGACGCGGATGTCGATCGACGGATATGTGTCGGAGCGCGAGATGGTGTCCACCAGGAGCGCGTCGCAACGCACCGTGTTGGCCGAGTGGTGCGCGTTGGCGTCGACGCGGACCTCGCCGCGATAGCCGGCGCGACCGCCGCCGCGGGCGATCGATTTCGAGACGATCGAGGACTGCGTGTAGGGCGCCATGTGGATCATCTTCGCGCCGGCGTCCTGGTGCTGCCCGGGACCGGCGAAGGCAACCGAGAGCGTCTCGCCCTTCGCGTGCTCGCCGACCAGGAAGATCGACGGGTACTTCATGGTCACCTTCGAGCCGATGTTGCCGTCGATCCACTCCATGGTCGCGCCTTCGTGCGCGATCGCACGCTTGGTGACCAGGTTGTAGACGTTGTTCGACCAGTTCTGGATCGTCGTGTAGCGCACGCGGGCGTTCTTCTTCACGATGATCTCGACGACGGCCGAGTGCAGCGAATCGCTCTTGTAGATCGGGGCGGTGCAGCCCTCGATGTAGTGCACGTACGAGCCCTCGTCGGCGATGATGAGCGTCCGCTCGAACTGGCCCATGTTCTCGGTGTTGATGCGGAAGTACGCCTGCAACGGGATCTCGACGTGTACACCGGGCGGCACGTAGACGAACGATCCGCCCGACCACACCGAGGTGTTCAATGCGGCGAACTTGTTGTCGCCGGCGGGGATCACGGTGCCGAAGTACTCCTCGAAGAACTCGGGGTGCTCGCGCAGCGCCGTGTCGGTGTCCATGAAGATGACACCCTGGGCCTCGAGCTGCTCGTTGATCTGGTGGTAGACGACTTCCGACTCGTACTGCGCGGCCACGCCCGCCACGAGGCGCTGGCGCTCGGCCTCAGGGATGCCGAGCCGCTCGTACGTGTTGCGGATCTCCTCGGGGAGCTCCTCCCACGATCCGGCCTGCTTCTCGGTGGAGCGCACGAAGTACTTGATGTTGTCGAAGTCGATCTCGCTGAGATCGGCGCCCCAGGTCGGCATGGGCTTGCGCTCGAACAGCTGGAG
>NZ_DASUNI010000282.1:0-2243 GCF_036277215.1 Microbacterium sp. | reverse complement strand
CACCCCGAGGTCGTGGGTGACGAGCAGCACCGCGAGGCTGCGCTCGATCGCGAGATCGCGCAGCAGGTGCAGCACGCCCGCCTGCACGGTCACGTCGAGGGCGGTGGTGGGCTCGTCGGCGATGATCAGGTCGGGGTCGGTCGAGACCGCGCCGGCGATCAGCACACGCTGCGCCATGCCGCCCGAGACCTCGAACGGGTACGCGGCGAACGTGCGCTTCGGGTTGGGGATGCCGACCCGCTCGAGCAGGCTGAGCGCCTTCTCGGTCGCATCCTTCTTGCTCATCCCCATCCCGACCCGCAGCGGCTCGATCAGCTGGCTGCCGATCGTGAACGACTGATCCAGGTTCGACATCGGCTCCTGCGGGATGTAGCCGATGCGGCGTCCGCGGATCCCCGCGTAGGTGCGCTCGTCGTTGTCGTCGAGCAGCGTGCCCTCGTAGTCGATCGTGCCGCCCGTGACGTGACCGCCACGCGGGAGCAGACCGAGCACGGCGAATGCCGTCTGCGACTTGCCCGAACCCGATTCGCCGATGAGTCCGTGGATCTCGCCCTTGCGGATCTGCATCGAGACGCCGTGGACGACCTCGAGGGTCTCTCCGTATCCGACCCGCAGGTCGGTGATCGTCAGGACCGCCTCCTGGCTGCGGAGCGAGGTGCGGTGGTCGTCCTCGTGCAGGATCGGACCGGCGTTGCCTTCGATCACCGGCGCCTCGTCGAGGTCCTCGATCTCGGCGACGCCGTTGACGGAGACCGCTGTGGTGACGGCCGCGATCGAACCGGTCGCGGTCGCCACAGCCCGGCGGCGCTTGCGGCGGACCGCAACGACCCGCTCGAGCTCATCCCGCATCGCGTTGGCCAGCAGCGTGAGCGAGATACAGGTCAGTGCGATCGCGAGCGACGGCCAGAGCATGAGCAGGGGCGCCTTGTAGATGTTGGTGAACGCGTCGTTCAGCATGCCACCCCATGTGGGCACCGACCGGTCGCCGAGCCCCAGGAACTCCAGTCCCGATTGCACCCCGATCGCGATGCCGGTGAGGATCGCGGTCTGGATGACGATCGGCGCACGGACCACCGAGAGGATGTGACGGCTGATGATGCGCACGTCGCTGAGGCCCGCGACTCGCGCCGCATCCACGTAGAGCTCCGAGCGCACCGCCGTGACGGCCGCGAACACCAGTCGGTAGTAGGCCGGCGCGAGAAGCACACCGAAGATGAGCATCGCGAACCACACGGACGGCCCGACGATGGCACGGGCGGCCAGCAGCACCACGAGTCCGGGGAGCGCCATCACGAGCGACGTCAGCCACGCGGCGGCGCCCTCGAACCAACCCTTGTAGTAGCCGGCGATCAGTCCTGAGATCACGCCGATGATGAAGGCCGTGATCACGGCGAGCAGGGCTGCGAAGATCGTGGTCCGCGTCGCCGCCAGCAGCCGCGAGAGCACGTCTCGACCGGCGCCGTCGGCACCGAGTACGTGCTCGGGACTCGGCGGGGCGAGGATCTGCTGCAGCGATGCCAGGTTGGGGTCGTACGGCGTGATCCACGGCCCGATGATGGCGATGAGGAGCACCAGGGCGAGGAACACGATGGAGATCAGACCGAGCGGACGCCGGATCAGCCTGCGGAACAGGTGATCGGGGGCTGCCGCCGCCGGGGTGGGAACGTCGGTGGGAATTTCGACAGCGGTCATGAGAGTCGCACCTTCGGGTTGAGCGCTGCCTGCGCGAGGTCGATGAGGAGGTTGACGATGACGACGATGACGGCGAAGACGATCACGACGCCCATCACGACCGGGATGTCGCCCACGGTGGTCGCCGACACCGTGAGTTGGCCCATCCCCGGGAGGGCGAAGACCTGCTCGACGATGATCGCGCCACCGAGGAGACCGATGAACTGCACCGACAGCACCGCGAGCGCGGGGCCGCCGGCGTTGCGCAGCACGTGCTTGTAGACGACGCGGTTGCTGCTGAGGCCCCGACTGCGGAGTGTTCGCACGTAGTCGCGGGACAGTCCGTCGATGACCGAGCCTCGCACCTGCTGCGTCACCGAGGCGATCGCCCCGAGGGCAAGAGCTGCGATGGGCAGGGTGACCGACGAGAGCCAGCCGGTGAAGGATGTCGTGATCGGTATGTACCCGGTCGCCTTGAACCAGCCCAGGTTGATCGCGAAGATCAGCACCAGGAAGAGGGCGACGAGGAAGCCGGGGATCGCGAAGCCCAGCATGGAGATGAACTGCACGGT
>NZ_DASUNI010000281.1:0-2560 GCF_036277215.1 Microbacterium sp. | reverse complement strand
AGGGTCTGCGCCGGCGGTTCATCCACATCAACGGCGACTGGCGCGACCACTACGCCTTCGCACTGACCCGCGAGGACGTGCCCGAAGGCGTGCTCCAGCGCTGGGTGCAGGGACGCGCACCGCAGGACGCCGCCACGGTGCCGCCGAGCGATCGCCTGCGCGCCTGAGACCCAGCTCGGACAGTCAGCGCACGGCGGTCGGATCGCGTGCGCGCCTGAGACGACACGCGACAGGATGCCGGAGTCGCGGCATCCTGTCGCATACCGTGAGACCCATGGGTGGGCAGGTTCTTGGTGGGGGGGTCATCGTCCTCGTCGCCGTGCTCCTGTGGCTGGTCTACCTGCTGCCCACGTGGGCCAGCCGCCACCAGTTCGACGCCGCCGAACGCAATGCCGTGCGCCTCAATCAGGCGCTGCGCGTGCTCGCCGAGACGAGTGAGACGCCGCACGAAGTGCAGCTCGAGTTGAATGCGCGCACCGCGATGGCGCAGCAGAAGCTCGCACGCCGGGCGCTCGCCCACCGCGAGCAGACCGCTCTCGAGCAGGCGCGCACCGAGCTCGAGCAGGCGCGTGACGAGCGCGCCGCTGCCCGCGCTCTGCCGTCGGCACGTCGCGCTCGCGCGCGCCGCCGCACTCGCCTGTTCCTGACCGTCACCGCTCTCGCCGCGATCGGAGTCGGCGTGTGGGGCGCCTGGGAGGTCATCACCACGGGTGCCCAGCTGATCCTGTGGTCGGCCGTCGGCGTGGCCGCCGTGTGCGGTCTGCTTCTGCACCGCATGAGGCGCGTCGGAGCGAGAGCAGTCGGCCGCATTGCGACGACGGATGCCGCGTCACACGAGCCGCGTGATGTGCAGGACGTCGCACTGGCGGGCGACCGCAGCCCGGGCTGGGCCCCGCGTGAACTCCCGCGCCCCCTCACCGCGTCGGCTGGCTCGCGAGCCGCCGCGGTGCTCGACGCCGCTGCCGCCCGCGAGGCGCTGCGGCAGGCCGCGCTGGAAGACGCCGTGCGCCAGCGCGCGGCCGAGCTGCAGCCTCCCTCGATCGACACCGCCCGCACGGCTCGCCGCGCTGCCTCCGCACCGGCGTTCGCGGGCAAGGCCGACGACGCCGAGATCGAGGCGCACGTCCGCGAGCTGCTGCGCAGCCGCGCCGCCGGCTGATCTCCGACGCCCGGAGCCTGAGGAATGTTCTACGAGCCCCGCGCGCGCGATCGTTCCCTGTTGCCACACGACCCGTTCAAGGCGATCGTCGCGCCGCGCCCGATCGGGTGGATCTCCACGCTGGATGCGGCCGGTACGCCGAACCTCGCGCCGTACAGCTTCTTCAACGCCGTCGCCGACGACCCGCCCATCGTGATGTTCTCGAGCGCGGGCATGAAGGACTCGGCATCGCACGCCCTCGCCCGCGGCGAGTTCGTGTGGAACCTCGCGACGTACGATCTGCGCGAGGCGATGAACCGGTCCTCCGCCGCGCTGGAGCGCGGCCACTCCGAGTTCGCATTCGCCGAGCTGGAGCCGGCAGCGTCGCGCCTGGTCGCCCCGCCACGGGTCGCTGCCAGTCCGGTCGCGCTCGAATGCGTCGTGACGCAGACGATCGAACTGACGGATGCCGCGCAGCGACCAATCGACCGGCACCTGGTGTGCGGCCAGGTCGTCGGCGTGCACCTGGACGAGCGCTTCATCCTCGCCGACGGGCGGGTGGACACGGCGGGCATGCATCCGATCGCCCGAGGCGGGTACCTCGACGAGTATTCAGTCGTCGATGCGGTGTTCCACCTGGCCCGCCCCGGCAGATCCGAGCCGCCTCAGGCGCCGTGATAGCCTGTCGGAGGTTTATGGGCCTGTGGCGCAGCTGGTAGCGCACCTCGTTCGCATCGAGGGGGTCAGGGGTTCGAGTCCCCTCAGGTCCACCAATGTGATGAGTCGCGACATAGGTCGCTGATGAGTCGCGTGATGCGTCACTTTTGAGAAGCCCCCGGCCACCGGCCGGGGGCTTTCATTGTGTTTCGCCAGTAGGTGCGGCCGGGCTGGATGGTGTTGGTGGCGATGATTTTGCCGGTGTCGAGGTGCACGACGGTGATGCTGTGTTCGTCGGCGAGGGCGAGGATCCGTTTGCCGCGGTGTTCCGTGCCGATGCCGAGGTGGTGCATGCGTCCGGCGCGGCGCAGGCTCATCTTCCCGTCGGTGTCGACGCGGTCGTAGCGGAGCCGGTAGTGATTGCGGTCTGCGGCGCCGGAAGGAATGGCTTTCGGCGCGGTGAGGAACCGCTGACTCGACCGCTCGGCGGTCCGCGCCGCCTGCGTCTTCCCGCGGCGCACGGGCGCATGGGCTTCCTCGCCAGGGCGCAGCGGATGGCTGGTCTCAGAACTCGATCCACTCGGCGTTGCTCCCGATCCAATGGGGCGGAAGGCTAACCGCGGGTTTGGTGCGATCGTCTCGCGTGTCGGCGGCCGTCGTCGGGTTGTAGCTGAGCGTGGCGCCGCTCGCCCTGAATTCGCCGGGTTCGAAGGATTCATCGACGTCGAACCTCATGGTGATCGCAGCCGGTTTGCCGGGGATGGG
>NZ_DASUNI010000280.1:0-18818 GCF_036277215.1 Microbacterium sp. | reverse complement strand
CGACCGGATACGCCCGGGGCCCCGCCGGCGTCGAAACGCGGGCCGCACTCAACGCCTGGACCGCGAGACTGCACCCGCACGTCGAGACTGCGGGGTGCGCCCGCTGTCTCGACGTCCAGGTGCAGTCTCGCGGGAATCGGGGGCGGGGGAGCGCGCGAGCGCGGCGGGGCGAGGCTAGACGAACGCCGGGATGTCGAGCCACGCGCCCGGCGCAGGGGCGGCGCCGTCGCGGGTGATCGTCCCCTCGATCAGCCCGTACGGGCGGTCGGCGGCGTAGAACACCTCGTTGGGGTTGTCCAGTCCGAACGGAGCGAGGTCGTAGGCGAAGTGGTGCTTGTTCGGCATCGCGAAGCGCACCTCGGCGATCTCGGGGCGAGCCTCGATCGCGGCCTTCCCCATCGCGAAGAGGGTCTGCTGCAGGGCCAGGGAGTGGACCGTCGCGAAGGTCGACAGCAGCACCGACGACACCTCCGCGTACAGGCCGTTGTAGTCGATGCCGGCCTCGACGGCGTCGGGCAGGAATCGCCAGCGGCCGGTGACGGAGGTCGCCATGATGCGGTCGTGCGTTTCGACCAGGGTCGTGTACTCGTCGCGAGGGAATCCGGCGAATTCGCTGCCGGTGGACTTCAGCACCGTCAGGTCCTTCACGCCGCCGGTGACGTGCGTCTGGCCGTCCACCACCTGCACGGTGGCCAGGCGCGTGCCCTGACCGGTGCGCACGAACGAGTGATCGTGCGGCTTGCCGTCCACGAGGATGCGGTCCCACTCGTACTGCTCGGCCTGCCAGAGGCCGCCCTCGATCCAGTCGAACCCGCTCACGAAGTGCTCCGCGAGCTTGAGCAGATACTCCTCGGGCGAGGGGATGCCGTGCTTCTTCGCGAACGCGAACGCGGTGTTCTTCTGCGTGTCGGTCGCCACCACCAGGGCGTTGTCGCCGGTGAGGTACGACTCGACCAGCGCGGCGCCCCTCAGCTGAGATGTGACGCTGAGGTCTACGATCTCGTGGCGCGGGGTGTCGCGGTAGATTCGCACGACGCGGTTCTCCGCCTTGCCGTACTTGTTCGCGCCCAGGCTGACGGACACATCGCTCATGGTCTAACTCCCTCTGTAGGTCGAATAGGCGAACGGGCTGAGCAGCAGGGGCACGTGATAGTGCCTGCTCGTGCCGTCGTCCGCGACCTCCACGGTGAACGTCACGGTGACGAAGGGGTAGAACGTGTCCACGCCGAGTTCGGCGAAGTACGCACCGGTGCGGAAGGCGATCGTGTACTCGCCGGCGGGCAGCGACTCGGGCCCGAGTGCCGCGCGCCCGTCGGCGTCGGTGACGCCTGCGTCGACGGGAAGTCCGCCCTCGTCGGCGAGTTCGACGGCGACCCCGACGGCGGGACTCCCGGTCGTGGCGTCCAGAACGTGAGTGGTGAGGTGGCTCATGGGGCGATCCTCTCGCTCGAGGAGTCGGCCACGGAACCCCGCAGCCGCAGGACGGCGATCTCGGTGAGCTGGCCGAGCGCTTCGGAGGCCTCGGTCTCGTCGTCGTTGCCGAGGCGTCGGTGCAGTTCCGCCAGCATCTGCTGCGGCGAGCGGCCCGCCGCGCGGATGAGGAAGACGCGGCCGAAGCGCTCTTCGTAGGCCGCGTTGCCGGCGGTGATCGCGGCGGACACGTCGGCCGCGGCATCCGTCATCGACGACTGCTCCCGCCGGGACGCGTCCGCCTCGGCGCCGGACCCGGCGGGGCGCTGGCCGATCCGCGGGTGATGTGCGAGGGCTGCGTCGAGATCGGCGCGGGTCCATCCGCGGGCGAGTTCGCGGGCGTGATCCGCGAGAGCGTCGACCGAGTCGTACGGCCGCCCGGCGACAACCTCGTCCACCCAGTGCGGTATGGCCGCCCAGATCGCGACCACGGATGCCGCACCCGCGGCATCCAGATCATTGAAGCGGTCCAGGCGCATGGCGCCACGGTACCCGCCGCTGGTTTCGCGCCCGTTACAGGTCGCGGCCGGATTGACGCCCGCGCCTGCACTGCCGATCGGAGCCGCGGACCAACCTTCACGCACGCGTTACATCGGCGAAACGGACCGGGCCGAACCCGGGCATAGCTTGAGCCACGACGCCGTCGTTGCCGTCTGCCCGCCAGTTCCACCCCCACACTGGAGGTCCACCGTGACCGCAACACTGCCCGCCGGCGATTTCGACACCCACGCCGGCGCCGCCCCGCACCCGAGCCTGTACAACGAGGACCTCGCGCCGCTCGCCGAGGAGAAGCGTCGCTGGGGCGCGTTCGAGTTCTTCAACGTGTGGACCAATGACATTCAGAGTCTGGCCGGATACACCCTCGCGGCGAGTCTGTTCATCACCGCCGGCATCAACGGCTGGTGGGTCTTCGCCGCCATCGTCCTGGCGGGCGTGTTCGTCAACTTCCTCGTCAACCTCACCGGCAAACCCAGCGTCAAGTACGGCATCCCCTACGCCGTGATGGCCAGATCGAGCATGGGGGTGCGCGGTGCTCAGTTTCCCGCCCTGATCCGTGGCATCGTCGCGATCTTCTGGTACGGGGCTCAGACGTACTTCGCCTCGACCGCGGTCGCGTTGGCGCTGGACGCGATCTTCCTCGACCCTGACCTTCCGAGCTTCCTCGGGATGGACGTCATCGACTGGGTGTCGTACGTGTTCGTCGCCGCCCTGCAGGTGGTGCTGTTCCTCAAGGGCATCGCCTGGATCGAGAAGTTCCTCAACTTCGCCGGGCCGGCGGTGTACGTGGTGATGGTGGGCCTGCTCGTCGCGATCTGGGTGCAGGCGGGCGACCGGCTGCTTCCCGCGGTCGGCTCGATCTTCAACAACGGATCGGTCGAGGGATGGGCGGCGGTCGGGGCGTTCTTCGGCGTCATCGGCACGATGATCGCGTACTTCTCAGCCGTCATCATCAACTTCGGCGACTTCGCGCGGTTCTCGCGCAGCGAGAAGGCGATGCGCCGCGGCAACTTCCTGGGGCTTCCGGTGAGCCTGGCGTTCTTCACGTTCCTCAGCCTGTTCACAACGGCCGGGGCGTACATCGTGCTGCAGGGCGGTGCAGGCGACCCTCTGACCAACCCCGCCGAGATCGTCGGGCTGGTCGGCAACGTGTTCCTCACGATCATTGCCGCCATCACGTTCGTCATCGCCACCATCGGCATCAACCTGGTGGCGAACTTCATCCCGCCCGCGTACGACCTGTCCAACCTGGCACCGCAGCGGATCAGCTTCCAGACCGGCGGATATCTGACTGCAGCACTCGGCTTCATCGTCGGAGGACTGTGGGTGGCGACCATCAGTCAGATCGGGCTGCCGATGTTCGTCGACACCCTGGGCGCCATCCTCGCACCGCTCTACGGTGTTCTCGTGGCCGACTACTACATCGTGCAGCGGCGATCCATCAAGGTCGCCGACCTGTTCACCATGGAGGAGTCCGGCCGCTACTTCTACCAGAAGGGCTGGAACGTGCGCGCACTTCTTGCGATCGGCATCGCCGCGGTGTTCTCCATCGCTGCGGTGTGGGTGCCGATGCTCAGCGGTCTGAGCGGCTTCGCGTGGGTCATCGGCGCACTGATCGGAGCAGTCCTGTACGTCGCGGTGATGTGGAACCCCCGCCCGGCTGCCGCTGCCGCCGCTGCGGAGGCCGACCCGGTCGCCGCGGGGACCGGGGCCTGAGTGGCCGAGCGCTTCGTCATCCGCGCCGGGAGGACCTACGTCGACGGGGCCTTCCGGCCGGCCGCCGTCGTCATCGAGGACAAGCGCATCGCCGACCTCCTCGGTCCTCGCGACCGCGTGCCTGCTGCGCGGGCGGTGCTGGTGCCCGACGACGCGGTCCTGCTGCCGGGGCTCGTCGACTCGCATGTCCATGTCAACGAGCCCGGTCGCACCGAGTGGGAGGGCTTCCGGTCGGCGACCCTCGCCGCCGCGGCGGGCGGCGTCACGACTCTGGTCGACATGCCCCTGAACTCGTTGCCGCCCACGACGACGGCGGAGGCGCTCTCGATCAAGAGGGCCGCGGCGGCACCCTCGGCGTACGTGGACGTCGGCTTCTGGGGCGGCGCGGTGCCCGAGAACCTGGGTGCGCTCGCGCCGCTGCACGAGGCCGGGGTGTTCGGGTTCAAGTGCTTCCTGTCGCCGTCGGGCGTCGACGAATTCCCGCATCTGGACCGCGCGCAGCTGAGCGCCGCGATGGAGGAGATCGCGGGGCTCGGGTCGCGCATCATCGTGCACGCCGAGGATCCGGCGCTGCTCGGCGACGGAGGGGCGCTGGGTCGCGGCTACGACGCGTTCCTCGCGTCGCGACCGGCTGCCAGCGAGGCGTCCGCCATCGACGCCGTGATCGACGCCGCACGCCGCACCGGCGCACGCGCGCACATCCTGCACCTGAGCGACGCGCACTCGCTGCCGGCGATCCGCGGCGCGAAGGCGGAGGGCGTTGCCCTGACCGTCGAGACGTGCCCGCACTACCTGACGATCGCGGCCGAGGAGATCCCCGACGGGGCGAGCGAGTTCAAGTGCTGCCCGCCGATCCGCGAGGCCTCCAACCGAGACCTGCTGTGGGCGGGCGTCGTCGACGGCACGATCGACGCCATCGTGAGCGACCACTCGCCGAGCACGGTCGACCTCAAGCGCTCCGGCGGTGGCGACTTCGGACTGGCGTGGGGCGGGATCGCCGGCCTCCAGGTGGGGCTGTCCGCGGTCTGGACCGAGGCGCGGGGCCGCGGCATCCCGCTGGAGACCCTTCTTCCTCTGTTCACGACCGGGCCCGCTGCAGTGGCGGGTCTGGCGGCCGGCGCGGGCGTGCTCGAGCCCGGCGCACCCGCCCACCTCACCGTGTTCGGACTCGACGACCCGCTTGTGATCGACGCGCACCGGCTGCTTCACAAGAACCCGATCACCGCCTACGACCACCGCGTCCTCTCCGGGCGCGTCCGCCGCACGTGGCTGCACGGCAAGGCGATGTACAACGTGACCGAGGGCGGCGCGGGCGAGGCTCCGCGGTTCCGTGGCAAGCCGCGCGGCCGGATGCTGTCGGCCGCGGCATGACGACCCGAGGTCGCACGCCGGAAACGCGGATGCACTTGGATGGAAGGGTGCCGACCGACATGGCGATCCTGCAACCGGGCGTGGGCCCGCTTCCCGGCGACCACTACCTGCGTTCGACGCCCGAGACGGTGCACTGGGGGCGGCTCTTCTGCGAGACGGATCCCGCGGTCCTGCGCATCGCGTCCGGTGAGAGCGTCACGATCGACACGGTCAGCCATGAGGGAATCCTCGAGGACCACGGCAAGGACCCGCTGGCGTACTTCACCGGCGAGGGCGTCGCGGCCGAGGCGGTGCTGGAGGACGCGGTCGCGATCGCCGCGGCGCTGTCGCGCGACCCGGCCGTGGACGGGCCGCACGTGGTGACCGGGCCGATCCACGTGGCAGGGGCCGAACCCGGCGACCTGCTGCGCATCACGGTCGAGCACCTCGTGCCGCGCGTACCCTACGGCGTCATCTCCAATCGCCACGGCAAGGGGGCGCTCGTGGGCGAGCTGCCCCGCGGCGACTTCTCGGTCAGCGTCTTCACGCCGGTCGAGGAGCGCGACGGTCGACTGGTCGGCCTGCTTCCCGTCGTCGACGACGGCGAGCGCGTGGTCGCCTTCCCCCTGGCTCCGTTCCTCGGCACGATGGGGGTGGCCGTCGCCGGCGACGAGCGCCCGCACTCGGTTCCACCGGGAGCGCACGGCGGCAACATCGACATCAACCTGCTCGTCGAGGGCACCGTTCTCTACCTGCCGGTGCAGGTCGCCGGCGCGCTCGCCTATGTCGGGGATCCGCACTTCGCGCAGGGCGACGGCGAGGTCGCGCTGACCGCACTCGAGGCATCCCTCCGCGCGACCCTGCGCTTCGACGTGATCCCGCGCGATGCGGCGCTCGCCGAGTTCGGCGAGGTCACCGGACCGCTCGTGCGCACGGCCGAATACCTGGTGCCGACGGGCCTGGACGCCGACCTGAACGAGGCGATGCGGGCATGCGTGCGCTCGGCGCTGACCCTCATCGAGGCGCGATGGGGCGTGCAGGAGCACCTCGCCTACGCCTACCTCAGCGCTGCGACGGACTTCGACATCTCGCAGGTGGTCGACATCGTGTGCGGAGTGCACGCGCGCATCCGCGAGTCCGACTTCGCGGCGGTGGACCGGGGGCGCGACGCCGCGGAAGGCACGGCGGCCGGTGACTGAGCCCGCCATCCCCGGGGCCGACACCGTTCCCACCGACCTGCTCGAGGCGTTCACCGCCTACGAGCGGGCGATCATGTCCAACGACCTCGACGCCCTCGACGCCTTCTTCGCCCCCGGCGACCACACCATGCGGGGGGATGCCGCAGGACTCCTGGTCGGTCATGACGCGATCAGCGCCTTCCGGGGTGTGCGCGGAGGGGTTCCGCCGCGGAGGATCGAGCGCATCGAGCACCGGGCACTCGCGGCGGACGTCGCACTGCTCGTCTCGGTCTCGCGCTTCACCGGCGGAGGCACCGGGCTGCAGACGCAGATCTGGGAGCGCATCGACGGCCGCTGGCTCATCACGGCCGCCCACGTCACCCCGCGCGCGCAGGCGCTCGACCGGTCCGTGTGGCGCACCGTCGGCGACCCGCTGTGGCAGGGCGCATGGGAGGGTCCGCTGCGCGGGCTGACCGTCGCGGTGAAGGACCTGTTCGCCATCAAGGGGTATCGGGTCGGCGCCGGCAACCCCGCCTACCTCGACGACGCGCGGCCTGAGACCACGACGACGGCGGCGGTCACCGATCTCCTGCGAGGAGGCGCCTCGCTGCGCGGCATCGCCCGCACCGACGAGTTCGCGTACAGCATCGCCGGAGACAACGCCCACTACGGCACACCGCCCAACGGCGCGCTGCCCGGTGCTCTTCCGGGCGGGTCGTCGAGCGGTCCGGCATCCGCTGTGGCGACCGGTCAGGCCGAGATCGGCCTGGCGACCGACACCGCCGGCTCGATCCGCGTGCCCGCGTCGTATCAGGGGCTGTGGGGCCTGCGCACCACGCACGGGCTGGTCCCGCGGCAGGGTCTGCTGCCCCTTGCCCAGTCCTTCGACACGATCGGGTGGCTCGCACGCGACTCCGACACGCTGCAGCGAGTCGTCGACTGGTGCCTGAGCTACGACGGGTCCGAGTCGACCGAGAACGTGCTCGGCGAGTCCGATGCCGACCTGCCGTGGCGGTTCCTCGTGCCCGAGGAAGTCCTCGCAGCGGTCGAGCCCGAGACCCGCGTCGCCTTCGACGGGCTCCTCGAGCTTCTCGGCGCGTCGCCCGATGCCCCGAGCATCGACTCCGTGTCCATCGGCGACCTGGACGAGTACTTCGTTCCGTTCCGCACGGTGCAGGGCGCGGAGGCGTGGCGCAACAACGGGGAGTGGGTGACCGCGCATCCGGACGCTCTGGGTCCGGCCGTCGCGGAGCGGTTCCGCATCGCCTCGGGGATCTCCTCCGAGGAGGAGGCGGCCGCGCGGCGCGCGCTGGAGCCCCTCGCCGACGGCATCCGTGCCCTGGTCGGGACGCACGTGCTGCTCATGCCCACGGTCCCGGGGCCGGCGCCGATGCGCACCGCCGTCGGCGAACGCATCGACACCGTCCGCACCGCGACGCTTCGGATGACGACGCCCGCCGCGCTCGCGGGCCTGCCCTCGCTGTCGGCACCGCTGCTCACGGTGCCGTCGCGGCTCGGCCCAGGGCCGGTGGGAGTCTGCCTGACCTCACGCGCCGGCACCGACATCGCGCTGGTGCGCCTCGCTCGTCGCCTCGCGGACGCCGTGGCGGCATCGTGAGCAGTCCTCTGGCGCCGAGCGCACGGGATCGCCACGCATCCGAGCCATGCACTCGGCGCGAGGTCGTACATTCGTGAACACGCCGACCAGTGAGGATGCTTCATGACGCGGATCCCCGGCCCGATCGACCCGCCGGCACGCCTGCTGATGGGCCCCGGCCCGATCTCGGCATACCCCAGCGTGCTGCGCGCGATGTCGGCCGAGTTGGTCGGCCAGTACGACCCGTTCATGACGGCGACGATGACCGAGACGCAGGAGCTCTACCGCGGCGTCTGGGCGACCGCGAACGAGGCGACGCTGCTGATCGACGGCACGTCGCGGGCGGGCATCGAGGCCGCGATGATCTCGCTGATCCGGCCCGGCGACCGGGTGCTCGTCCCGGTGTTCGGTCGCTTCGGGCACCTGCTCGCCGAGATCGCCGAGCGCGCGATGGCCGAGGTCCACACGATCGAGGTGCCGTGGGGGCAGGTGTTCCCGACGACGGTGCTCGAAGAGGCGATCGTGCGCGTCCGGCCGCATCTGCTCGCCCTGGTCCAGGGCGACACTTCGACGACGATGCTCCAGCCCCTCGACGAGGTGGGCGCGATCTGCGCCGAGCACGGCGTGCTGTTCTACACCGATGCGACGGCGTCCCTCGGCGGCAACGCGTTCGAGGCGGACGCATGGGGGCTGGATGCCGCCACCGCCGGGCTGCAGAAGTGCCTCGGGGGTCCGTCCGGCTCGGCGCCGATCACACTGTCGGAGCGCGCCGTCGAGGTGATCCGCTCGCGCAAGAGAGTCGAGGCCGGCATCCGCGAAGCAGGAGACGAGGACTCGCCGGACTTCATCCGCTCCAACTACTTCGACCTCGGCATGATCATGGACTACTGGGGTCCTCGGCGGCTGAACCACCACACCGAGGCGACCTCGATGCTCTACGCGGCCCGCGAGTGCGCCCGCGTACTGCTGCTCGAGGGTCGCGACGCGGCGATCGAACGGCACCGCCTGCACGGCGCCGCGATGCTCGCGGGCGTCGGAGGGCTCGGGCTCGTCGTCTTCGGCGACGTCGCCCACAAGATGTCGAACGTCGTCGCGGTGGAGATCCCCGACGGAGTGCCGGGGGATGCCGCGCGCGCGGCGCTGCTGCAGGACTTCGGCATCGAGATCGGCACGTCGTTCGGTCCCCTGCACGGGCGCGTCTGGCGCATCGGCACGATGGGCTACAACGCGCGCAAAGGCGCCGTACTGCAGACGCTCGCATCGCTGGAGACCGTGCTGCGCCGGTTCGGGGCGCCGGTTTCCGCGGGCGGCGGGGTCGAGGCGGCGATGGACGTGTACGGCCCGGGTGGCGACTGAGCGCATGCGCACGCGGCTGCCCGAGCTCTCGCCCGACGTCTTCGAAGCGGCGGCGCGGCGCGTGATGGCGCGCTGCGACGAGCTCGCGCGCGTGACCTCGACGCCGGGCTCGATCGAGCGGGTGTACCTCTCCGCCGAGCACGCGCGGGTGAACCGGCTCGCCGCCGAATGGATGCGCGAGGTCGGGATGACCACCGGGCAGGACGCCGCCGGCAACCAGCTCGGCCGGCTCGACCCCCGGCGGTCGACTCGCGGCGAAGCCGACCCCCGGCGGTCGAGCAGCGGCGAAGCCGCGTATCGAGACCACCCCGCCCTCATGCTCGGCTCGCACCTGGACACCGTCCCCGACGCCGGCCGCTTCGACGGGATCGTCGGGGTTCTGATGGCGCTCGAGGTCGTGCGGCTGCTGCGCGTGCCGGACGGCGACACCGGGCGCAGCGTCTCGCCGCTTCCGTTCGCACTCGAGGTCGTCGCCTTCTCGGACGAGGAGGGAACCCGCTTCGGCAAGGCCCTGCTGGGTTCGTCTGCGGTGGCCGGCATCTGGCATGACGAGTGGTGGTCGCTGACCGATGCCGACGGAACCACCCTGCGGCAGGCCTTCCTCGAGTTCGGCCTCGACCCCGGGCGGATCGACGAGGCGGGCAGACGACCCGATGAGCTGGTCGGCTATCTCGAGGCGCACATCGAGCAGGGCCCCGAGCTCGATCGGCGCGGTGAGGCGCTCGCGGTGGTGTCGTCGATCGCCAGCGCCCGGCGGTTCCAGCTGATCGTGGAGGGCGAGGCACGTCACGCCGGCGGCACACCGTACGACATGCGTCGCGACGCCCTGCTCGGAGCGAGCGAGGCCGCCCTGGCGGTGGAGCGCATCTGCCGCGACGAGCATCACATCATCGGCACGGTCGGACAGCTCGAGGCCTTTCCGGGCGCGGTGAACATCGTGCCCGGCGAGGCGCACCTCAGCCTCGACCTGCGCGGGGAGTTCGACGGCGCGAGAGACCGCGTCTGGACCGAGATCTCCGCCGAGCTCGATGCGATCATGGGTGCCCGCGGGCTGCGGTGGCATGCCCGCGAGGTGCACAACGCAGCCGCCGTGATGTGCGCACCGCTGCTGCAGGATGTCGTGCGCGAGGGCATCCTCGCCACGCTCCCGCCCGGTGCGGACGACCCCGCCACGATCTTCAGTCGCGCAGGTCACGACGGCATGGCGCTCGGGGCGATCACGGATGTCGGGATGCTCTTCCTGCGCAACCCCGACGGAATCAGCCATCACCCCGACGAGGCGGTGAGTGCCGCCGACGTAGCGGTCGGCATCCGTGCCCTCGCCGAGTCCGTGCTGCAGCTGGCCGGCGAGCGCCGCTGAGCCGACCGTCCGCCAGGCGGGGTCACCGGCGAAAGCGTAACGGCGCGGAAACACCAACGTCAGTGTTGGTGAAATCTGCGTCGTTTAGCTTCAGAGCAGTCGCGCACTGCCGAGTCCCGTGGGCGTGCCGTCCCCACCCGAATGCACCACCCGACTGCACCACCGGAACTCTGGAGACACAGCCCATGAACCTTCCCTTTCCCAGGCGCGCGCGAGGCCGCGTCGGCGCCACCGTCGCGGTTGTCGCGGTCGCCGCACTCGCTCTGAGCGCCTGTGCGTCCGCCTCGCCGGCTGCCGCTCCGTCGGGCGATGCCGCCGCCGACGGATTCGGCGACCTCACCGTCCAGCTCTCGTGGATCAAGAACGAGGAGTTCTCGGGCGAGTTCTTCGCCGACTCGAAGGGCTACTACGCCGATGCGGGCTTCGATTCGGTGACCCTGGTCCCCGGTCCGTCGATCGGAGCACCGGAGCTCATCTCCGGCGCCGCGGACGTCGCGCTCTCGGACGCCGTCTCGATCGGCACGGTCGTCGCATCCGAAGGTGCGCCGCTGAAGATCATCGGAACGACGTACCAGAAGAACCCGTTCACAGTGCTCTCGCTGGCTGACGGCGGAGACATCGCCACACCCGAGGACCTGATCGGCAAGAAGATCGGCGTCCAGGACTCGAACACGGCGCTGTTCAAGGCGCTGCTCGCGGCGAACGACATCGACGAGTCCGAGCTGACGATCGTCCCCGTGCAGTACGACCCGGCGCCGCTCATCAACGGCGAGGTCGACGGCTTCATCGCCTACCTCACGAACGAGGCGATCACGGTCGCGGCATCCGGTGTCGAGACGACCAACCTCCCGTTCGCCGACAACGGCCTGCCGTTCGTCGCCGAGACCATCACGGTCACCGACGACGCGATCACGAACGACCGCGAGAAGCTCAAGGCGTTCCTGGTGGCCGAGATCAAGGGCTGGACCGACGCCGTCAACGATCCCGAAGAGGGTGCCCGCCTGGCCTACGAGGAGTACGGCGCAGACCTCGACCTGAACCCGGAGAACTCCATCGCCGGCGCCATCGAGCAGGCTGAGAAGCTCGTCGTCTCGCCCGACACCGAGGAATTCGGTCTGTTCTGGATCACAGAAGACCTGCAGGCCTCGACCATCGAGAGTCTCGCCGGTGCGGGGATCACGCTCGAGGCCTCCGACCTCTTCGACCTCTCGCTCCTGGAAGAGGTTTACGAGGAGAACCCCGAGCTGGTCGCGTACGCGGGCTGACGCGGCATCCGATCATGACGCAGTCGCCTCTTCTGGCGGGCTCTGCCGAGGCCGGTGTCCAGGGCGAGACCCTGGGCACCGGCCTGCAGATCTCCGGCCTCAACAAGGTCTTCACCTCGGGCCGCAAGAGCGTCGTCGCGCTCAAGGACGCTCATCTGCACACCGAGCAGGGCTCCTTCCTGGCCCTGCTCGGGCCGTCCGGCTGCGGCAAGTCGACGATCCTGCGCATCCTCGCCGGCCTCGAGCCCGCCACCAGCGGAACGTCGCGCGTCGACGGCAAGAGTCCGAAGGAGCTGCGCAAGGAGAACAAGCTCGGCATCGCCTTCCAGGACTCGGCGCTGCTGCCCTGGCGAAGCGTGCTGACGAACATCCGGCTGCCGTTCGAGATCGCCGGGCGCCCTGTGGACAAGGGCTACGTGAACGAGATGATCTCGCTGGTGGGGCTCAAGGGCTTCGAGAAGGCGAAGCCGGCGCAGCTGTCCGGCGGCATGCGCCAGCGCGTGTCCATCGCCCGGTCGCTCATCCTCAAGCCCGACGTGCTCCTCTTCGACGAGCCTTTCGGCGCGCTCGATGACATGACGCGGCAGAAGCTGAATCTCGAGCTGCTGCGCATCTGGACGGAAAAGCCCGCCACGACGCTCCTCGTCACGCACGGGATCTCGGAGGCGATCTTCCTCTCCGATCACGTCGCCGTGATGAGCCCCCGGCCCGGCCGGGTCAAGGAGGTCATGAAGATCGACCTGCCCCGCCCCCGGACCCCCGAGATGATGCGCACGCCGGAGTTCCACGCGTACGTGGATCAGGCGTCCGAGCTGCTCTTCGGTGCAGGGGGCGCCGCGGCCGATGACCATTGAGGCGAGCGCGCCCGCGAGTGGAGGTTCTGGGGCGGAGCCCCCGAAGGAACAGCCGCTCTCCTCCGGCGCCATCCAGTGGGAGAGCATCAAGCTCCCCGCCTGGCTGACCGGGGCGATCGGCGGCGCCGCGATCATCATCCTGTGGTGGATGATCGCGACTCTGTACGTCGCACCGACCGGCGCTCGCCCGATCCCCACTCCGCTCGCCGTCGTGCAGAGCTACCTCGCCAGCGGCTGGGAGTACTACTGGCGCAACTTCTCGGTCACCCTCGTCGAGGCCGGCATCGGCTACCTCTGGGGCAACGGGATCGCACTGATCCTCGCCGCGATCGTCCTGGTCGTGCCGCGGCTCGAGGGTCTGGCGATGCAGCTGGCGATCATCACCTACTGCATCCCGATCGTCGCGGTGGGCATGATCGCCATCGTCGTCATCCCTGCGCCGGGAGTGGGCGAGCCCAGCGGCACGGCGGTGCTCCTCGCCGCGCTGTCGGTCTTCTTCACGACGGTCGTCGGCGCCCTGCTGGGGCTCAAGTCAGCGGACAGATCCAGCCTGGACCTCATCACCGTGTACGGCGGCAGCAAGTTCACGCAACTCGTGAAGGTGCGCCTGATCGCCGCGCTGCCGGCGATCCTGAACGCGCTGCAGATCGCCGTGCCGGCCGCTTTCCTCGGCGCGGTGCTCGGGGAGTTCTTCGGGAAGATCGAGGTCGGCGTCGGCATCGCGATGATCCTCGCCCAGCAGAACTCCAATGCGCCGCTGGTGTGGGCGCTCGCGCTCGCCAGCGGTGCCGTGGCCCTGCTCGGCTTCGCGGTGGTCGGTCTCATCGCCCGCGGGATCGCGCCCTGGTCGAAGGGGAAGCCCGCATGAGCACGCTCACCGTCACCCAGGAGCTGCCGCAGACCGCAGCTCCGGCAGCCGATCTGAGCCGCGATGTGCGCCGCGCAGCGACGCGCGGCGTTCTGCGGGCGCTCGGCTGGAGCCTGCTGACCTTCCTGCTCACCCTCGTCGCGGTGCTGCTGCTGTGGGTCGGGGTGCTCTGGATCTTCCAGATCTCACCGCTGATCGCCAAGGGTCCCGTCGACGTGTGGAACTACTTCTTCACCGTCCCCGCCGCCGCGGCCAACCAGGCGCTCGTGCTCGGCAACCTCGCGGTGACGCTCGGCCATGCGGTCATCGGGTTCATCGCCGGGCTGCTGGCGGCGATCATCGGGGCCGGGCTGTTCCAGCTGAGCAAGGGCGCGGAGCACGCCCTCATGCCGGTGGCGATGCTGCTGCGGTCGGTTCCGTTGATCGCGATGGCTCCGGTCATCATCATGATCTTCGGACGCGACCTGTGGACGGTCGCGGTCATCGGCGGCATCGTGGTGCTCTTCCCGGCGCTGGTGAACATCTCGTTCGGGCTGAAGTCCGCTTCGGCCCAGATGAACGACCTCGTCGACGTCTACGGCGGCGGGGCGTGGTCGAAGCTGCGCAAGGTCGCGATGCCCTCCTCGCTTCCGGCGTTCTTCGCGGCCGTGCGCATCTCGGTGCCGGGCGCCATCACCGGAGCGCTCCTGGCCGAGTGGCTCGCGGTCGGCGGCGGCATCGGGGGCTCGTTCGGCGGCTTCATCTCCCAAGCGCAGTTCACGGCGCTGTGGGCATCGGTGGTGGCGGTCACCGCGGCCTCGCTCGTGCTCTACAACGTCATCCAGATCATCGAGGACGTCGTGCTTGCCCGGATGGGCATGCACCCGCAGAAGAGCGTCTAGGCGACCCGCCCGTCAGGTCAGCTCCACCGCACCCCGCGCGTTGTAGACGACGGCGTCGCTCGCACCATATGCGCGGTACACCGCGACGGCTTCGTCGAACCCGACCCCGATGACGACCCGGATGCCGCGCCGCTCGAACTGCTCGGCCCAGTCGTCGACCACGGGTCCCTCGTCGAATCCGGTCAGCTTCTCCAGCAGTGGACCCTCACCGGCCACGACCAGCGAGCGGACCCCGCTCCACATCGCTGCGCCGTAGCACTGAACGCAGGGACGCCAGTTGACGACGAGGGCGAGATCGGCTCCGTCGGCTCCGAGATCCCATCTGCCCAGCGCACGCTGAGCGAGGCTCAGCGCCGTCACCTCGGCGTGAGTGGCGGTGAGCCCCGAACTGAGCACGACGTTCACGCCCACCGACACGAGCTCTCCGGTCGCGTCGTCGACGACGATCGCGGCGAACGGACCTCCGTTGCCCGCACGCCAGTTGCGATCGGCGAGCTCGTTGACCAGCCGCATCCGCTCCTCGTCCGTGCGGAGGACCCGCGGCAGAGCGTCGAGGTCGGCGATCAGCCAGTCCGGCAGGGCGGCGTGGAATGAGGTCGCAAGGTCCATGGGCAGTCAGCTCTCCTTCGGGCGAGAACGGTCGGAATGTTCGGAGGGTTCGGCGGCGTCCCGCACGAGACGCCACACGCGATCACGGGAGAACGGCTGCTCGAACGGCCGGATGCCGAGGGCCCGGGCGATCGCGTTGCCGATCGCCGGCGCGACGGGATTGTACGGCGACTCGCTCATCGACTTCGCCCCGAATGGGCCGAGTTCGTCGCTCGTCTCCGCGAAGAAGACCTCGGTGACGGGGACGTCGGCGAACTGAGGGACGCGGTACTGGCGGAACACCGGGTTCACGACGGTGCCCGCATCCGTCATCACCTCTTCGTAGAGCGCGCTGCCCAGGCCCTGCGCGGCACCGCCCTCGACCTGACCGCGGCATTGCTCGGGGTTCATCACGTAGCCCGCGTCGGCGGCCTGGACCGACTGCAGCACGCGCACGGTCCCGGTGCGCACATCGACGGCGACCCGCACTGCGTGCACGTTGAACGCCAGGGAACGGTGGTCGCCGTACTCGCTGCCGTCGGCGGTGACGCCTTCGGCGTTGCGCCACTCGGGCGGCGCCGCATCCACGAGCTCGGCGAAGCCGATCAGTCGCGCGCCGACTCGCACACCGTCGCGCTCGAGGGCGCCCCGCGCCCCGGCGAGCTGCTCGGCGATGGTGAGCAGGCGGCTGCGGAGGGCGAGGGATGCCGCGTGCAGCGCCTTTCCGGCCACCGTGATGCCGGCCGACGCGAACGCGCCGGTGTCGTAGCTGGCGCCGTCGGTGTCGGAGTTGCGCAGGTCGATCCGTTCGGCGGTGGTGGCGAGGTCGGTCGCGAGGATCTGCGTGTGCACGGTGGTCGTGCCGTTGCCGAACTCGGTGGTCCCCACCGCCGCGACATATCGGCCCCGCCCAGTCGCGGTCACCGACGTCTCCGAGATGTGACCGAACGGGGCCATCGTCGCGATCATCGCGACGGCCATGCCCTCGCCGACGCGCCAGTGCGGGCCTGCCGGCGCGGCGACCCCGTTGCCTCGCGCCAGCGCCGTCTGCGCGAGGTCGAGGCACTGGTCGAGCCCGTAGGATCCCCACACGATGTCGGGCTCGGTCTCCTCATGCAGGGTCCGCACGGGGTCGCCCTCGCGCACCGCGTTGAGGCGCCGCAGGTCGAAGGGGTCGATCCCCAGGCGCTCGGCGAGCATGTCCATCGCCGACTCCACGCCGAGGATCACCTGACCCAGGCCGTAGCCGCGGAACGCTCCGGAGGGGACGTTGTTGGTGTACACGGCTTCGGCGTCGACCCGTTTGGCCGGCGCGCGGTAGAGGCTGATCGACTCCGCGCAGCCGTGGAACAGCACGCCGCGCGAGTGGTTGCCGTACGCGCCCCCGTCGCTGAGCACCTCGACCTTCATGGCCGTGAGGACACCGGCATCGTCGGCTCCGAGTTCGACCTTCACACGCATCGGATGCCGCACGGCGGTGCGCTGGAACTCGTCGGTACGGCTCATCTCGTAGGCGACCGGCCTGCCGGTGCGCAGCACCGCCAGGGCGACGAGGTCTTCGGTGTACATCTCCTGCTTGCCGCCGAAACCTCCGCCGACGCGGGCGGTGAAGACGCGGACGCGGTCGCGCGGCAGGTCGAACACGCGGCACAGCGCGTCGCGGGTGAGGAAAGGGACCTGGCTGCTGGTGCGGATCACGAGCCGGCCGTCCTCGTCCAGCCAGCCGATCGACCCGTGGGTCTCGAGCTGCGCGTGGCTCGCGCGGGAGGTGCGCCACTCGCCGCTCACGGTCGCCGGGCTGGCGGCGAGGGCCGCATCGACGTCGCCGTATCCGCCGTGGATGGAGAGGATGACGTTCCGGGCGGCGTCCTCCACCCGGTCGCCCGGCGTCCGATCGGGGTGGATCACCGGGGCGCCGGGACGACGCGCGAGCTCCGCGTCGAAGACCGCGGGCAGGATCTCGTACTCGACGCGGATGAGTCGGCACGCGGCCTCGGCAGCAGCCGGAGTCTCGGCCACGACGGCTGCGACGCGCTGCCCGATGTGACGCACCACGTCATCGAGCATCCGGGTGTCGTCGGCGTCGTCCTGGGGATTCTCGTGCCGCGCGGTCGAGTAGCGCAGCGCCGGCACATCGCGGAATGTGAAGACGCCGACGACGCCGTCGAGCCGCTCCGCCTCGGACGTGTCGATCGCGACGATCCGGGCGTGCGCGTGCGGGCTGGACAGCACGCGCAGCGCCAGTGCGCCGGGAACGGCGGTGTCGAAGGTGTAGGGCTCGAGGCCCTGCACCACCCGCCGCGCGGCCGGCGGCCGCACGCTCCGGCCGACCCCGTCCGCGCCCGATTCGGCCGCCGCGGCCAACGCACGCACTCCGTCGATGGCTGCGCCCCCGACGGCGTGAGTGCGATAGGCGGCGCCGGTGCCGCGGACGGCGCCCTCGATCGACTCGCGGATGGCCCGGTAGCCCGTGCACCGGCACAGGTTGCCCTTCATCCGCCGGTCGAGGTCGGCCAGATCGGCCTCGCCGAGGGCCGATGCCGTCACCGCCATACCGGGCGTGCAGAACCCGCATTGGAATCCGAAGTGCTCCACGAGCGACTCCTGCACCGGATGCAGAGCGTCGCCCGCCGCCAGGCCCGCGGCGGTGGTGACGTCCCGACCCGACATGCGTGCAGCCGGGATGATGCACGAGTGCACGGGCTCGCCGTCGATCAGCACCGAGCACGCGCCGCAGTCCCCTGCATCGCAGCCCTTCTTGACCTCGAAGTGCCCCGTGTCGCGCAGCAGCGTGCGCAGGCACTGCCCCGGCCGGGGGGAGGCGTCGACGTCGTCGCCGTTGATCCGGAACCTCACGCCGCCGGCCCCGCGGTCAGTTCCGACCTCAGCTCCTCCGCGAGCACGAGGCTGACCGCTCGCCGCCAGTCGGCGGTGCCGAGAGGATCCGTGTAGTAGCCGGGCGCAGCCCCGACCGCGGCCGCGAGCGCTTCGGAATCGGGCAGCCCCTCGAATCTCAGCACCGTCGGTGTCAGCGTCGCGGCGGTGACGGTGAAGACGCAGGCGCCGCCGGCATCCTGGCGGGCCGTGACCACGGCAGCGGAGCGCCCGAGCTCGGCCAGAGCGATCTTGCGCAGCAGCGTGCGCGAGCGCAGCGCGTGGGCGGGCAGGTCGACGGCGCGCAGCACCTCGCCCTGCGTGAGGGCGTTGCTGCCGTTGCCGGTCATGAGCGAGGCGACACTCTGCCGGCGCTCGCCGCCGTCGGGCGTCCAGATCACGGCCTCGCCGTCCAACGCCACCGCGAGGGAGACGATCGATGCGGCCGAGAACGACTGGCAGACGTTGCCGCCCACGGTCGCGGTGTTCCAGACCTTGAACGAGGCCAGGAGCGCGTTAGCCGCCACCGGGAAGACTGATGCAGCCACCCAGTCCGCGGGCAGCGCAGGGCCGTCACCCGCGGCGTCAGTGCCTCCGGCGAAGGCCACGAGGCGGGCGATCGTGCACGTCGCGGCGATGCGCAAGCCGGCTTCGCCGACTTCGAGATCCGGCCACGGCATCGTCGACAGGTCGACGAGTCCGGTGACGGCGGGCTGCGGCTCGGAGAACAGCCACGTCCCGCCGCCCAGCACCTTCTCGCCCGGCGCGAGCGCGAGGTCGGCGCGCGAAGTCGCGAACCGGTACGACGTCACGGTGTTCAGATCCACCTCACTCCCTCCGTCTCGCCGCTCATCCCAGACGTTCGGCCAGCTCACGGGATGCCGCGGCCACCTGCTCCGCCAGAATCGGCTCCTCGGCGCTGACGAGCTGGGACTCCTCCACGATGGCACGACCGCCGACGTA
>NZ_DASUNI010000279.1:0-11725 GCF_036277215.1 Microbacterium sp. | reverse complement strand
CGGTCTCGGCGGGCTCGTCGTCGGGGTATCGACCCAACTCATCGTCGTCGGTGTCATCGGCTTCGTGGTGATGCTCGGCGGCGTCATCCTCGCCGTCACGCCGACCCGAGGCATCCCGCGCAGCCCCGTCGATGCTGCACCAGCGCCGTCGAAGCCGCGCGCCCATTCCTCGTTCATGGATCGCATGAACGAGCGCTGGGATCGCCGGCAAGACGGGCCCTGACCGCCGGTCCTGCGGGACCGCACGCATTGAGCACCGACCTCCGGGTCGGTGCTTTTTCGTTGTGCCCGGCGGTGCGGATGCGCCGAGGGAGGGATCGATCCCCCTCCTGGCGGGAATGAGTGACAAAGTGGAGGAAAGTGGAGTAAAGTGGCGAACATCCTCACGGGGGCCGGACGAAGGGGGTGGCTGGCACATGCTCTTGGGCACGCACACTCCCAAGCTCGACGACAAGGGCAGGGTCATCCTCCCCTCCAAGTTCCGCGACGACCTCGGCGGCGGCATCGTCATCACCCGCGGCCAGGAGCGCTGTCTGTACGTCTTCAGCTCCGATGAGTTCGAGCGCATCCACGAGCGCATCCGCGAGACGCCGCTGTCCAACAAGCAGGCCCGCGATTTCCTCCGGATGTTCCTCTCCGGCGCCAGCGCCGAGAAGCCCGACAGCCAGAACCGCATCACGATCCCGCCGTCGCTGCGTGCGTACGCCGGCCTCGAGAAGGACCTCATCGTCACGGGCGTCGGCGCGCACGCTGAGATCTGGAACGCCGACTCGTGGAACACGTACGCCGAAGGTAATGAAGCGAGCTACGCCGAACTCGAGCAGGAGGTGATCCCGGGCCTGTTCTGAGCCCCCGACCCTGACTCCCAGCCGCTCACGCCCTGCCGCACTTCCCCGGTGTCAGGTCAGAGCGGATGGGGATCAGGATCTGGGGACACCGATCCCGAATCCCATGAACCTGCGCGACATCCACACACCCGTCCTGCTCGACCGCTGCGTCGAGCTGCTCGCCCCTGCCCTGCAACGAGAGGGCGCCGTCCTCGTGGACGCCACGCTCGGGATGGGCGGGCACGCCGAAGCATTCCTCGAGCGGTTCCCCGACATCCATCTGGTCGGACTCGACCGGGACCAGGACGCCCTGGGCATCGCCGGCGAGCGGCTGGAGCGCTACGCCGATCGCCTCACGCTGGTGCACGTGGTCTACGACGGCATCGAGGCCGCGCTGAAGTCGGCCGGATTCGAGACGGCGGACGGCATCCTCTTCGACCTGGGCGTCTCGTCGCTGCAGCTCGACGTCGCGGACCGGGGTTTCGCCTATTCGAAGGATGCCCCGCTCGACATGCGCATGGATCAGACGACCGGACCCATGGCGGCGTACATCCTCGAGACCTACAGCGAGGGCGAGCTGCGCCGGATCTTCGAGCGCTACGGCGAGGAGAAGCTGTCGGGCCGCTACGCACGCGCCATCATCAAGGCGCGCGACTCGGCACCGATCGAGCGGTCCGGACAGCTCGTGGAGATCCTGACCGCGGCCACGCCGTATGCAGCACAGCGCACGGGCCACCCCGCCAAGCGCGTGTTCCAGGCGCTGCGCATCGAGGTCAACGGCGAACTCAGCGTGCTCGAGCGCGCGATCCCCGCCGCCCTGGGCGTGCTTCCGGTCGGCGGCCGCATGGTCGTCCTCTCGTACCAGTCCCTCGAAGACCGCATCGTCAAGCGCGCGCTCGCGGAGGGCGCGGCATCCACTTCGCCGGCAGGCCTCCCGGTCGAACTCCCCGAGCACGCGCCGCGCTTCCGGCTGCTGGTAAAGGGAGCCGAGCAGGCCAGCGACGAGGAACGCGCACGCAACCCGCGGGCCACGCCGGTGCGCCTGCGCGCAGTCGAGCGCGTGAGGGATGCCGCATGAGCGCCCTCAGTCAGGCCGCCGCGCTCGTCGCACCAGGTGCCGCCCACCGCGGAGACTCCACAAGCCGCCGACTGCGGGTGGTCGAAGAGCCCTCGCGCCGCCGTCGACCGAAGCTCGTCTACGGCGTCGTCGCCCTCACCGGAGCGCTCGCGATCGGGACCGCGCAGATGGCGCTGTCGATCCTCACCACGCAGAGCTCCTACGAGCTGTCGACGCTGAGTCAGGAGGCGCGCGAACTCACCTGGCAGAAGCAGATCCTCTACGACGACGTCGCCGGACTCAGCTCCCCGCAGTACCTGGCGGCGAACGCATCGGCACTCGGAATGGTCATCGACGAATCGCCGAGCTACCTGCGGCTGAGCGACGGCGCGCTCCTCGGCGAGGGTCAGGCGGCGCTCGGCGCATCGTCGATCGACGCCATCGGCCGCGCCTCCGTGCCCAACGCGCTCATCACCGACACCCCGCTGGTGACAGCACCGGACGCGACCATCCAGGGCGCGCCCGTGGAGGCACCGGTCGTCGTGACGGACGGCGGAGTCGTGAACACTCCGCCGCCGCTCACCGACGGACTGCCCACTCCGAGCACACACTGATCACATGACCACGAGAAGCACCCGAAGCCCTCGGCGTCGCACGGTGATCGCGCTTGCCGTGGTGCTCGCCGTCCTCGCCGGCTTCATCGTGCGGCTCGTGGACATCCAGGTGGTCAACGCCGACACCCACATCGCCGATTCCATGAAAGTGGCGCTCGGCGCGTCGCGCACGCTCTACGGGACGCGCGGGGAGATCGTCGACGAGTCCGGCCAGCTTCTGGCCGGCAGCATCCTGCTGTACGACGGCGTGCTCGACCCGAAGAACGTGGGGCCTGTCACGCGTGAGAACGACGAGGGGGAGCGCGTCGTGGTGCCCTGGGCGAAGGTCGCGGGCGAGATCGGCGCCATCACGGGTCAGACCTCCGAGGAGATCCAGAAGATCGTCGCCGACGCGCGCGCCGACGACCCCGACTCGCAGTTCGCCTACCTCGAGCGCGGACTCACGACCGAGCAGTACCGCGACCTCGTCGCGATCGGCGCCCCGTTCCTCACCTTCGACGCCCATCCCGCGCGGACGTACCCGGACGGCGCGGTGGCCGGAAACCTGGTCGGTTTCATGGGCAGCGACGCCGTACCGCTGGCCGGCATCGAGAAGAGCCAGAACAACTGCCTGCTGGCCACGAACGGCACGCTGTCATTCCAGAAGGGCAAGGACGGCGTCACCATCCCCGGCACCGAGCAGCAGCAGCCCGCGGTGAACGGCGGAACGCTCGAACTCACGATCAACCGCGATCTCCAGTGGTACCTGCAGCAGCTGATCGGCGAGCAGACGCAGGACATGGGCGCCAAGAGCGGCACGATCTCGGTGGTCGAGGTCAAGACCGGAAAGGTGCGGGCGATGGCCGACTACCCGACGGTCGACCCGAACGATTTCGCCGCATCGCCGGATGACGACCTGTACAGCCGCATCTTCAAGAACACGTTCGAGCCGGGTTCCACGTTCAAGCCGATCACCGCCGCGACCCTGATCGACGCCGCAGGACAGACCCCGACCTCCACCGTCATCGCATCCGGCTGGGAGACCTTCGACAACGGCGCGCGCGTGACCGACTCGTTCTCGCACGAGCCGTACCTCTACACACTGGCCGGTGTGCTCATCGACTCCTCGAACGCGGGCATCTCCCGCTTCAGCGAACGCGTGGACCCCCAGGTGCGCTACGACTACCTCAAGAAGTTCGGCATCAGCACGGGCAGCGCGATCGGGTTCGTGGGTGAGCAGCAGGGGCTGGTGTACGAGCCGTCGGAGTGGGACAACCAGACCGTGTACAACACGACGTTCGGTCAGGCGCTGACGACCACGGTGCCCGAACTGCTCGGCGCTTACGGGACGATCGCGAACGACGGGGTGAAGGTGCCCCTGCGGCTCGTGGAGTCGTGCACCCACGCGGACGGCACGGTCGTCCAGCCCGACGTCCCCGATTCCACGCGCGTTCTCAGCGAGTCGACGGCGGTGCAGGTGCAGGGGATGCTCGAGAACGTGGCGCTGCAGGCCGGCTACGCGGACGACGTGGCGGTGCCGGGCTACCGCGTGGCGGTCAAGTCCGGCACGGGCGAGCAGGTCGACCCGGAGACCGGTCGCTACCGGCAGGGTGTGTACTTCACCACGATGATCGGGTTCGCGCCGGCCGACGATCCGCAGTACGTGGTCGCGGTGACCTTCGACTCGCCGACCAAGGTAACATCGTCTGCGGCCAACGCACCGGCGTTCCAGAAGGCGATGACCCAGGTCCTGAAGACCTACCGGGTGATGCCCGCGACGACGGAGCCGACGCTGCTTCCCAAATTCGGCTGAGCAGCGCCCGATCCGGCCGGAGAACCTTTGATCGCGCTCACCCTTGCTCAGCTCGCGTCCGTCCTGGACGGCCGGCTCCATCTCGCTTCCGACGATTCTCCCGAGACCGAGGTCTCGGGAGGTGTCGACACCGACTCCAGGCTCATCGAACCCGGCGGGATCTTCGTCGCGAAACCGGGTGAGATCACCGACGGCCATCTGTTCGTGGATGCGGCGGTCGCCAACGGTGCCGCGGTGGCGATCGTGGAGCGCGTGGTGCCGGCATCCGTCAGTCAGATCGTCGTCACCGACGCGATCGGCGCCCTCGCCGACCTCGCGCGCCACGTCGTGGCGCAGGTTCGGGATGCCGGACACCTCCGCATCGTCGGGATCACCGGATCGAACGGCAAGACCACGACGAAGAACCTGCTGGCCCGGATCCTCGAGGATGAAGGCGAGACCGTCGCACCGCGTGCGTCGTTCAACAACGAGGTGGGGGCTCCGCTGACCATGCTGCGCGTGGCGCGCGGCACGCGTTTCCTGGTGAGTGAGTTCGGGGCGAGCGCGCCCGGAGAGATCGCCCGCCTCGCCGGACTGGTCGAGCCCGACATCGGTGTGGTGCTCATGGTGGGACTCGCGCACGCCGGCGGATTCGGTGGCATCGAGGCGACGTTCCAGGCGAAGGCGGAACTCGTCCGCGCACTGCGTCCGGGCGGCATCGCGGTGCTCAACGCCGACGACCCCCGGGTCGCCGCCATGGCGCCGATCGCCGGGGAAGGCGGCGCCGCTGTGCGGTGGTTCGGTCGCGGCCCCGCGGCGGAGGTCCACGCGGACGAGGTCGAGGTGACCGCAGACGGAACCCGCTGCGTCGTCTTCGCCGACGGTGACTCCGCCAGGCTGCACCTGAGGGTTCTCGGCGAGCACCACGTCATGAATGCGCTCGCGGCGATCGCGGCGGCGACGGCCCTCGGGGTGTCGCTGTCAGCGTGCGTGAAGCGACTGGAGACCGTCGAACTGGCGGAGCGGTGGCGCATGCAGCCGCTGGGCACGGAACGCATCCGGATCATCAACGACGCCTACAACGCGAGCCCCGATTCGATGGCGGCTGCGCTGCGGACCCTCGCGCAGATCACGGGTCCCGGTCAGCGGACGGTCGCGGTGCTGGGTGCGATGAGCGAGCTCGGCGAGTACGCCGACGACGAGCACGACCGCGTCGGGCTGCTCGCCGTGCGGCTCGGCATCCAGCGGATCGTGGTGGTCGGAACCGATGCGCGCCGCATGTACCTCGAGGCGATCGCGCAGGGCTCGTGGGATGCCGAGGCCGTCTTCTTCCCGAACGCCGACGAGGCGTACGACTATCTGATCGGCGAACTGCGTGACGGCGATCGCGTGCTCGTGAAGTCGTCCAACGCGGCCGGTCTGCGGTTCCTCGGCGATCGTCTGGGAGAATCCTTCTCGTGAGATCACTTCTGACGGCGGCTGCGATCTCACTGGCATTCAGCCTGTTCCTGACACCCGTCTTCATGCGCCTGTTCCGCAGGTGGGGCTGGGGCCAGGTGATCCGGACGCCGGAGGACGTGCACAACCCCAGCCACGGCGAGAAGCGCGGAACGCCGACGATGGGCGGCACGATCTTCATCGTCGGAACGATCGTCGGCTATTTCGTCGGCACCTACACCGGCAACAACCCGCCCACGATCTCGGGGCTGCTGGTGATCTGGCTGATGGTGGGCCTCGGCGCGGTCGGCTTCATCGACGACTACATGAAGGTGCATCGCCAGCGCAGCCTGGGTCTCACCGGCTGGCGCAAGATCCTCGGCCAGGTGATCGTGCTCGTGCCGTTCGCCGTCATCGCGCTGAATCTGCCCAACCGGGTCGGCCAGACCCCCGCGGCTGCGTACGTCTCGGTGTTCCGCGACATAGACGTGCTGTCGTTCATGGCGCTCGGGCCCATCCTCGGCTGGCTGCTCTATCTGGCCTGGATCTCGTTCATCGGGGTCGCAGCATCCAACAGCGCCAACGTCGCGGACGGGCTCGACGGCCTCGCCGCCGGTGCCGGGGTCTTCATGGTCGGCGCCTACAGCCTCATCGCCTTCTGGCAGTTCCAGCAGGTCTGCACCGGCGGACCGGAATTCCTCAGGGCCTGCTACGACACGCGGGATCCGCTCGACCTCGCGATCGTGGCGGCCGCGTTCGCGGGTGCGCTCATCGGCTTCCTGTGGTGGAACGCGCCGAAGGCGAGCATCTTCATGGGCGATGTCGGCTCGATGGGCATCGGCGGAGTCCTCGCCGCGATGGCGATCTTCACCCGCACCGAACTCCTGCTGATCCTCGTTGCCGGCGTCTACGCCCTCGCCAGCGGATCGGTCATCGCCCAGCGGCTCTACTTCAAGCTCACCCGCGGCCGGCGTCTGTTCCTGATGAGCCCCTTCCACCATCATCTCGAGATGCGCGGCTGGCCCGAGATCACGATCGTCGTGCGGATGTGGATCATCTCCGGGATGCTGGCCATCTCGGGGGTCGGCCTGTTCTACGTCGAGTGGTTGTCGCAGACATGAGCTCCGGCCGGCTGGATGCCCTGACGAGCTGGCGCGCCGATTGGAAGGGTCTTCGGGTAGTCGTGCTGGGCCTCTCCGTCACCGGATTCTCCGCCGCCGACACGCTGGCCGAACTGGGTGCCGACGTGCTCGTGGTCACCGAGGCCGCCGACCCCGAGTACGAGCGGCTGCTGGCGGTGATCGGCGTGAGGTCGTGGGTCGGCGCGCTGGACGGGGTGCCCGCCGAGCTGGCCGGGTTCGAGCCCGAGGTGGTCGTCGCCTCGCCCGGCTTCCCGCCGCGGCATCCGGTGATCGAGTGGGCGCTCGAGTCGGGGATCGCGGTGTGGGGCGACATCGAGCTCGCCTGGCGCGTGCGCGACAAGGTCGTACGCCCGGACGGCTCGCCCGCGGACTGGGTGCTCATCACCGGGACGAACGGCAAGACCACGACGACGCGGCTGGCCGCGACGATGCTGGTCGAGGGCGGGCTCCGGGCGGCGCCGGTCGGCAACATCGGAACGCCGGTGCTGGACGCGGTGCGCGATCCGGCGGGGTTCGACGCTCTCGTGGTGGAGCTGTCCAGCCATCAGCTCTGGTACATGGGCCTGCAGGCCTCGCCGGAGCCCGTCTCGCCGTACGCGAGCGTGTGCCTGAACATCGCCGACGACCACCTCGAGTGGCACGGGTCGTTCGAGGCGTACCGCGATGCGAAGGCGCACGTCTACGATCGCACCCGCGTCGCGTGCGTCTACAACAAGGCGGATGCGGCCACCCGGGCGATGGTGGAGGACGCGGACGTCGTCGAAGGCGCGCGAGCGATCGGATTCGATCTCGGCGTGCCGGGCCCGAGCGACCTCGGCGTGGTGGACGGGATCCTCGTCGATCGGGCCTTCCTGGAGGACCGTCGCCGGAGCGCGCTCGAGCTGACCACCGTCGGCGAGCTCGACGAGCAGGGACTTGCGGCACCGCACATCGTCGCGAACATCCTCGCGGCGAGCGCGCTTGCGCGGTCGCTGGACGTTCCGCCCGCCGCGATCCGCAGCGCAGTCCGCGGCTTCCGGCTCGACCCGCACCGCATCGAGGTGGTCGAGGTGGTGGACGGGATCACGTGGGTCGATGATTCGAAGGCCACCAATCCCCACGCCGCGGCGTCCTCGCTCGCGGCCTTCCCGGGCTCGGTCTGGGTCGTCGGCGGGCTGCTGAAGGGCGTCGACATCTCCGCGCTGGTCGCCGGCCGCGGCATCTCCGCGAAGGCCGCGATCGTGATCGGCGTCGATCGGGCACCCGTTGTCGCGGCGTTCTCGCGACACGCGCCCGCAGTCCCGGTGTTCGAGGTGGACGCCGCTGAGACTGAAGAGGTCATGGCCCGGGTTGTCGAGCTGGCAGCCGGGATCGCTCGTGACGGGGACGTCGTTCTGCTCGCCCCCGCCGCGGCATCCTTCGATCAGTTCGCCTCCTATGCCGACCGTGGGCGCCGATTCGCCGCCGCGGTGCGCAATCGGATCGGGAAGGGGAGCGGTGGCGAGCACGACTCAGACCCGCACCCGTCCCCGGGCGATCGAGGCTGACCCCGCCGCGCGTCGCGGCCTCGCCGCGCGGGTGTCGCTCGGCCGGGTGTTCGCGCCCGTGCCCAGCGAGTTCCTGCTCATCGCGTCCACGGCGCTTCTGCTGACCGGCTTCGGCCTCGTGATGGTGCTGTCGGCCACCTCCGCGACGGCCACGGCGGCGGGCGAGCCGCCCTACGAGGCGGTCATGAAGCAGGCGGTCTTCGCGGTGATCGGCATCCCGGTCATGTTCATCGGCAGCCGGCTGCCGATCAGCTTCTGGAAGCGCGCCGCGTGGCCCGCGCTCATCGGGTCGGTCCTGTTCCAGCTGCTCGTCTTCGTACCGGGCCTCGGCGTCGAGGCGAACGGCAATCGCAACTGGATCATGATCGCAGGCTTCCAGTTCCAGCCGGCTGAATTCCTCAAGCTCGGTCTCGCGCTGTGGATGGGCTACGTCCTGTTCCGCAAGCAGACCCTGCTGGGGCTGTGGCGGCACGTCTTCATCCCTGTCGTCCCGGTCGGGGCGCTCGTCATCGCGACCGTCCTCGCCGGCCACGACCTCGGCACGGCGATGATCCTCGTGCTCATCGTGCTCGGTGCGCTGTTCTTCTCGGGCGTGAAGCTGCGCATCTTCATCCTGCCCCTGATCGTCTCGGTGGCGGCCGTGGCCGCACTGGCCGTCACCAGCCCGGACCGCATGCGGCGCATCATGAGCTTCCTCGACGCGGACTGCCTGGCGGATTACTACAACAGCTGCTATCAGCCGCTGCACGGCATCTGGGGACTCGCGGGCGGCGGCGTCTTCGGCCTGGGCCTCGGCAACTCGAAGGAGAAGTACGACTGGCTCCCCGCGGCGGCCAACGACTACATCTTCGCGATCGTCGGCGAAGAGCTCGGGCTCATCGGCTGCGCCGTCGTCCTCGCGCTGTTCGCGCTCTTCGCGGTCGGCGCCTTCCACGTCATCCGCAAGACCGACGACCCGTTCGTGCGCATCGTGTCGGGCGCGATCACGGTCTGGGTCGTCGGTCAGGCGCTGATCAACATCGGCGTCGTGCTGCGCGTCTTCCCCGTGCTCGGGGTTCCCCTCCCATTCATGTCGCAGGGCGGAACCTCGTTGCTGTCGGTGCTCGTCGCGTCCGGCGTCCTGCTGTCCTTCGCGCGGTCGCTGCCGGTCAAGTCCGCGACGGTCCCACGGCCGCGGCCGGCGGCGCGAGCACGCGCCAAGGCCTGACCCGCCCTTCGCCTCGCCCGCAGGGCTGTCCTGCGGCCCGGGTAGGGTCGGAGGGTGACGACGTACCTGCTGGCCGGTGGCGGAACCGCGGGGCACGTCAACCCGCTCCTCGCCGTCGCCGACGCCCTGCGGGCGCGCGAGCCGGATGCCGAGATCCTCGTACTCGGCACGCGCGAAGGCCTGGAGGCGCGACTCGTGCCGGAGCGCGGGTACGAGCTGCTGTTCGTGGACAAGGTGCCCTTTCCGCGGCGGCCCGATCGTGCCGCGGCGGCGTTCCCGTCGCGATTCCGTCGCGCGATCGCACAGGTGCGCGCGCACATCCGCGATCGCGGAGTGGACGTCGTCGTCGGGTTCGGCGGGTACGCGTCCGCACCGGCGTACGTCGCCGCCCGCCGGGAACGCGTGCCGTTCGTCGTCCACGAGGCCAACGCGCGCCCGGGGCTTGCGAACGTGCTCGGCGCTCGTCGGGCCGCGGCCGTCGGCGTCGCGTTCGACGGGACACCGCTGCGCCGCAGCCGCGTCGTCGGCATGCCGCTGCGCCGCGAGATCGTCGACCTCGACCGGGCGGGCCTCCACGACGAGGCGGCGGCCCATTTCCGGCTGGATCCGGCGCGTCCGACGCTGCTCGTGTTCGGCGGGTCGCTCGGCGCGCAGCGCCTCAACGAGGCCTTCGCCGGCGCGTGGAAAGATGTGCTGGACGCGGGCTGGCAGCTCCTGCACGTGACGGGGGAGCGCTCAGAGCTGCCCGACCCGGACGTGCCCGGATACGCCGTGCGCCGCTACGTCGACCGGATGGATCTCGCGTTCGCGCTGTGCGACCTGATCGTCGCGCGCGCAGGGGCAGCGACGGTCAGCGAGATCAGCGCCCTCGGCATCCCTGCGGTGTACGTCCCGTACGCCGTCGGAAACGGCGAGCAGGCCCTGAACGCGGCATCCGCCGTCCGCGCCGGCGCCGCGGTCCTCATCCCCGATGGCGAACTCACCGCCGACCGCATCCGCTCCGAGGTCCTTCCGCTGCTGGCCGACCCTGCACGGCGCGACGCGATGACCCAGGCCGCGGCATCCGTCGGCACGCGCACCGGCACCGACAACGTCGTCGGGATGATCGACGAAGCGCTGCGAAGCCGGCGCTGACCTCCGGCGGCAGCGCGGGCCGACGCCGGGTCAGCGCGCCGAGGGCCGGCCCTCAGGCTCGGAACTTAGGATGAACGGGTCATGATCAGACCCGACCTGAGCCTTCCCATCCCCGAGCGCATCGAGGCCGCACACTTCATCGGCATCGGCGGATCCGGCATGTCGGGGCTCGCCCGCATGTTCCTCGAGCGGGGCATCCGAGTCTCCGGATCGGACCGCGCGGACAGCGCGGCACTTCAGGAGCTCGCGGCGCTCGGTGCGAGGGTCACCGTCGGCCACGACGCCGCCAACCTGGGCGATGCCGACACGGTCATCCACACCGGCGCGATCTGGCCCGAGAACCCCGAGTTCATCGCGGCCAAAGAGCGCGGGATGCCGGTGATCCATCGTTCGCAGGCGCTGCACTGGCTGATCGGCGGGCGCCGGCTCGTCTCCGTGGCAGGCGCTCACGGCAAGACCACGTCCACGGGAATGATCGTCACGGCGCTGCGGGAGCTGGACGCGGATCCCACCTTCGTCAACGGCGGTGTGATCGCCCAGCTGGGCGCCTCGAGCGCCACCGGCTCCGACGACCTGTTCGTGATCGAGGCCGACGAGTCGGACGGCACCTTCCTGCTGTACGACACCTCGATCGCGCTGATCACGAATGTCGATCCCGACCACCTCGATCACTACGGCACCGAGGACGCGTTCACGGATGCATTCGCGACGTTCGCCAATCGTGCGCACGAGGCCGTCGTCCTCTCTGCGGACGACCCGGGCGCGCGCTCGGTCGCTCAGCGGCTGACGCATCCGCACGTGCTCACGTTCGGTGAATCGGATGCCGCCGACGTGCGGGTCAGCGGCATCCACACCGACGGACCGGTCTCGTTCACGATCACCTCCGGCGGTGGCTCTGTCGATGCGCGGCTGGGCATTCCCGGCGCTCACAACGCGATCAACGCCGCCGGCTCGGTCGCCGTGCTGCTCACGCTCGGCTACGAGCTCGAGCCCGCCGTCCGTGCCGTCGA
>NZ_DASUNI010000278.1:0-4873 GCF_036277215.1 Microbacterium sp. | reverse complement strand
CGCTCGTTGCCGCCCCAATCGTCGATTCACGCCACCACGGATGACGGCGCTGCGGGGGTCGAGCTCACCGCCGCCCACGGCGCGACAGCGCCCCCGGAACGCTACCCGGGCCCGAGGTGCCGTCGACGATGATGGTTCGCCGACATGACGGACGGACGGCATGAGGTTGCCGATCAGCGGAATGCTCTTCGCCTTGCTGCCGCATCGAGCGGGAGCGCGGACGGAGCGAGCTCTCGCGCGCACTCGCTTCTGTCAGGGACTGCACGTCGGCATGCTGCGCATGGGGAGTGGCGGACCAGACCCGAGTTGTTCGGTCGTCACTGGGCGGCTCCGGGCGCGCAGGCTGATCCGCTTCTCGCAGACAATTCCACGTCGTCGTAGACTCCGGCCACCACATCCGAGAACTGCACGGGTCGCTGAAGTGTGGACGCGACGTAGATCGAACGGATCAGGGCCATTGCGTCATAGGCGTGCTGGATCGTGACTCGGGGCTGCGTGCGTGAGGTGATGGCTTTGACGACATCCATGTACTGCAGATGATGGCTTGCAGGGTCGAGGCTGTATTGGCCCGCGGGGGCAGGCGGAAGGGCGAAGCCAAGACGGTAGCCCCGCTCCGCGTCCGCGAGCATCCTCGCCGCGGTGTTGCCCTCAGCGGAGGTGAGCCCCATCGGGCCGATATCGATTGCAGGCGAGTCAGCTGTGTGGAAGTACGTGAGGAGATCGTCTTCGATGATGGCTGAGCCCAAAGACCCCATCAGGTGTAGCCGTGTTGCGAGGCCTGGATACGCGGCTGTCGTCGCGTGCACCGCCGCGAGTGCACCTGATTCGAATCGGACCGCGGCGACTACGGAGTCCTCGACCTCGATTCTGGTGTGAGCCAGGAGGGCCATGTGCCCCGATATCTCGACCGGACGTCCGAGGAATGACAGCAGGAGGTCGACGTTGTGCACGCCCTGGTTCATGAGAGCGCCGCCGCCGTCGAGCGCCCACGTTCCGCGCCAGTCGGCTGAGTCGTAGTAGTTCTGTGGTCGCCACCATGCTGTCGACGCGATGGCCGTCGTCACGCGCCCGAATGCGTTGGTCTTCAAGGCATCTGCAACGATCACCGTTGCCGTGTCGAACCGGTGCTGGCTGATGACGGTAGTGACGAGGCCCTCACGCGCTGCGTGGGCGGCGCGGTCGGCCATCACGCGCGCTCGGCTCAGATCCACATCGAGCGGTTTCTCAAGGATGACGTGTCGGCCGCCTTGGAGGGCTTCAGTCGCCTGTGAAACATGCATTCCGCTGGGCGTTGTGATCACGACGAGGTCGACCTCAGGCGAGGTGAGAGCTTCGTCCAGCCTCGCGTACTCGTCTGGACGGCGGAACCCGGCCGTCTCGAGCCGAGCGGCGAGACGCGCAGCGGAGTCAGCAATAGGATCTACGACGGCGACGACCTGTATCGCCTCTATACCTGAGGCAATCGCTGCGTGGACGGTCCCCATCGCACCGGCCCCCACGAGCGCTACACCTATTTTTCCGTCGTTCACTATCATCTCCTCGCTCGATCATCGGTTGTAGACGGTGAATGGTGACTCAGCTCCACCGGCAAGGGCGCGGTATCGCGAAGTCACTGAAGCGGGAAGCTCGCCGCGTGGACCGCATGTGCCGCCCGAATCGCAGCGAGCGTTTCCTCGCGGATAGTCACGTGGTCGAGCATGTTGTTCGCACCCGCGACCATGAGTCTGGCGATGGTTGATCTGCCGACGCCGGTGATGCGTGCGATGGCGCGTCCGGTCAAGGAAAGTTGAGCGAGCTCGGTCACGAGTCGAGCTGCTTCGTCAGCGGTAACAGTCGCCGGGGGCGGGTTGATGCCTTGCCCGCGTGCGCGCTGACGTCGATACTCGGCTCGTGCTTGGTGACAAGATTGTCCCTGCTGGTCTCGAGGGCACATCTCGATTGAGCGGCAGCCGCTGAGGTATCCGGCGGAGGTCCCGTGCCGGATCGGGGTGCCGCTGCCGGTAAGTCTCCGCGCGTGATAGTCGGCGAAGTAGCGTCGACGAGCCTCGGGGCATGTCACACGACCGAGCCGCCAGTGCGGGCACCGGTGTGCGTCTGTGCATCCCTGGCGATATCGCCAGACCGTGCCGTGTGATTCGGCGATGTCGGGTGCAGCATCGACGGGGCGGTTTGCTTCTTTTGCATAGGTCCTGCGCGGGACAGGCTGGTCGGCCGGCAGGCTCGCGGGCCCGCGATCGCCGCGGGCGGCGATGGCGGCCTCGACGCATGTGAGAGTGTCTGTGTCCCGGTGGTATGGGCATCCGCCTTTCGAGCGGCACCCGAGTTCATAACCGCGCCGACTTCCGTGCGGAACGGCATTCGTGTGCATCGGAGGGTGCATCGCGGGTCAGAAGGACTCCAGGCACGCACCCCGCATGCCAGTCCTCTCCTTCTTGGGTCGAGAGCAATTCAAGTCGAAAGGCTGACGTCGGCGCGGGGAGTCGAGGATGCCGACACCCCGCGCGACGCCGTGCTTCAATGCCGGCATCACCCCTTGACGCCTCCGGATGTCAGGCCCGCGATGAACCAGCGTTGAAATGCCGCGAAGATGATGAGGACCGGAACGAACGCGACGATCACGAACGCGGAGAACAAGCCCCAGAAGTTGCCGAATCCAGTCGTGATGTAGCGGACGATGCCGTTCTGGACGGTCTTCATGTCCTCGGTCGTGGCCAGGACGGTTCCTACGAGGAAGTCGTTCCAGACGAAGATGAAGATGAAGATGGCTATGGCGGCGATTCCGGGACGGATCAGCGGGATCACGACGCGCCAGAGGATCTGCATGCGGGAGCAACCGTCAATTGCGGCGGCTTCCTCGATCTCGACGGGGATGTTCTCGATGAAGTTGCGCAAGAACAAGATCGTCTGCCCACAGATGATCGCGGTGTAGACGACGATCAGCATCGGATAGGTGTTGATCAGCGCGGTCTTGACGAACATCGAGTAGAGCGCGACGAAGACGACGATGGCAGGGACCATGGAGAAAACCAGGATGCCTGTCATCAGGGCTTCCATACGCCGACTCTGATACCTGGTCGCCACATACGCGGCAGGTATGCAGATCGCCAGCGCGAGAAGAATCGATCCCCCGGCGTAGATGAGCGAGTTGACGAAGAACCGCACGTTGGTCGTTGTGTAGATCCCGGCGAACGATTCGAATGTGATCGGGCTGGGGATCCATTCCGGCGGGTACGCGATCGTGTCGGCGGCGGGCTTGAGCGCTGTCGAGACGATCCATGCCACAGGGGGCAGGACGATCGCGGCGGACAGGACGATGTAGATCCATTTCGGTACAACGCGCAGCCAGTCGACGGGCCGACGACGGCGTTTGGGCGTGCCGGTCGTCACGATTCGTTCTGTTGCGGTAGTCACAATGCTTCCTTTCGACGGAAACGGATGGCGGCGAGGGTGAGCACGGTATTGATCGCGAACAGCAGGATCGCGGTGGCTGATGCCCCCGACAGGTCGAACTCGACGAACGTCTGGTTGAAGACGCGCATGGACAACGTTTCGGTGGCCCCCAGAGGCCCTCCCCGCGTGGTGACGAGGATGATGGTGACCATCTGCACGTACAGCATCAAGAGGACGACGACAACGGAGACGATCGTGTTCCGCAGGTACGGCAGCGTAATGCTGATGAATCCGCGCCAGATGCCCCCGCCATCCATACGCAGGCTTTCGCGGAGCTCCTCCGGAATCGTCTGCAGCGCACCCAGGAACAGGAGCATGGCTTGCGGGTAGGACCACCAGGCGGTGATCAACGTCACGGCGATCAGGGCTGAAGTGGGTGACGAGAACGCGTCGGTCGGCCCCCATCCCAGCGATGTGGTGATGTAGGAGGCGGGACCGTAGTTGGGGTTCAGGAACCACAGCCAGATGGTGCCCGCGATCGCCTGCGACATGAGCCATGGCAGCAGGAACAGGCTTCGCACCGTCCGCTTGAAGCGGTGCAGGTCGTTGAGCACGATCGCTGAAATCAGACCTGCCGGCAGCGCGACGACGAGAGCGCCCAGCGAGAACACCAGAGTCGTGCCGATCTGCGCGGGCAGCGATGGATCTGAGAAGAGGGCGACGAAGGAGTTCAGGCCCGAGAATTCGCCGATCTCGTAGTAGGTGGTTTCGTGCAGCGCCGTCCACACCGTGTATACGAGGGGTCCGATGAACACGAACAGGAACACCAGTACCACGGGGATCGTGTACAGCCAGACCCGAGGATCACCGGCGATGGTCCGGCGTTTGCGATCGGGCCGCCCGGGACCTCGATCGTTCTTGCGGACGCGAGGGAGCGTCGCAACTTCACCAGCAGAAAGAGTCATGATGTTCCGATCCCCGGGGGAGCCTTCTCAGGCTCCCCCGGATTTCTGTCGGTCCTACTTGTTTGCGGCGTCCTGCGCTGCCGTGATGAATTCGCTGCCCGACAGGCCGTTCAGGTAGAGCGCCTGGCCGGCTTGTGACAGTCCCGTAGCGACCGCGATCCAGTTGTCTTCGTACGCGTGCGGTTCACTGTTGCTCTCCACGTACTCCGCGATGGAGTTGACGGCGTCGGCGTCAGGGGTGGAGAAGAACGGCAGTTCGTAGCTCGATGCGCGGGTCGGAACCTCGCCACCGCTGGCCAGGCCTTCGGCGGCGTCGGGGCCGGTCATGTACTCGATGAACTTCCACGCGGCGTCCACCTTCTCGCTTCCCGCACCGATGCCCATCGTCCAGCCGAAGGTCGCGCCGTTCTGGTCTCCCGTCGAGGCCGCGGGGAGGTCGGTCCATTTGAGGTCTGGATTGGTCGTCCCGAATGTCACGATGCGCTCGGTGCCGAGGACGGCCATCGCGACAGTGCCGT
>NZ_DASUNI010000277.1:0-9656 GCF_036277215.1 Microbacterium sp. | reverse complement strand
GATCTTCTGCATCTGGTACGCCTGGCCGGTCTTGGCTTCTGGAGAGAGGTTCTTGGAGATGATCTGCAGCTGTGTGAAGAATTGCGAGACGATCATCAGCACGACCAGCACCAGAAGGATGCCGACGGTGACCTGCCAGCCCACAGCCTGGGCCTCCCACGCACCCACCAGCGTGTCGTGCAGCGACGCGACCCCGAAGAGCTTGGCGTTGTAGAACTCGGTCATGAGCTCGTTGTTGAGGGGCCCGACGCCGGTGTGGTTCGGATCGGTCTTGATCGTCTGAACGCCGTTGAGCACGCTGAACAGGGCGAAGAACACGGGCATCTGCACCAGTAGTGGCAGACAGCTCGCGAACGGGCTCGTGCCGTGCTTCTTGTACATCCCCATCGTCTCGCGGCTCATCGCCTCGCGAGACAGCTGGTCCTTTTTGCCTTTGTACTTCTCCTGAACTTTCCGCAGTTCAGGGGCGATTTCCATCATCTTGCGCTGGCTCTTGATCTGCCTCACGAACAGCGGGATGAGCGCGCTGCGAACCACGATCACCAGTCCGATGATCGCCAGCACCCAGGTGATGCCCGCTGCCGCGGGCAGCCCGATGAAAGTGAACAGCGCATGCCAGGCGACGAGCACCAGCTCGACCAGCCATTTGAGTGGCCAGAGGATGATTCCGATCAGATCCGGCACGGATCAGTCCTTTCTCAGGGGGCCCGGTACGACGAACCCCCACGGGGTCAATTCGTAACGGAAGTTCTTGTGCAGGGGTACGTCGTCGATGCCGCCCTCAGCCCACGGGTGACAGCGCGCGATACGAGCCGCCGCCATGACGGCGCCTTTGAGGGCGCCGTGCTGCTGAACCGCGCCGACCGCGTAGGCCGAGCACGATGGGTAGTACTTGCAGACGTCCCCATACGTATGGGAGATCGTCGCACGGTAACCATGGAGCAAGCTCAACACAGTATTCCGGGGAATAAGCGGTACGGACTGCCAGACAGCGGATGCCTCGAAGTGACCGTGTCCGGTCGCTGAGACGGGCAGCGTGGAACTCATGCCGCCCTCCGTGCGATGCAGCGCGAGACCTCGTCGTGCAGGACGCTGTATTCGGCGTCCGCTGCCGACGGCAGCGCGCGGATCACGACGTCGGATCCTGGCCGCACGGTCGTCAGCTCGTCGTGACACACGGCTTTCAGACGACGACGAACGGTGTTGCGGACCACTGCCGAGCCGACCTGCTTGCTCACGATGAAGCCGAATCGCGCAGGACGCTGCTCGTCGGTCGTGCGAACGTACGTCACGGTATGCGCCGCGGCACAGCGAAGACCCCTGCGGACGACGGCCTTGTAGTCCGCTCCGCGGGTGAGTCGGTTCGGCCTCGCAAGCACCGCTGGGGGGTCAGGCTGAGAGCTCGGTGCGCCCCTTGGCGCGGCGAGCGGAAAGGATGCTGCGGCCGGCGCGCGTGTGCATGCGAGCACGGAACCCGTGCTTCTTCGCGCGGCGGCGGTTGTTGGGCTGGTACGTGCGCTTGGTCATGAGATCACTTCCGGATCAGGTGTCACCGGGACGCTCAGACCGGGGACGTGGCTACGGGATTGCCATCGAGGCATAAGTCAACCGATTAAGGTTACGTTCCCGGAGTCGAGAACTCAAACTGAGCGGAACGGGCCTGCCATTATCCCGAATTCATCCGCAGACTCCTGGCAATGACACGCGGTGCAGTCTTACAGTGGAGTTTGCTCCCGTGAGGCCCGCTGACTAGCGTGGCTCGGGCAGTTATCCACAGGTTCGGCGTGCCGATCTCCGTTCGAACCTGCGGATCTTCAACACTCCCGGGGGGGCCATGTCATCGCACGAAGTTCCAGATGTTCCTGTCTGGTCAGCCGTGCTGGATGAGCTCGCCGCGGACGACCGTGTCACGCCCCAGCTGCAGGGGTTCCTCAGCCTCGCCGTGCCTCAGGGCGTCATGGGCGGAACGCTCTACCTCGACGTTCCGAACGACCTCACTGCCGCGCAGATCAACAAACGCATGCGAACGCCCATCATGGAAGCGCTCACAAGGGTCGACCAGCATCAGCAGCACGACCCGTCCGCGACCGCGTTCCGCGTCGTCGTCAACCCCGACCTCGCCGACAGCCGGCTGACCGCTCCCATTCAGATCCAGTCGGGCTCCCCCTCCGCGCCGGCCCGGCAGCCGATCGAAGAGACGATCGACGCGGCATCCGCGGCGTCGCGCAGCGACACCCGCCTGAACCCGAAGTACACCTTCGACAATTTCGTCATCGGCCAGTCGAACCGCTTCGCCCATGCTGCAGCGGTCGCCGTCGCCGAAGCCCCCGCAAAGGCCTACAACCCGCTCTTCATCTACGGCGACTCGGGTCTGGGCAAGACGCATCTGCTGCACGCCATCGGCGACTACGCACTCAGCCTCTATGCCGGCATCCGCGTCCGGTACGTGTCGAGCGAGGAGTTCACGAACGATTTCATCAACTCGATCGCGAACAACCGCGGCTCCGCCTTCCAGGCGCGTTACCGGGATGTCGACATCCTGTTGATCGACGACATCCAGTTCCTGCAGGGGCGCGCGGAGACCCAGGAAGCCTTCTTCCACACCTTCAACACATTGCACGATCACGACAAGCAGGTCGTGATCACCAGCGACGTCCCTCCGAAGCACTTGACCGGATTCGAAGACCGGATGCGCAGCCGCTTCGAGTGGGGCCTGATCACGGACGTACAGGCTCCCGACCTCGAGACGCGCATCGCGATCCTCCGCAAGAAGGCGCAGAGCGAGCGCCTGCACATCCCCGACGAGGTGCTCGAGTACATCGCGACCGTGGTCTCCTCGAACATCCGCGAGCTGGAGGGCGCGCTCATCCGCGTCTCCGCGTTCGCGAGCCTGAACCGCTCCACCCTCGACATGTCCCTGGCCCAGACGGTGCTCCGGGACATCGTCGACCAGGATGACGCGAACGTCGTCTCTCCGACCGACATCATCACGGCCACGGCACAGTACTTCAAGCTGACGGTCGACGACCTCTACGGATCGAGTCGCTCGCAGGCGGTGGCCACCGCCCGGCAGATCGCCATGTACCTGTGCCGCGAGCGCACGAGCCTCTCGCTTCCCAAGATCGGTCAGCTGTTCGGCAATCGCGACCACACGACGGTGATGTACGCGTACAAGAAGATCAGCGATTTGATGAAGGAGCGCCGGTCGATCTACAACCAGGTCTCCGAGATCACCGCGCAGCTCGGCCGCAACGCCCGCTGACCTGCTGCTGCTCGGGGCGGCTCCTCTACGGACTTATTCCGCAACCTTCCCCCGCAATCGGACGTATGCCGAAAGAAGTCCTTGACAGGGCCGTCGGGTGGGGGCATTATCCGCGTTCTGCACAGTGTGGAAAACCTGTGGATAACTCAGCGCCCCTGCGGAAACTCAAGGAGAAAACCGGGCGAGCCTGTGGAGAACTGTGGAAACTCGTCATCGCGCGGCGAGCTGTGGATAACGCACTCCGCAGCCGCTCCACATGTCACACCGTTGTAGTTTCGGTGTCCCGACACGCATCGACCGACTTATCCACAGTTCGCACAGGCGTTAAGAAGATGACAGAGAAATAGTTAATGGAACCGGTTCGATCACCTGAACGAAGCGAGCCGGACCCGCGCCGCGGTCTTGGGGTGCTCGACACACAGGGCACTAGCATGGGAGAGCCCAAGCCGATGTCAAGGGAGCGCCAGTGAGGTTCCACGTCAATCGCGATGTGTTCAGCGAGGCCGTGTCGTTCGTGGTCAAGCTCCTGCCGCAGCGCAATCCCCAGCCGATCCTGGCCGGCGTGCTCATTGAGGCATCCGAAAAAGGGCTCTCCCTGGCCGCATTCGACTACGAGGCGTCGGCTCGGACGACGATCGAGGCGACCGTCGACGATCCGGGCACGATCCTGGTGCACGGCCGCCTCCTGTCGGAGATCGCGAGCCGGCTCCCCAACGCTCCGATCCAGGTCGAGGTCGACGACGACGGCGGGATCGTCCTGACCTGCGGATCCGCGCGCTTCACACTGGCATCGATGCCCGTCCAGGAGTATCCGGCGATTCCGGAGGTGTCCGGCGACACCGGACTCGTACCGGCTGAGGACTTCGCAACCGCGATCGCACAGGTCGCATTCGCCGCATCCCGCGACGATGTCACTCCGGTGCTGACCGGCGTGCAGCTCGAGGTATCCGGAACCCAGCTGAGCCTGGTCGCCACGGACCGCTATCGCGTCGCGCTCCGCGAGATCCCCTGGGACGGCGGAGCTACCGCATCCGACGAGTCGACCACCGCGCTCGTGCCTGCGCGGACGCTGACCGAAGTCGGCAAGACCTTCGCGCACGGCGGCGACATCTCGATCGCCTTCTCGGGTTCGGGCGACCGCGAGATCATCGCCTTCACCGCGGGCAACAAGACCGTGACCTCGCTGCTGATCAAGGGTAATTTCCCGCCGGTTCGCCGCCTTTTCCCCGAGCAGACCGAACACCACGCGGTCCTGAACACGGCCGAGCTCGCCGAAGCGGTCCGTCGTGTATCCCTGGTCCTGGACCGGTCGGCTCCGCTGCGCTTCACGTTCACAACCGACAGCGTGTCGATGGATGCCTCCGGCACCGAGCAGGCGCGCGCCACGGAATCCGTCGACGCGAACCTCGTCGGCGAGGATGTCACCCTCGGGCTGAACCCGCAGTACCTGCTCGAGTCACTCGGAGCGGTCAAGAGCGAGTTCGTCCGGATCACGTTCACGTCGAGCGACAACGCGAACAAGCTCAGCCCGGTGCTGATCACGCCTCAGACATCCGTGGACAAGGCCGGCGCGGAGTCCTTCAAGTACCTGCTGCAGCCGAACCTCCTCCTCCGCTGAGCGCGCTCGTCACCGAGGCGGTCGAGTCGAGGCGTCGCCGTATAGACAGGGTCACCCGCCATGGTCGGACCAGCGGATTAGGGTGACACCGTGATCGTGGAGCACCTGAATCTCGTCGACTTCCGTAATTACACGGTCGCCGACGTCTCGCTGGGGCCCGGTCCGAATGTGTTCGTGGGACGAAACGGTCAAGGCAAGACGAATCTCGCCGAAGCGATCGCCTACCTCGCGACACTGGGGTCGCATCGCGTGTCGACCGATGCGCCGATGGTGCGCGACGGCGCGGATGCCGCCGTCATCCGCGCCCGCCTGGCACACGGGGATCGCCGGGTGCTGCTGGAGGCACAGCTCAACCGGCAGGGTGCGAACAAGGCGCGCGTGAACGGAGCTCCGGTGAAGAGTACGGATCTGCCGCGCTACGCCCAGGTCGTTCTGTTCGCTCCGGAGGACCTTCAGGTGGTGCGCGGGGACCCTTCTTCGCGCCGCCGATTCATGGATCAGCTCCTCGTGCAGCGCTCACCCCGGTTCGCCGGAGTGATCGGCGATTACGAAAGGGTCGTCAAGCAGCGCAGCGCGCTGCTGAAGTCGGCCCGCGCCCGGGGCTTGCGCGGGGAAAGCCTGTCCACGCTCGACGTGTGGGATGAGAAGCTCGTCGCTCTGGGCTCTGAGCTGATCAGAGCGCGCCTCGCGCTCGCGGCCGCTCTGCAGGGTCCTCTCACGGCGGCCTACACCGCGATCGCCGGTGCCGATCATCGGCCCGAACTCGAGTGGCTCCTCTCCATCCGTGGTGGCGATCCGGAGGAGGACTCCGACATCACGTCCGCGAGCGCGCACGCGCCGGAGGTCGACGACCTGTTCCGTCAGGCGCTCGCAGCCCGCCGGTCAGCCGAGCTCGACCGCGGCTTGACGCTCGTCGGCCCGCATCGGGACGATCTGCTCCTGCGCGTGCGCGGCCTGCCGGTCAAGGGCTACGCGTCGCACGGGGAGTCGTGGTCGGTCGCGCTCGGACTCCGGCTCGCCTCGGCTGAGCTGCTGCGCGCGGATTCGCAGCTGGGCGATCCGGTGCTCATCCTCGATGACGTCTTCGCAGAGCTCGACACCGATCGCCGCGCCCGCCTGGCCGAGCTGACCGCCGGCTACGAGCAGGTGATCGTGACAGCTGCGGTCGAAGACGACGTGCCCGTCGGGCTGCGCGCCCGAGTGGTGCGCGTGGAGGCGGGCCGCATCCTGGAGGCGACGGATGCCTGAGACCGGCGCGGCATCCGGGCCCGAGCCGGAGCGCACACCTGGCGATCCGTCCGATCCTGCCGAGATCATTCCCGAGACAGTCGCCACCTATCTGCGGCTGCGCGGTCTCGAACCCTCTGCGCGCGCGTACCGGAAGCGTCGGCGCCGCGGGCCCGACGACGAGAACGCACCGTTCACACCCGGCCGCGATCCGAAGGGGATGGCGGACGTCCTGGCCGACCTGACCCGGAATGCGGGCTGGGACTCCCAGCTGGCGCGCGAGGACGTGGTGCGGACGTGGGCGGAAGTGGCCGGCGAGGACACGGCTCGACACACCCGTCCGGTGGCATTCACCGAGGGCACCCTGACCGTTCAGGCGGACTCGACGGCGTGGGCCAAGCAGCTGCAGCTGATGCGATCGCAGATCCTGTCGGAGATCGTGCAGCGGTTCCCCGAAGCGGGCGTCGACGGCATCCGCTTTCTGGGGCCTGACGTCCCCTCCTGGAAATGGGGTCCCAGAACGACTCCAGGGCGTGGTCCGCGCGATACCTACGGCTGAGACACCTCGAGTCCTATCCGGGTGAAATCCAAGCCGCCACAGGGGCGTACATGGCGCGGTGGGGACGGGTTAGTTGGTAGGCTGAGGTGGCCCCGAATCACGATGTGGAGCGCACCGAGAATATGACGTCTGAGACCGCCGACAGCCTGCCCGAGCGACCCGAACAGCTCTCCGCGGAACCAGAACCAGCCGAACGGACGCACGTCCAGTACGGGGCCGACGAGATCCAGGTCCTCGAGGGTCTCGAAGCGGTCCGCAAGCGGCCCGGCATGTACATCGGCTCGACCGGCCCGCGCGGGTTGCACCACCTGGTGTCGGAGATCGTCGACAACTCCGTGGACGAGGCTCTTGCCGGGTACTGCGACACCATCGTGGTGACGATCCTGCCCGACGGCGCGGTGCGCGTCGAAGACAACGGCCGCGGCATCCCCGTCGACATGCACAAGTCCGAGGGCAAGTCGACGGTCGAAGTAGTCCTGACCGTTCTCCATGCCGGCGGCAAGTTCGGTGGAGGCGGCTACGCCGTCTCGGGTGGCCTGCACGGCGTGGGGTCATCTGTGGTGAACGCCTTGTCGAGTCGTCTCGAGGTGGAGGTTCGCCGACAGGGCTACGTCTGGCGTCAGTCCTACCGGGACGGCGGCGTCCCGCAGGCCCCGCTCGAACGCGCGGAGCCGAGCACGGTCACCGGCACGACGATCACCTTCTGGCCCGATGACTCGATCTTCGAGACCGTCGACTTCGAGTACGAGACGCTGCGGACCCGGTTCCAGCAGATGGCATTCCTCAACAAGGGGCTGCGCATCGAGCTGCGCGACGAACGCGCGGGATCGGCTTACGAGGAGGAGATCGAGCCCGGCGAGGTCGTGCTGCAGCAGCGCAACGACAGCTTCCTGTACGAACGCGGTCTGGTCGACTACGTCGAATACCTCAACCGCGTCCGCAAGGCGGAGCACGTCAACGAAGAGGTCATCGACTTCGAGTCCGAAGACACCGATCGCAAGATCGCGCTCGAAGTGGCCATGCAGTGGACCACCAGCTACACCGAGAACGTCTTCACTTACGCCAACACGATCAACACGCACGAGGGCGGCACTCACGAAGAGGGCTTCCGCGCGGCGTTGACGACACTTGTGAACAAGTACGCCCGCGCGAACAACCTGCTCAAGGAGAAGGAGGAGAACCTGTCGGGCGACGACGTGCGAGAGGGTCTCACCGCCGTCATCTCCGTGAAGCTGTCCGAGCCCCAGTTCGAGGGTCAGACCAAGACCAAGCTGGGCAACACCGAGGCGAAGGCGTTCGTGCAGAAGGTGGTCGGCGACCGGCTGGGCGACTGGTTCGACCGCAACCCGGCGCAGGCCAAGAACATCATCCGCAAGGCGATCGATGCTGCGACCGCGCGCCTCGCCGCGCGCAAGGCCCGCGAGACCGCGCGCCGGAAGAGCGTGTTCGAGAGCGCGGCGATGCCTGACAAGCTCAAGGACTGCACCTCGAAGGATCCGTCGATCAGCGAGATCTTCCTCGTGGAGGGAGACTCGGCGGGCGGCTCGGCGGTCCAGGGCCGTGATCCGCACACCCAGGCGATTCTGGCGCTGCGCGGAAAGATCCTCAACGTCGAGCGCGCCCGCCTCGACCGTGCGCTGGGCAACCGTGAAGTCCAGGCGATGATCCAGGCCTTCGGCACCGGCATCGGCGAGGACTTCGACATCGACAAGGCGCGGTACCACAAGATCGTCCTGATGGCGGATGCCGATGTGGACGGGCAGCACATCACGACGCTGCTGCTCACCCTGCTGTTCCGCTACATGCGCGGCCTGATCGAGGCCGGTTTCGTCTATCTCGCGCAGCCTCCGCTCTACCGCCTGAAGTGGTCGAATGCCCCGCACGAATACGTCTACAGCGATCGGGAGCGCGACGCGCTCCTGGCGGAGGGCCTCGCGGGCGGCAAGCGGATCCCGAAGGACAACAGCATCCAGCGCTACAAGGGCCTCGGCGAGATGAATGCCAAGGAGCTGTGGGAGACGACGATGGATCCTGAGACTCGGACGCTCCGACAGGTCACCATCGACGACGCCGCGGCCGCCGATGAGATCTTCACGATCCTGATGGGCGAGGACGTCGAGTCCCGCCGCGGATTCATCCAGCGAAACGCGAAGGACGTCAGGTTCCTCGATATCTGATGCACGGTCGGCGTTTCGTCTCCTTTCGCTCGCTCAACGGACGGTCGTTGAGCGAGGAGCGGAGCGACGAGACGAAACGCCGGAGCGAATGAAAGAACACACACATGACTGACGAAGAACGCCCCGTCCCCGTGCACAACCACGGCCACATCGACCAGGTCGACCTCCAGTCGGAGATGCAGCGCAGCTATCTCGACTACGCGATGAGCGTGATCGTGGGCCGCGCGCTGCCCCGCGTCGAGGACGGCCTCAAGCCGGTGCACCGCCGCGTCATCTACGGCATGTACGACGGCGGATTCCGCCCCGACAAGTCGTTCTCGAAGTGCGCCCGCGTCGTGGGTGAGGTGATGGGTCACTATCACCCGCACGGAGACGCCCCGATCTACGACGCCCTCGTACGTCTCGTCCAGCCGTGGTCGCTGCGCTACCCGCTCGCGCAGGGTCAGGGCAACTTCGGGTCACCCGGCAACCAGGGCGCCGCCGCCCCGCGGTACACCGAGACCAAGATGGCTCCGCTCGCGCTCGAGATGGTGCGCGACATCGAAGAAGACACCGTCGACTTCCAGGACAACTACGACGGGCAGACGCAGGAGCCGGTCGTGCTCCCCGCCCGCTTCCCGAACCTGCTGGTCAACGGCTCGGTCGGAATCGCGGTCGGAATGGCGACCAACATCCCGCCGCACAACCTGCGCGAGGTCTCCAGCGGTGCGCTGTGGTCCCTCGAGAATCCGGATGCCTCACGGGAGGAGCTTCTCGAAGCCCTGATGGAGCGCATCCCCGGGCCGGACTTCCCCACGCACGCGCAGATCCTCG
>NZ_DASUNI010000276.1:0-18034 GCF_036277215.1 Microbacterium sp. | reverse complement strand
CCAGCACCTCGGAGGCCAAGGTGCGCGGCTATCTGCCCGGCCGGTTCTCCTTCAACGTCAAGGGCGGTCGCTGCGAGGCCTGCCGCGGCGAAGGCATCATCCAGATCGAGATGAACTTCCTCCCCGACGTCTTCGTCCCCTGCGAGGTCTGCCACGGCAAGCGCTACAACCGCGACACGCTCTCGGTGCACTACAAGGGCAAGAACATCGCCGAAGTGCTCGAAATGCCGATCGAGGAGGCCGCCGAGTTCTTCGAGCCGATCCAGGCGATCCACCGCTACCTCAAGACGCTCGTGGACGTCGGCCTCGGCTACGTGCGACTCGGCCAGTCCGCGACGACCCTCAGCGGCGGCGAGGCGCAGCGCGTCAAGCTCGCGACCGAGCTGCAGCGCCGCAGCAACGGCCGCAGTGTGTACGTGCTCGACGAGCCGACCACGGGCCTTCATTTCGAAGACGTCCAGCGACTGCTCGAGGTGCTGAACGGCCTGGTCGACAAGGGCAACACGGTGATCGTCATCGAGCACAACCTCGACGTCATCAAGTCCTCGGACTGGGTCATCGACCTGGGGCCCGAAGGCGGCTCCGGCGGCGGCGAAGTGATCGCAACCGGCACTCCGGAGCAGGTTGCGCGGGCGGAAGGCAGCCACACCGGCGCGTTCCTGGCGGAGGTGCTCGGAACCTCCGTGGTCCGCAAGGCCGGATGACCGCGGAATGAGCAGACCCGCGTCCCGTCCCACGGTCGCGTACAAGCCGCGGCCGGGGGAGATCCCCACGAACCCGGGCGTCTACCGCTTCCGGGACGCCTCCGGGCGCGTGCTCTACGTCGGCAAGGCGAAGAACCTGCGCGCCCGGCTGTCGAACTACTTCGCGCCGCTGCACACCCTGCACGAGCGCACGCGCCGCATGGTCACCAGCGCGGCGTCGGTCGAGTGGACGGTCGTGTCGAGCGACGTGGACTCGCTGCAGCTCGAGTACATGTGGATCAAGGAGTTCGATCCGCCGTTCAACGTCCGGTACCGGGACGACAAGTCCTACCCGTTCATGGCGATCACGCTCGGCGACGAAGCTCCGCGGGTCATGGTGACACGCAACCGCCGCATCCCGGGTGCGAAGTACTTCGGCCCGTATCCCAAGGTGTGGGCAGTCCACGACACCATCGACCTGATGATCAAGGCCTTTCCGATCCGCACGTGCAGCGACGCCTCCTACAAGAAGGCGATGGCCACCGGCCGTCCTTGCTTCCCCGGACAGATCGGCCGCTGCGGAGGACCCTGCTCGATGAAGGTCACGATCGAGGAGCACCGCGCGATCGTCGACGACTTCGTCGCCTTCATGGCCGGCGGCGACCAGCGGTTCGCGAAGGAGCTGAATTCCCGCATGCGCGAGGCTTCCGCGGCGATGGACTACGAGGCGGCCGCGGTCTACCGCGACCGCCTCGGCGCGATCGACGCGGTGCTGTCCAAGAGCGCGCTCGTGCTGGCCGCCGACACGGACGCGGACCTCTTCGGCATTGCGGAGGACGAGCTCAACGCCACCGTTCAGCAGTTCGTGATCCGCGGCGGCCGGGTGCGCGGCGTGCGGGCGACGACCATCGAGAAGGAGCTGGACATCTCCGGTGGCGAGCTCGTCGACCAGGTCCTCCAGCGCGCCTACGGGGATGCCGCGCCCGCCGACATCCCCCGTCAGGTCCTCGTGCCGTCGCTTCCCGACGATGCGGGAGAGCTGGAGGAGTGGCTGCGAGAGCGTCGCGGCAAGCTCGTGTCCATCCAGGTGGCCCAGCGCGGTCGCAAGGCGGATCTGCTGCGGACTGCGACCCTCAACGCGCAGCAGGCGCTCATCGTGCACAAGACCCGCCGCACGAGCGACTATGTCGCCCGGTCGCAGGCGCTGACCGACCTGCAGGAGGCGTTGGGCCTCGCCGAGGCGCCCCTGCGGATCGAGTGCTTCGACGTCTCGCACCTCGGCGGCACGAATGTCGTGGCATCGATGGTCGTGTTCGAGGACGGCCTGCCGCGCAAAGATCAGTACCGTTCGTTCGGCGTGCCCGAGACCACGGACGACACCGACTCGATCCATCAGGTGCTCACGCGTCGGCTCGCCTACCTCGACCGGCCGGACGAGCAGGACGAGCCCGAGCCGGAGCCCACCGAAGACGGGACGGTCGCGACGACCCGCAAGCGGCCGCGTTTCGCCTACCCGCCGCAGCTGCTCGTCGTCGACGGCGGCAAGCCGCAGGTCGAGGCCGCTGCGCGCGCGCTCGCCGATTCCGGGCACGACGAGATCGCCCTGTGCGGAATCGCGAAGCGCCTCGAAGAGGTGTGGCTGCCGGGAGAGGAGTACCCGGTGATCCTGCCGCGCACGAGCGAGGCGCTCTATCTGCTGCAACGACTGCGCGACGAAGCGCACCGGTTCGCGATCACGCACCAGCGTCGACGTCGTCGCCGCGACATCCAGAGCGTCCTGGCCGAAGTGCCGGGGCTCGGCGACGCGCGCATCAAGGCGCTCCTGCGGCACTTCGGCTCAGTCGCCGCACTCAAGCACGCCTCTACAGAGGAGATCACCGAGCTGCCCGGCGTGGGCCCGAAGCTGGCCGCCGCGATCCACGCTCACCTGACCAGTGGGTAGGCTGAAATGCGACGACGGGGGTGGTCATGACGGACGCTGAGCACATTGCTCCCGAGTACGGTGGTCCCGTCCCGATCGCGCCCGAGTACCCCGGTCCCGGTGAGGTTCTGATCGTCACGGGCATGTCCGGCGCCGGCCGCTCCACCGCTGCAGATGCGCTCGAGGACCTCGGGTGGTACGTCGTGGACAACCTCCCGCCGCAGATGCTGCGCCCGCTCCTGGAGCTGACCGAGCTCGCCGGGGGCGCGCTACCTCGTGTAGCGGTCGTCGTCGACGTACGCGGCCGTGAGCTGTTCCGCGAGCTCCCAGCGATCACACGCGCCCTGCGCGACGGGCGACCCGTGCGGGTGATGTTCCTGGATGCCTCGGACGAGGTACTCGTCCGCAGGTTCGAGGCGGTGCGCCGACCGCACCCGCTGCAGGGCGACGGCACGATCCTCGACGGGATCAACCAGGAGCGGCTCCGCCTGGCCGCGGTGCGCGAGAGCGCGGACATCATCGTCGACACGTCCGCGTTCAACATCCACCAGCTCGCGACCCAGGTCATCGACCTGTTCGCAGCGGCGGGAGCAGCGCGCCACTCCGTGACGATCATGAGCTTCGGATTCAAGTACGGGCTGCCGCCGGACGCCGACCTCGTCGCGGACATGCGCTTCCTGCCCAATCCGTTCTGGAATGACGAGCTCCGCTCCTTCACGGGCGAGGACGACAACGTCCGCGACTTCGTCCTCGAGCAGCAGGGCGCACGCGAATTCCTCGACTCGTATGCCGCAGCGCTCGTTCCGGTGCTCGAGGGATACCAGCGCGAGAACAAGGGCCACTCCGTCGTCGCGATCGGCTGCACGGGCGGCAAGCACCGCTCCGTCGTGATGGCGCACGAGCTGGCCGCGCGGCTGTCCTCGCTGCCCGGAGTCGCGGTTCGAGTGAAGCACCGCGACCTCGGTCGCGAGTAGGCTTGACCCTCGTTCCCACAACTCGACTGCACCCCGGCGCGCCGCATGGTGCGCACCTGACTCGCGAGGAGATCCGTGTCGCTGACCGCTGACGTGAAGGCTGAACTGACGGCCGTGCGCGATCCGAGCCCTACGGCTCGAGTCGCCGAGCTGACGTCTCTCCTTCGCTTCTCGGGCGGTCTGCACTCGATCGCGAACCGCGTCGCCGTCGAAGCCGAGCTCGACTCCGACCTCCTCGCCCGACGGGTCGCCCGCGACCTCATGGAACTGTACGGCGTGCGTCCCGAGCTCGTGCACGTGCAGGGCTCGGGTGCCCGCAACGGCAGCCACTACGCGGTTCGGGTCATCGATGGCGGCGAGACCCTCGCCCGCCAGACCGGGCTTCTCGACCAGCGCCGACGGCCGGTACGCGGGCTGCCGAACAAGCTCACCACCGGATCCCGCTCCGATCTCGCCGCAATCTGGCGCGGCGCGTTCCTCGCGGCCGGCACGCTCAGCGAACCCGGCCGCTCGGCCGCCCTGGAGATCACCTGCCCGGCGCCCGAAGCGGCGATGGCGCTCGTCGGTGCGGCGCACCGCCTCGGCATCCCCGCCAAGGCACGCGAAGTGCGCGGCGTGCCCCGGGTCGTCGTGCGCGAGGGTGAGGCCATCCGCGTCGCGCTCGCGCAGATGGGCGCCGAGCGGGCGGCCGCCGATTGGGACCAGATGCGCCAGCGCCGCGAGGTGCGCGCCGGTGTGAACCGCCTCGTCAACTTCGACGACGCCAACCTGCGCCGCTCCGCGCAGGCGGCGGTCGCCGCGTGCGCGCGCGTCGAGCGGGCGCTCGAGATCCTCGGGGACGAAGTGCCCGAGCACCTGCGGGAGGCCGGCGAGCTCCGACTCGCGCACCGCGACGCCAGCCTGGACGAGCTCGGCCACCATGCCGACCCGCCGCTGACCAAGGACGCCGTCGCCGGCCGCATCCGCCGCCTTCTGGCGATGGCCGACAAGAAGGCCGAGCAGGACGGCATCCCCGACACCGAGGCGGCCGTGCCGGTGGGCGCCGAGGACTGATCGTCCCGAAGCGGATGCCGCGCCGCTCGGATACGGCACGTCATTCAAGGAAGCAACCCCCCTGTGCCCGGGTTGCCGATTACTAGGATGGACACGTCATTCTCGCTGCGCCGAGGAGTCTCGGCTCAGCGCCGACAGGAAGAAGAGAACATGGCGAACTACACGTTGCCCGACCTCCCCTACGACTACGCAGCACTCGAGCCGCACATCAGTGCGACGATCATGCAGCTGCACCATGACAAGCACCATCAGGCGTATGTGACCGGCGCCAACACCGCACTGGAACAGCTCGCGGAAGCCCGCGACAAGGGCGAGCTCGGAAACATCAACAAGCTCGAGAAGGACCTCGCGTTCAACCTCGGCGGCCACACCAACCACTCCATCTTCTGGACCAATCTCTCGCCGGACGGCGGCGACAAGCCCACCGGCGACCTCGCATCCGCCGTGGACGACCACTTCGGTTCGTTCGACAAGTTCACGGCGCACTTCACCGCCGCCGCACTGGGTGTGCAGGGATCCGGCTGGGCGGGCCTGTTCTGGGACTCGATCGGCGAGAACCTCATCGTCCAGCAGTTCTTCGACCAGCAGTCTTCCTTCGCAGCGGGAACCGTGCCGCTGCTGCTGCTGGACGTCTGGGAGCACGCCTACTACCTGGACTACAAGAACGTGCGCGCCGACTACGTCAAGGCGTTCTGGAACATCGCCAACTGGGCGAACGTTCAGGAGCGCTTCACCACCGCCCGTGAGAAGACTTCGGGCCTGCTGGTACTGTCATAACAGGCGTGGGCGTCCCGGCGGACAGCTCCGCCGGGACGCCGTTGTCCACCCCCTGCAACCGCAATCGCGCTCTCGCGCACGACACTTCTCAGGAGAACCTCCGTGGCTGTCAAGATCGGAATCAACGGCTTCGGCCGCATCGGACGCAACTATCTCCGCGCGGCACTCGCGCAGGGTGCGGACCTCGACATCGTCGCGGTGAACGACCTCACCGACAACAAGTCGCTTGCGCATCTGCTCAAGTACGACTCGGTCGGCGGCCCCCTCTCTGAGGACGTCTCGTACGACGGCGACTCCATCACCGTCGGTGACAAGCGCATCCGCGTGTTCGAGGAACGCGACCCTGCGAACCTTCCCTGGGGCGAGCTGGGCGTCGACATCGTCATCGAGTCGACCGGCCGCTTCACCAAGGCCGAGGACGCCAAGAAACACATCGCCGGCGGCGCGAAGAAGGTCCTGATCTCCGCTCCCGCCACCGGCGACGACGCGACGATCGTCATGGGGGTCAACGAGGAGACCTACAACCCTGAGACCGACGTGATCATCTCCAACGCGTCCTGCACCACGAACTGCCTCGCCCCTCTCGCGAAGGTGTTCAACGACGCCTTCGGCATCGAGCGCGGTTTCATGATGACCGCCCACGCCTACACCGCGGATCAGAACCTGCAGGACGGCCCGCACAGCGACCTCCGTCGCGCGCGCGGCGCCGCGATCAACATCGTGCCCGCCTCCACGGGTGCGGCCAAGGCCATCGGGCACGTGCTGCCCGAGCTGAACGGCAAGCTGAGCGGCTCGTCCTACCGCGTGCCGGTCCCCACCGGGTCGATCGTCGACCTCACCATCGTCACGCCCGCCGAGGGCCTCACCGTCGAGCAGGTCAACGCCGCCTACCAGGCCGCCGCAGCCGACGGCCGTCTGGCCGGCTACCTGGAGTACACCGAGGACCCGATCGTCTCCAGCGACATCCAGGGCAACCCCCACTCGGCGATCTTCGACGCCGAGCTGACCAACGTCAGCGGCAACCTGGTCAAGGTCTCGGGCTGGTACGACAACGAGTGGGGCTACTCCAACCGTCTGGTCGATCTCACCGAGTACGTCGCCGAGCGCCTCTAAGCGGTCGCCATGCCTCTGCGCACCCTCGACTCGCTGGGTTCGCTCGCCGGCAAGCGTGTTCTCGTCCGCTGTGATCTCAACGTCCCTCTGAAGGACGGCGCGATCGCGGACGATGGCCGCGTGCGGGCGTCGCTGCCCACGCTCAACGCGCTCATCCACCAGGGCGCCCGCGTCGTCGTCTGCTCGCACCTCGGGCGCCCTGAGGGCACCCCCGACGCGAAGTACAGCCTCGCGCCCGTCGCGCAGCGACTGTCCGAGCTGCTCGGCAAGCCCGTCGCGTTCGCGCTCGACACCGTAGGCGAGTCCGCCCATGACGCTGTGGCTGCGCTCGAAGACGGAGACGTCGCCGTCCTCGAGAACCTCCGCTTCAATCCGGGCGAGACGGCCAAGGACGACGCGGAGCGCCGCGGGTTCGCGGAGGAGCTGGCCGAACTCGGCGACGCATTCGTGTCGGACGGCTTCGGTGTCGTGCACCGCAAGCAGGCCAGCGTCTACGACCTCGCCGAGATCCTCCCGTCCGCGGCGGGTCTGCTGATCGCGGCGGAGCTCGACGTGCTCGATCGCCTCACCGAGAACCCCGAGCGGCCCTACACGGTCGTCCTCGGCGGTTCGAAGGTCAGTGACAAGCTCGGTGTCATCTCGCACCTGCTTCCGCGCGTGGACCGGCTGCTCGTCGGCGGAGGCATGCTGTTCACCTTCCTCGCAGCGCAGGGCCACAAGGTGGGTGCCAGTCTGCTCGAAGCCGACCAGCTCGACACCGTGAAGCAGTACATCGACACCGCGCAGCGGTCGGGCGTGGAGATCGTGCTTCCGACCGACGTCGTCGTCGCATCGAAGTTCGGCGCCGACGCGGAGCACGTCGTGACGGCCGCCGACCGCATCGAGGACACCGCCTTCGGGGGCTCCGGACTCGGCCTGGACATCGGGCCGGACACCGCTGCGCGGTTCGCGGAGGTCATCCGAGACAGCCGCACCGTGTTCTGGAACGGTCCGATGGGCGTGTTCGAGCTCGCGCCGTTCGCGGCCGGTACCAAGGCGGTCGCGCAGGCGCTCACCGAGGTGGACGGGCTCAGCGTCGTGGGCGGCGGAGACTCCGCGGCGGCTGTGCGACAGCTGGGCTTCCAAGACGACCAGTTCGGTCACATCTCGACGGGCGGCGGAGCAAGCCTGGAATTCCTCGAGGGAAAGAAGCTCCCCGGACTGGAGGTCCTCGGATGGCAGTAACGAGAGTCCCGTTCATCGCGGGCAACTGGAAGATGAACCTCGACCACCTCCAGGCCGTGGCCTTCGTGCAGAAGCTGCACTGGGCGCTGAAGGATGCCAAGCACCTCGACGGCAGCGTCGAGGTCGGGCTTTTCCCGCCGTTCACCGATCTGCGCACGGTGCAGACGCTCATCGACGCCGACAAGATCCCGTTCGCCCTCGGCGCCCAGGACCTTTCCACGAAGGACGCCGGTGCGTACACCGGGGAGGTGTCCGGGGCATTCCTGGCCAAGCTCAACTGCGCATATGTGCTCATCGGCCACTCGGAGCGCCGCGAATATCACGCCGAAACCGATCAGGTCATCTCCGAGAAGGTGCAGGCGGCGCTGCGCAATGGTCTGGTCCCGGTGATCTGCGTGGGCGAGACCTCGGAGGACCTGGAGAAGTTCGGCGCCAGCGCCGTACCCGTGGGCCAGCTCGAGATCGCGCTCGAGGGTGTTCCCGCGGACGCGGACATCGTGGTGGCGTACGAGCCGGTGTGGGCGATCGGCTCAGGGCAGGCGGCCACGCCCGAGCAGGCGCAGGAAGTCTGCGCGAAGCTTCGCGAGGTGATCGCCGACAAGCTGGGACAGGATGCCGCGCAGCGCACCCGCGTCCTGTACGGCGGGTCCGTGAAGTCGTCGAACATAGCCAGTTTCATGCGCGAACCGGATGTCGACGGCGCGCTCGTGGGCGGTGCGAGTCTCGTGGTCGACGAGTTCGCGGCGATCATCCGCTTTCAGAAGCACGTCGGCGTCTGACGACGCCTATACTGGGAGATCGTGCGCCCGCCTGGGGTGCGTTGAAAGGCTTGAATCCGTGCAGATCCTCGAGTTCGTCCTGCAGGTGCTGCTGGGCATCACCAGCCTGCTGCTGACCCTGCTCATCCTGCTCCACAAGGGGCGCGGTGGCGGTCTGTCCGACATGTTCGGCGGCGGCATGACCTCGGCGCTCGGTTCGTCCGGCCTGGCAGAGCGCAATCTCAACCGGTTCACGGTGATCCTCGCGCTCGCGTGGTTCGTGTCGATCGTGGCCCTCGGCCTCATCACGAAGTTCCAGAGCGTCTGATGGCCACGGGGGGGAATGCCATCCGGGGCACCCGCGTCGGTGCCGGGCCGATGGGCGAGCAGGATCACGGCTTCCACGCCGAGCGCATCGCCGTCTCCTACTGGGACGCCCTCGGCAACGAGACCATCCGTTATTTCGCGGCAGGCATTCCCGAAGAGGAGATCCCCGACACGATCGACTCCCCGCATTCCGGCCTTCCGGCCGGGCGCGACAAGGAGAACCCGCCCGCTCTCGCGAAGACCGAGCCGTACAAGACGCATCTCGCGTACGTGAAGGAACGTCGCACCGAAGAAGAGGCCGAGACGCTGCTGGACGATGCGCTCAAGCAGCTGCGGGAGCGCCGCGGGCAAGACTGAGGTGCTCGATTTCGCGCTGCGGCTCGAACTCCGCGTCAATACTCCTGGTCGATGAGCTCCGGTGGAACCTGCGACGCCGCCGCGTCGTCGATGAAGAAGACGGTGCGCTTGCGGCCTTTCGCGCCCGCGGCGGGCACGCTGGCGTAGCTGGCGCCCGCAAGAGCGAGACCCAGCGCCGACGCCTTATCGGCACCCGCCAACACCAGCCACACGCGCTTGGAGCCGTTGATGACCGGGCGTGTGAGCGAGACTCGCTCCGGCGGCGGTTTGGGGGAGTCCCGTACCGATACGGTCGCGCGATCCGTGATGAGGATCTCCGGGCGGTCGGGGAACAGCGAAGCGATGTGACCGTCCGGTCCGACACCTAGGAAGCAGATGTCGAAGGCCGGCCACGGGGTCGCATCCTCCTGAGCGAATCGGGCAAGCTCTGCAGCGTAGCGATCCGCCGCGGCATCCAGGTCCACGCCCTCTTCGCTGGCGGCCACGGCGTGGATGTTCTCCGGGGGGAGCTCCAGGGCGTCCAGCAGCGCTTCGCGGGCCTGCTTCTCGTTGCGGTCGCCGTCGCCGCGCGGAACGAACCGCTCGTCACCCCACCAGAAGTGCACGCGCGACCAGTCGACGCCGCCGCGCCGCGGGTGGCGTGACGCCGCGGCGAGGACCGCGGAGCCCATCGTCCCGCCCGTGAGGGAGACGTGGACGAGGTGTCCGTTGCTGGAGCGCTTGGCCAGGCGGTGCACGAATCGTGCGGCGACGGACTCAGCGAGAGCGGCGGGATCGGGGCTGATCACCACGCGCTTCTCGATGATGAATTCAGCCATGCGTCTCCTGCGTCGCCGGATGTAAGAGCTCCAGGCCCTCGGTGATCACTCGACCATACAGGACGTCGGGATCGAGGCTCCGGAGCTCCTCGGCGAGGCACTCGCGCAGGCTGCGGCGAGGGAACGCGAGATCGTGGGTGGGCTGACCGGGCTGCGTGAGGATCGCCACCCCGGGGCTGGGCCGCTCCAGCAGCGTCACGCCGCCCGGACGCTCGAGGCGTACGGACTTGATGCCGCTGGCCCACACGTCGCTCTCGAGATATTCATAGACCACGTCGACGTCGAGCTTGAGGCGCAGCCACGCCGCGAGCAGAGCCGTCGACGGCGAGTCGGAGGCCCCACGCACCTCAACGGCGGTGACGGCTTCATACGGCGGCTGATCCAGAACCGCCGCCAGCTGCTCCCGCCAGCGCGTGATTCGCGTCCACGCGAAGTCGGTGTCCCCGGGCGCGTAAGTCTCGCCGAGAGCGCCGACCCAGGCCGCTGGGTCAGGCTGAGTCGAGGCGTCGGTGATCCGCCGCTGTGCGATGCGGCCGATCGGAGACGTCGACAGAACTTCGGGCGTCTGGCCGGGCCACCATGCGACCACCGGGGCGTCGGGCAGGAGGAGGCCGGTCACGAGACTGTCGTGATGGGATGCGACCGGGCCTTCCGCCCGCAGGACGACCACTTCGCTCGCCCCCGCGTCTCCGCCGACGCGGATCTGCGCATCCAGGCGCGGCTCAGCGTCCTCGTCGCCCAGCATGATGACGATGACGCGCATCGGGTGCTCACGCGAGGCGTCGTTCGCGGCGCCGATCGCCTCCTCCTCAGCCCCCTCACGGGTTGCGATCACGAGCGTCAGCACGCGGCCGAGCGCCACGGCGCCCCCCTCTTCGCGAACGTTGACGAGGGCCTTGGAGATCTTGCTGACGGTGGTGTTGGGCAGCTCGATGATCATGGTCGCCTCCACGTCCGTCCGTCGCGGGCCAGCATCTCATCGGCGGATGCCGGACCCCATGAACCCGGGGCGTACTGCTCCACCGGGCCCCCCTCCTTCTCCCAAAACTCCTCGATCGGGTCGAGGATCTTCCACGACAGCTCGACCTCCTCGTGGCGCGGGAACAGCGGAGGGTCGCCCAACAGCACGTCGAGGATTAGTCGCTCGTACGCCTCCGGGCTCGCCTCGGTGAAGGCGTGCCCGTATCCGAAGTCCATCGTGACATCGCGCACCTGCGCACCTGCACCCGGAACCTTCGAGCCGAAGCGGATGGTGACGCCCTCGTCGGGCTGCACGCGGATGACCAGCGCGTTCTGGCCGAGACCCGAGGTCTGACCGCGCGAGAAGAGCAGCTCCGGCGCGCGCTTGAACACGACCGCGATCTCGGTGACGCGGCGACCCAGCCGTTTGCCCGTGCGGAGGTAGAACGGCACCCCGGCCCACCGGCGCGTGTTCACCTCGAGCGTGATCGCGGCATACGTCTCGGTGGTCGACTCGGGATTCATCCCGTCCTCTTCCAGGAAACCGAGCACCTTCTCGCCGCCCTGCCAGCCGCCGGCGTACTGTCCGCGCGCGGTGGATCGGGACAGGTCCTCCGGCAGGGTCACCGCCGCGAGGACCTTCTCCTTCTCGGCGCGCAGATCCTTCGCGTCGAAGCTGATGGGCTCCTCCATGGCGGTCAGCGCCATGAGTTGGAGCAGGTGGTTCTGGATCACGTCGCGAGCCGCGCCGATGCCGTCGTAGTAACCTGCGCGACCGCCCACACCGATGTCCTCGGCCATGGTGATCTGCACGTGGTCGACGTAGTTGCGGTTCCAGATCGGCTCGTACAGCTCGTTGGCGAACCGCAGCGCCAGGATGTTCTGGACGGTCTCCTTGCCGAGGTAGTGATCGATCCGGAAGATCGAATCCGTCGGGAAGGCCGACCGAAGCGCGTCGTTCAGGGCGCGCGCAGAGGCGAGGTTGTCACCGAACGGCTTCTCGATGACCACACGGCGCCAGCGTTCGGGCTGGTCCGCCGTGTCGTCGACCAGGCCGGACTCCTTCAGCTGCTTGGCTACCTGGGGGAAGTCCTTGGGCGGGATCGACAGGTAGAAGGCGTGGTTGCCCATCGTCCCGCGCTCCACATCGAGCTTCTCGACTGTGTCGCGCAGCCGCCGGAACGCATCGGCGTCATCGAACTCGCCCTGCACGAAGCGGATGCCCTGTACCAGCTGCTCCCACGTCTCTTCGCGGAACTCGGTGCGCGAATGGTTCTTGACCGCGTCGTAGACGACCTTCGCGAAGTCCTGGTCCTCCCAGTCGCGGCGCGCGAAGCCGACCAGCGCGAACCCGGGGGGAAGGAGTCCCCGGTTGGCGAGGTCGTACACGGCGGGCATGAGCTTCTTGCGGGAGAGGTCTCCCGTCACGCCGAAGATCACGAGCGCGCTCGGGCCGGCGATCCGGTTGAGGCGGTGGTCTTCGGCGTCGCGCAGCGGGTTGTGCCCGCGCGAGATCTCCACGGTCATGTGGGTGGACTCCTATTGAGCGGCTTCGAAGAGCGTGAGCACCTCGGCCTGGGGGTCGGTGAGGGTGAGCGTGACCACGGGCCGGCCATGCCCGTCGGCCAGCACGCTGGCGTCGCCGGCGGCCTGAGCCTGGATCAGCTGGCCGAACGTGAACGGCCGGCCGGGGATCTCGAGGTCGACGTCGGTCTCCTCGAGGATCTGCAGGAACACCCCGACCGCAGGGCCGCCCTTGTGGAACTGGCCGGTCGAATGCAGGAACCGCGGTCCCCAGCCGAAGGTCGCAGGTCGTCCGGAGTCGGCGGCGACCAGTTCGCGCAGACCCTGCAGCTGCGGCAGACGCTGCCGGTCGACGTAGGCCTGGATCGACACGTAGCCGTCCGGGGGCAGCTGAGACCACAATGCGTCGAGCACACCGGCCACGGTTCCGGATGCCGCCAGCGCAGGGTCGGAGACCCGCACCTCGACTCCGTCGAGTGCGAATGCCGGCTCGGTCGCAGCCGGGCGAGCATCGAGGAGACCGCGGGCAGCGATCTTGGCGGATTCGACATCGGGCTGATCGAACGGGTTGATGCCCAGCATCCGGCCGGCGATCGCCGTCGCGTACTCCCAGACGACGAGCTGCGCCCCCAGCGATCCGCTGATGAGCACCTCGCCCTCATGCCGCTCCCGGAAATGGAACTGGTTCGCCTCGTCGACGATGCGCACGATCTGCATGTCGGCGGGGGTGGTCTCGACCTCGGGGGAGACGGGCAGCAGAACCACGGGCAGGATACCTGTGCCCTGCTTGCCGGTCGACTCGGCGACGAGCTGCTCGATCCAGTCGGGGAGCCCGACGATGTGGGTCCCGTCGGTGATCAGACCCAGCTTGTCGCGACGGCGCAGCTCTCCCGACTCCTGGCCGCCCGCGATCGCCGCGGCGAGGACGAGCGCCGGGTTGTCGGCGCTGTCGATCGCGACCTCGAGGAGACTCGCCTCCGCCTCGTCGAGCAGCTCGGCGATGTCCACACCGGCGAGGCCGGTCGGCACCAGACCGAACGCGGTGAGCGCGGAGTAGCGCCCGCCGACCGTCGGGTCCGCGTGGAATACGCGATACCCTGCGGCCCGCGCCGCCTCGTCCAGTGGTGAGCCGGGGTCGGTGACGACGACGATCCGCTCGATGGGGTCGATCCCGAGATCGAGCCAGGCGGCCTCGAACGCCCGTTTCGCAGAGTCCGTCTCGACCGTCGAGCCGGACTTGGACGATACGACCAGGACGGTCTGCTCCAGGCCACCGGACTCAGCGTCGCCGTCGATCGCCGCGAGCACCTGGCTCGGAGCGGTCGAGTCCAGGATCACCAGCGGCACGCCCGACGTCTGCGCGATCACTTCGGGGGCCAGCGACGAGCCGCCCATGCCGGCGAGGACCACGCGGGTGACACCGGCAGCCACGAACTCGGCGCGCAGCGCCTCGATCTCGGGGATGAGCGGCCGCGACACGGAGACGGCTTCGATCCAGCCGAGCCGGTGCGAAGCCTCCTCCTCCGCGGCTGGACCCCACAGCGAAGGATCGCCGGCGGTGAGGCCGGATGCGACGAGATCGGCGATCAGGGCGGGCAGCGTTTCGTGGACGACCGCCTTGACGTGACCGGACAGGTGGATCTCGAAGCTCATCGCGCGGGCTGCGCCGGCTGGGATGCCTCGAGGGCCGTTGCGACCGTCGCCTGCAGTTCGTGCCAGGAAGCGATGAACTTGTCGACGCCCTCGTCCTCGAGCACCTGGGTGACGTCGGCGAAGTCGACGCCTGCAGCGGCGAGCTTGTCGAAGACCTCGTGTGCGCCCGCGTAGGCACCGGTGACGGTGTCGCCGGCGATCACGCCGTGGTCGAAGGTCGCCTCGAGGGTCTTCTCGGGCATCGTGTTGACGGTTCCGCGGGCCACGAGCTCGGTGACGTACAGCGTGTCGGGCAGGGACGGGTCCTTGACGCCCGTCGATGCCCACAGCGGGCGCTGCAGGTTGGCTCCCGCGTCCAGGAGGCGCTTCGCCCGGTCGGTGGCGAACTCCTTCTCGAACAGCTCGTACGCAAGTCGCGCGTTGGCGACTCCGGCGAGGCTCTTCAGCCCCGTCGCCTCGTCGGTGCCGAGGGCGGTGAGGCGCTTGTCGACCTCGGTGTCCACGCGCGAGACGAAGAACGACGCGACGGAGTGGATCTTGGACAGGTCGTGTCCGGCCGCCTTCGCCTGCTCGACGCCTGCGAGGTAGGCCTCGATGACCTCGGCGTACCGCTCCAGGCTGAAGATCAGCGTCACGTTCACCGAGATGCCGGAGCCGATGACCTCGGTGATGGCGGGCAGGCCGGCTTTGGTCGCGGGGATCTTGATGTGGACGTTCGGGCGGTCGACCTTGGCCCACAGCTCCTTGGCCTGCGCGATGGTCGCGTCGGTGTCGTGGGCGAGGTCGGGGGAGACCTCGATCGACACGCGGCCGTCCACGCCGTTCGTGTCGTCGTAGACGTGCCGGAACACGTCTGCGGCGGCGCGGACGTCGTCGGTGGTGATCTCGAAGATCGCCTCGTCGGCTGACGCGCCGTGACCGGCGAGCACGCCGACTTGACCGGCGTACGCCGCCGAACCCGACCCGATTGCACCCGCGAAGATCGTGGGGTTCGTGGTCACGCCCGACACGTTGCGGGTGGCGATCAGGTCGGCGAGGTTGCCCGTGACGATCCGATCGCGTGAGAGGTCGTCGAGCCAGATGCTGACGCCCTCGGCGACGAGGTGGGCGGTGGGGGTGCTCATGAGTTCTCCTTGAGAGTCTCGCGTGCCGCCTCGACGACGGCCTCGGCGGTGACGCCGAATTTCTGGAACAGGGTCTTGTAGTCGGCGGATGCGCCGAAGTGCTCGATCGAGACGCTGCGGCCGCGGTCGCCGACGATGCTCCGCCAGGGGAGGGCGATGCCGGCTTCCACCGACACGCGCGCACCGACGGAGGAGGGCAGCACGCTCTCGCGGTAGGCCGCATCCTGCTCGTCGAACCACTCCAGCGAGGGGGCCGACACGACGCGAGCCTGGACTCCGTCAGCGGCCAGCGTCTGTCGGGCAGCGACCGCGAGCTGAACCTCGGAGCCGGTGGCGATGAGGATGACGTCGGGCTTGCCGTCGGGTGCGTCGGCGAGCACGTAGGCCCCGCGCGTGGCGCCCTCGGCGGAGGCCAGTGTGTCACCCGACGCGGCGCCATCGCCCCGCTCGAACACCGGAATGTTCTGGCGGGTCAGTGCGATGCCGGTGGGACCGGCGTGGCGGCGCAGCATCTCGAGCCAGACCACGGCGGTCTCGGCGGCATCCCCGGGACGCACCACGGTGAAGTTCGGGATAGCGCGCAGCGCGGCGAGCTGCTCGATCGGCTGGTGGGTCGGGCCGTCCTCGCCCAGTGCGACGGAGTCGTGGGTCCAGACGAAGATCGACGGGATGTTCATCAGCGCGGCCAGGCGCACGGACGGGCGCATGTAGTCGCTGAAGATGAGGAATGTGCCGCCGAACGGACGGGTCGGGCCGTGCAACACGATGCCGTTGACGATCGCACCCATCGCATGCTCGCGGATGCCGAAGTGAAGCACCCGGCCGTAGGGGTCTCCGGACCACTCGTGGGTGGACCACTCGGCCGGGATGAACGAGTTCGCGTTCTTGATCGTGGTCAGGTTCGACTCGGCCAGGTCGGCGGAACCGCCCCACAGCTCGGGGAGCTCCGCCGCAAGCGCGTTGATCACCGTGCCGGATGCGGCGCGGGTGGAGACCTCCTTGCCGCCCTCGAACACCGGTAGCACGTCGGCGATGCCCTCGGGCAGCTCGCGGGCCTGCAGGCGGTCCCAGAGCGCCTTGCGCTCGGGGTTCGCCTCCGCCCATGCGTCGAACCGCTTCTGCCACTCCGCGTGTGCGGTCTTCGCACGCTCGCCCAGGCTGCGGGTGTGCTCCAGCACGTCGTCGGGCACCACGAACGTCTCGTCCGGGTTCCAGCCGAGCACCTTCTTGGTGGCGGCGAGCTCGTCGCCGCCGAGCGCGGAGCCGTGGATCTTGCCGGTGTTCTGCTTGCCGGGCGAAGGCCAGCCGATGATCGTCTTCAGGACGATGATCGAGGGCTTGGACGTCTCGCCCTTCGCCGCTTGGAGCGCGGCGTACAGCTCCGCGGCATCCTCGACGTACTCGCCGGTCTTCTTCCAGTCCACCGTCTGCACGTGCCACCCGTACGACTCGTACCGCTGCGCGACGTTCTCGGTGAAAGCGACGTTCGTGTCGTCCTCGATGGAGATCTGGTTCGCGTCGTAGATGACGACGAGGTTTCCCAGCTCCTGGTGCCCTGCCAGCGAGGAGGCCTCGCTGGTGATGCCCTCCTGCAGGTCGCCGTCGGACGCGATCACGAAGATGCTGTGGTCGAACGGGCTCTGCCCGGGAGCGGCATCCGGATCGAACAGACCGCGCTCGTAGCGCGCCGCATACGCGAACCCGACCGACGAGGCCAGACCCTGCCCGAGCGGGCCGGTGGTGATCTCGACGCCGTCGGTGTGTCCGTATTCGGGGTGACCGGGGGTTTTCGAGCCCCATGTGCGCAACGACTTCAGGTCGTCCAGCTCCAGACCGAAGCCCCCCAGGTACAGCTGCACGTACTGCGTCAGCGACGAGTGCCCGGCGGACAGGATGAAGCGGTCGCGGCCGGCCCAGTGCACGTCCGCCGGGTCGTGGTCCATCACCCGCTGGTACAGCAGGTACGCCGCCGGAGCCAGGCTCATGGCGGTGCCGGGGTGGCCGTTGCCGACCTTCTCGACCGCATCCGCCGCGAGCACCCGAGCGGTATCGACCGCGCGCCGATCGATTTCATCCCAACGCAGTTCCGACACCGGGCCGCCTTTCTCAGAGGGAGTGCACCCGAATGCGCAGACCTCATCGCAAATCGGGAGGAGCAGCCGGCGCGGGGCGCGCGTGTTGTTTCAGCATACCGAAGCGGCATTCCGCCACGACTATGCGATACGTCGTATGACGGCAGTGTGGCAGGCGCGTCGGGCAGGTTCGTGTCGGAACCGTGTCGCCGCCGTGTCGGTGTGCTCACACCTGCCCGGGCGCCGCTGTGAGACCTCGCACGCCCCGGGCCGCGGGCGCGGATGCCATAGACTCGAGAGGCAGTTTCAGGCGTTCGAGCGGGGAGTGATGGACACCACCATGACGGCGGGAGCCGCGGCATCCACCGCACGGTCGGCTCGACCCCATTCGCTCGGTCGCACGATTCGCGCGTACGTCGCGCTCACGAAGCCGCGCGTGCTGGAACTGCTCCTCGTCACGACAGTGCCGGTCATGATCCTCGCCCAGGGCGGTCTTCCCGACCTGTGGCTCGTGCTCGCGACGGTGCTCGGCGGTTCGATGAGCGCGGGTTCGGCCGCGGCGTTCAACATGTACCTCGACCGCGACATCGATGCGCACATGCAGCGCACGGTCAATCGTCCGCTGGTGACGGGCGAGGTGTCCCCGCGCGGAGCGCTGATCTTCGCATGGACGCTGGCCGCGGCATCCACCGTCTG
>NZ_DASUNI010000275.1:0-4120 GCF_036277215.1 Microbacterium sp. | reverse complement strand
CGAGCCGTGCGTCACCCACGTCGGTCACGACGGCGCGGGTCACTTCGTGAAGATGGTGCACAACGGCATCGAGTACGCCGACATGCAGCTGATCGCCGAGGCCTACGACCTGATCCGTCGCGGCACCGGGAAGAGTCCCGCCGAGATCGCCGACGTGTTCGCCGAGTGGAACAAGGGCGAGCTGGAGTCCTACCTCATCGAGATCACCGCCGAGGTGCTCCGGCAGGTCGACGCCACCACCGGCAAGCCGCTGGTGGACGTCATCCTCGATCAGGCCGGCGCCAAAGGCACCGGCGCCTGGACCGTGCAGACCGCGTTGAACCTCGGCGTGCCGGTGTCGGGCATCGCCGAGGCGGTCTTCGCCCGCTCGCTGTCCAGCCACCCCGAGCAGCGAGCCGTCTCGGCCGACCTCCCCGGTCCGACCGAGGCCCTGAACGTTCCCGACCCGGATGCGTTCATCGAAGACGTGCGCCTCGCGCTTTACGCGTCGAAGATCGTGGCGTACTCGCAGGGCTTCGACGAGATCCGCGCCGGCGCGGCCGAGTACGACTGGTCCATCGACCTCGGCGCGATCTCGAAGATCTGGCGCGGGGGCTGCATCATCCGCGCCCAGTTCCTCAACCGCATCGCGGACGCCTACGGGCAGGCCCCCGACCTGCCCGTGCTGCTCACCGCGCCGTACTTCGTCGAAGCGCTCGGCCGTGCCCAGGGTTCCTGGCGCCGGATCGTGTCCACCGCAGCCGGCGCCGGCATCCCGGCTCCTGCGTTCTCCTCGTCGCTGTCGTACTACGACGGCCTGCGCGCCACACGGCTCCCCGCGGCGCTGGTCCAGGGCCAGCGCGACTTCTTCGGCGCACACACCTACCAGCGCGTCGACAAAGAAGGCACCTTCCACACCCTCTGGTCAGGCGACCGCACCGAGATCGAAGCCGAAGACACCCACTAACGACTCGCCCGCGCGAGTCAGCCCGGCCGCACGTTGTGGTTGCGTGAGAAGACGTTGGCGGGATCCCATTCCCGCTTGACCTCGCGCAGGCGCGCCATCGTCGCGGCCGGGTAAAGCTTGTCGGCGAAATCCGCGTCGGTCGACATCGAGAAGTTGCCGTAGATGCCGGCACCGAGCGCCTCGATGGCATCCCAAGCGGTCACGATGACCGGCCGGCTCTCATCGTCCACCAGCCCAGGGATGTCGAAGGCACCGGCCATCGCGAACCACGTCGCATCGCGCGCCGGGAAGGCGGTGCGCTCCTGCGGCACATCTCCGAATGCGCCGCCGAGCGAACGCAGGAACAGGACGGACGCCTCGTTGGCCTCGCGGAACGCGACGAGGCGCTCGATGGCGTCGTCGCTGAGCTCGCGGAGGAGGGTGTTGCCACCCACGAAGCCCGGCATCGGGTTGTCGGGATCGGCCGCGGGCATGTCCTCGAGCACTTCAGGGTACCTCGTGACGGAAATGTCGGTCTCGTGCACATCGTCCAAATCGAGAAGCGGTGCCAGCGCCGACCGGGCGGCCGCCTCGTCGTCCCCGATCCACACGGCGGTGATCGTGGCTCCGGCGGGTGCGCTGGGGTCCATCGCGGGCACGTCCATGAACGTCACCGTCAGCTCGCGCGGCGCGGCCTTCAGGGTGTCGCGCAGGGCGCGGAGGATCGGCCGGGCATCCCCCGTCAGGCCGAGGGTCGCGAACACCACCGCATCGAGGGGATGGGCGCGGAAGTCGAAGCGGGTGACCACGCCGAAGTTGCCGCCGCCACCGCGGAGCGCCCAGAAGAGATCGGGGTGCGTGGCCTCGGTCACCTCGATGACGTCGCCGGCGGCGGTCACCAGCTGCGCGCCGACGAGCTGATCCGCGGCCAGGCCCCAGGATCGCACCATCCATCCGATGCCGCCGCCGAGCGTGAGCCCGCCGACGCCGACCGAGGCCGTATCGCCGGAGCTGACGCCGAGGCCGTGGTCGGCGAGCGCCTCGGCGATGTGCCCCCACGTGGCACCGCCTCCGACCCGGACGAGCGTGCCGTCCACGTCGATGTCGTTCAGCGCCGTGAGGTCGACGGTGAGCCCGCCCGGCACGGTGCCCCACGCACTGTGCCCGCCGCTTCGTACCAGGATCGGCACGCCCTCACCTGCCGCCCACCGCACCGCGCCCGCCACGTCGGCCACCGATGCCGCACGCACGATCGCATCGGGCTCGCCGATGCCGGAGTGGAAGTGGCGCGCAGCGTCCCACCCGTCGTCTCCCGGCGCGACCACGCGCCCGGGCAGCTCAGAAGTCAGTTCATCGATCTGCATCGCACAGACGCTACCGGAGGGCGCCGACACGGTCGAGACCTCCGCCGGGAGCGGCTACAGCCAGCCTTTCCGCTTGAACACCACGTACAGCGTGACGCTCGTTCCGAGCATCGCGAGCACGGCCAGCGGATAGCCGAACGTCCAGTGCAGCTCAGGCATGTAGTCGAAGTTCATGCCGTAGATCGTGCCCACGAGCGTCGGGGCGAACAGGATCGCCGCCCATCCCGACACCTTCTTCACCTGGTCGTTCTGCTGGAGGCCGAACTCGGTCATGCGACGCATCTCCTCGTTGCTCTCCTGCTCGACCAGGATGGCGTGCACGGTCAGAGCGCTGGCGAGTGTCGAGCGGAAGGTGTCGACCTTGTCGACGACCCGGCGCGCGTGGTCGTCGACGTCGCGGAAAGCGGGAGCCTCCGTCTTACCGGTGGACTCCATCACGATCTTCTGCATGCGATCGAACATGTCCACCAGCGGCGACGTGGCGTGCTGGAGGTCCACGACCTCCCGCTGCAGTCCGAAGATCCGTTTCGAGACGTCCGGATCGCCGGAGAACAGCTGGTCCTCGATCTCGTCGATGTCGTTCTCCAGGCCGGCCACGACCGGGGCGTACTGGTCCACGACGTCGTCGCAGATGGCCCATCCGACGGCGTACGGACCCTGGGACAGCACCTCCGGGCGCTGCTCGAGCCGCCTGCGGACGGCACCCAGATCCGGATTCTCGGCGTGACGGACGGTGATCACGAAGTCGGGCCCGAGGAAGAGGTGCACCTCGCCGAACTCGACGGTCTCGGACTCATCCAGATAGCGCGCCGGCTGCAGCACCATGAAGGTGATCTCGCCGTAGCGCTCGAGCTTGGCCCGCTGATGACCCTTCAGGGTGTCCTCGACGGCGAGTTCGTGAAGCCCGAGCAGGTGCGCGATGTCGCGCATCTCGGTTTCGGTAGGCCGGTACAGCCCGATCCAGGCCATTCCGCCCCGCGCCCGGGCATCGGTGATGACGTCGGCCACCGAACCCCCGGCGACCCGCTGTCCCCGGACATACACGGCGGCATCGACGAGCGGCATGAGCCCACAATAGGTCCGCTGCCACCCGCCGACGCGGACCCGGCTAGGGTCGATTCGGTGACGACTCATCGCATCCTGTACATCGGCGGCACCGGAACCATCAGCGCGGCGAGCGTGCGACGATCTCGCGCCCTCGGCCACGACGTCACGGTCCTCAACCGCGGGTCGTCGCGTCGACCGCTCCCCGACGGCGTGCGCGAGCTCGTGGCGGACGTGCGGGATGCGGCGGCGGTGCGCGAGGCGATCGGCACGGCCGAGTTCGACGTCGTGGCGGAATTCCTCGCGTTCACGCCGGGGCACGTGGAGGCCGATCTCGCGCAGTTCGAAGGCCGCTGCGGTCAGTACGTGTTCATCAGCTCGGCGTCCGCCTACCAGAAGCCCCCGACACAATTGCCCATCACCGAGTCCACGCCGCTGCGCAACCCGTTCTGGCAGTACTCCCGCGACAAGATCGCCTGCGAAGACCTGCTCGTCCAGGCCTACCGCGACCGCGGATTCCCGATCACCATCGTGCGTCCGTCGCACACCTACGACGAGCGGATGCTGCCCACGATGGGCGGCTGGACCGATGTGGCGCGCATGCGGGAAGGCAAGCCGGTGGTGATCCACGGCGACGGGACGAGCCTCTGGACTTTGACGCACAGCGACGATTTCGCCGTCGCCTTCACGGGCCTGTTGGGCAATCCCGGAGCGGTCGGCGAGTCCTTCACGATCACCGGCACGCATGCTCCGACCTGGAATCAGATCTACGGCTGGCTGGCGGATG
>NZ_DASUNI010000274.1:0-3053 GCF_036277215.1 Microbacterium sp. | reverse complement strand
GATCGACGCCACCGACGACGTCGGGCGCTGCCACGACCAGGGCGTCGGGGGCCTGGCCCAGGCTCCGCGCGGCGGCCTGGAGATCGTGGACGTCACGGATCCGGCGGCGCCGAAGGAGATCGGCCTGACCAGCCACACCGGGGAGGCGCACACCGTCAACCTCGACCCGCGCCGTCCCCATATCGCCTACGCCGTCACCTCCGACGCGGTCAACGTCGCCAACGGCAAGCGACAGAACGAGGTCGACGAGTCCTCGGACGAGTTCGACCTCGACGGCTTCGAGGTGATCGACCTCTCGTCCTGCATGAACTTCCCCGCCGGAACGAGCCTGCAGGCCAAGCGCGACGCATGCCGCCCGCAGGTGTTCCGCTACCGCTTCCCGACGCTCGAGATGTCACAGGGGCATACGAACAAGGACGTCATCTACGGCTGCCACGAGCTCGAGGTCTATCCGGACGACAAGCTCACCTGCGGCTCGGGCGGCGCCGCGATCGTGCTCGACATGGCGGGCGCGTTCGACGCCAACGGGACCCCGACCGACTTCACCGACGACAAGCCCCGCGGGCAGGCGCTGGGCTGCCGGGTCCGCGATACCTCCACGGCGGCGCCCCAGTTCAAGACGGGCGCGAAGATCACGGACTGCGTGGACGGGAACGGCACGGGCACCGAGGACCTGTCCGTCGCCGAGTGGCTCGCCGCGGGCGCGCCGTCGCTGCAGGGCGTCCGGCACCTCGGCTCGGTCCACCACCAGGGCCGCAACACGTCGCAGGAGGACCAGGTCAACCCGGCCTTCCCGTCGACCGAGGACATCGACTTCAACCACGAGACGGAGTACGCGACCTCCCGCCGGTTCCTGCTCGCGACGGACGAGCGGGGCGGCGGCGTGACGCCGCCCGGCGCCACGTGCCCGACGTCGCCGGCGGACAATCCGGACGGCAACGGCGGCATCCACGCCTACCGCTCAGGCGCGCTCTCGACGGGAGCCGCGGGCACCGCCGAGTCGGCGTTCGGCGCGTATGCGCGCGACTCGAAGGGCAACAAGGCGATCTACCGCGCGCCGATCCGAACCCAGCCGCAGGCGAGCCTGTGCACGGCGCACGTGTTCCAGCAGATCCCGGGCCAGAACCGGATCTTCATGGGCTGGTACTCGCAGGGCACCCAGGTCGTCGACTTCACCGAGAACCCCGACGGGACGATCGACTTCAACGAGGCCGGCTACTTCATCCCGGCGAACGCCAACACGTGGGTCTCGCACGTGTTCAAGGCCCAGCGCAACGGCGACGGGTCCTTCACGTACTGGGGCGCCACGGGCGACTTCCAGCTCGGCGGCCAGGGCCGCAGCGCGATGGACATCTACAAGGTGACGCTCCCCGCGCCGCCCGACCCGCAGGGCGGGACGGGCACGCAGGGGGCGCCCGGGCTCGCGGGCGCCGCCGCGGGCGGCGACCGCTGCGCCACGGTGGCCGGCTTCCGTCGCGTCGGCGCCAAGCGCGCCAAGCGCGGCGGCCTGCGGCTGACCTTCACGCGCCGCAGCGCCCGCTCCGTTCGCGTGGACGTCTTCCGCCAGACGAAGGGCCGCTCGATCACGAAGCTCAAGCGCGTCAAGGCGTTCCGCTCGCGCAAGCGCTCCTTCACGTGGAAGGCGCGCGGCGTCCGCAACGGCCACTACGTCGTGCGCTTCCGGACCCAGCTCGCGGACGGCAGCGCCGACCTGCGCCGGATCGCCGTGCAGCGCAAGGGCGGCCGCTTCACCGTGCGCCCCGCGTTCCAACGCGCCAACTCCTGCACCAATCTCGTCGGGGCCTTCCGGCTCAACCGGCCGGTGTTCGGCGGCAGGCAGAAGCGCGCGCTGTTCGCCTCCTTCCGCCTCAACCAGACGGCCGACGTGAAGCTGACGATCACCCGCAACGGCAAGGTCCTGCGCACAACTCAGCGCCGCTCCTACGCCGCCGGCAAGGGCCGCACGATCCGCGTCACGCCGAAGGGCCGCGCCCGCGGCGACTACGTGGTGACGATCAGCGCCGAGCGCCAGGGCCGCACGGCCACCGCGACCCTCACCTCGCGCCGCCTCTGACGGGGCAATAACCTCCCCTCCTCGAGCACACCGGGGAGGGGAGAAGTCTCATGTCGTCACCGCCACGCCGCGCGCTGGCCGCGCTGCTTGCGTCACTGGCCGTAGCCGCGCTGTCCGCCGCGCCGGCCGCGGCCAAGGGCCCGGACCACAAGGCGCAGCACAGCCTGCGCGCGCCGCTGACCGGCGAGAACTTCTACTTCGTGATGGCCGACCGGTTCGAGAACGGCCGTACGGACAACGACCTCGGCGGGCTGCCCGCCGCGAAGGACCAGTCGGGCTTCGACCCCAAGGACAAGGCCTACTACCACGGCGGCGACCTGGCCGGGCTGATCGACCGGATCGACTACATCCGCGGCCTGGGCACCACCGCGATCTGGCTGACGCCGAGCTTCAAGAACAAAGCGGTCCAGGACAACAACGGCTTCCCGTCGGCGGGCTACCACGGCTACTGGATCACCGACTTCACGCAGATCGATCCGCACCTGGGGACCAACGACGAGCTGCGGCAGCTCGTCACCAAGGCACACGCGCGCGGGATGAAGGTCTTCTTCGACATCATCACCAACCACACCGCGGACGTGATCTCCTACGAGGAGGGCGCGGCGCCGGCCTACGTCTCCAAGGACCGCGTGCCCTACAAGGACGCCTCCGGCCGCGAGTTCGACGACCTAGACTACGCGGGCACGAGCAGCTTCCCGCCGCTGTCGGCGAGCGTCTCCTTCCCGTACCACCCGTTCAACCCGGCGGGCGAGGAGAACGTCAAGGTCCCGTCCTGGCTCAATGACGTGCGCCGCTATCACAACCGCGGCAACACGACCTTCGCGGGCGAGAACTCCCTCTACGGCGACTTCTTCGGGCTCGACGACCTCTTCACCGAGCAGCCGCAGGTCGTGGAGGGGATGACGGAGATCTACGAGAAGTGGATCGGCGACTTCTCGATCGACGGCTTCCGCATCGACACGATGAAGCACGTCAACGA
>NZ_DASUNI010000273.1:0-3147 GCF_036277215.1 Microbacterium sp. | reverse complement strand
GGGCATTCACCAGCACCTGAGGTCAATCGGCATCGCGATTCGAGGCACAAACATCGGTCGCGTGAGGAAGCGTGGCCCTCAAGACCACCGCGCGGGTTTCCTTGGCGGCATAGGGTCCCATTGTGCGCACTCGACAGTTGCTGGTGGTCATCTCGGTCGCGCAGCTTGCATTCGGGGTGGCGGGTCAGCTCGTGGCCGTTCGCCAGGGTCGGTCGTTCGAGATCTTTCGATGGCATGGCGATCCCAAACGCGTTGCGCGGCAGTCGTGGTTCATGGGGACAGCGCTGTCCGCCCAGTCGACATGATGGCCGTTCACGCGGCTGCCACTGCGGTTCTTGTTGGGAGACGAAGCCGACGTGCCGCGGGCACGCTGGGCACGCTCGGCGTGACCATGGCGGCTGGGTATCTCATCGAGAACAGGTTCCGCAGCGCGATGCGGTGCCCCGGCAAGGATCCCATCGTCACCGCCGTCGGCGGCGTGGGGTTCATTCTCGCCGTCGCAATGGCCGTCATCGGGGTGCGCGAGGCGGGTAGCACGGGATCCGTGCAACGAAACGCGTAGAGCCGCGGCCCGGATCCTCTCCCCAAGTTCTGAATGGTCGATCGACGAGCGCTGCGCGTCGTCCGGGTGTCCTCATCCGTCCAACGGCCGCGCGCTCTGTTGATCCTGCAGATAGGCCAGCACGGCCGCAACCCGGCGGTGGACGTGTCGTTCGTCGGAGAGGCCGAGTTTGGCGAACACCGACGATGCGTACTTCTCGATCGATGACTCGGAGAGGTGAAGGTCCTCGGCGATGGCCGCGTTGGTGCGGCCTTGTGCCATGAGGGCCAGCACATCCCGTTCCCGGTCGGTGAGGTCGGCCAGTCGCGACGACGATCGTCCGGCATGCACGAGGGATGCCACGACATCCGGGTCGATACGTGATCCTCCCGATGCGACTTCATGGACCGCCTCGAGGAGCGCGCGCGGATCGCCGATGCGCTCCTTGAGCAGGTAGGCCATTCCGGCTGTTCCGTTCCGGAGCAGGTCCATCGCGTACGTGGCGTCGTTGTACTGGGAGAGCACGACGATGCCGACGCCGGGATGCTGCGCGCGGATGCGGTGAGCGGCCTCGATCCCCTCCGTGCTGTGACCGGGCGGCATCCGGATGTCGGTCACGACCGCATCCGGTCTTTCCTTGTCGACCACCAGCTCGAGTTCGGCGGCGTCGCCCACCACGGCGATGACGTCGATCGAACCGTCGCTCACCAGCGCCCGCCGCACGCCCTCTCGCACCAGATAGTGATCGTCGGCGATCACCACCCGCAACCGGCCGGTCATGAACGAGGTCTTTCGCCGGGAAGCGGGAATTCGGCGAGGACGGTCGTCCCCGCGCCGGGGGAGGTGTCGATCCGGAGTGCGCCGCCGACCGCGGCGACCCTGTCGCGGAGGTTCGCCAGGCCAGTGCCCCCCACCCCGGCGGCGTCGAACCCGTCGCCGTCGTCGCTCACACGCACGGTGAGACGATCACTGTTCTCGCTCAGTTCGACGTCGAGTCGGGCGGCATGGCCGTGCTTGAGGGTGTTGGCGAACGCCTCCGCGATCGTGAAGTACGCGGCGCCCTCCAATTCGTCGGGGAGGCGCAGCGAGCGCAGAGAAGCATCCGCTCGGATGGTCACGGGAAGGGGATGCCGCCCCGCGAGGGTTTCGATCGCCACCAGCAGTCCCCGGTCACTGAGCACCGACGGATGGATGCCCTGCGCGAACTCGCGGAGGTCGGCGAGCACGCGCCGCAGACCCGTCTGCATCGCCTCGAGGTCATCCCCGACGGCGTCGGGGTCGTGCTCGAACTCCCGGCGCGCGTGTCCGGCCAGTCCGATGAGGGAGGTGAGGTCCTGCTGCACGCCGTCATGGATGTTTCGCTCGATGCGACGGCGTTCCTGCTCCTGAGTGTGGACGATTCTCGTGCGGGAGGTGCGCAGGAGGGCGGCTTGCTGCTCGAGCTCCTCCTTCAGCCGCACGTTGCGCACGGCCATGCCGGCCTGTCGCGCGAACGTCTCGAGGATCGATGTGTCCGCCGAGGTAAGGCGTCCCGACAATTTGGGGCCGCACTCGATGAGCCCGATCCGCTCACCGTCGACCTCGATCGGCACGGTCAGCACCGGCTGCCGGTCGGGGTCCGAAAGTTCGTGATCGCCGCCACTGGACAGCAGCCGTATGCGAACCCAGCGGAGCCCTATACCGTCCTCGAGTGTGGCGCGCATGCGCGGCAGCAGGGTGTCGAGGTCGTACGTGCCGGCCAGCGATTCGCCGAGACCCACAACCAACTGAGTCGCGTCGGTCTTCGCTCCGAACACCCATCGGTCGGCGAGGCCTTCGAGCCGGGTGCGTACCGGCTGGAAGGCGATGGCCACGACCAGTCCGATCGCGACAGCCCAGCCAACCGGCAGCAGTGTTCCCGCAGCGGCGCCCACGGTCGCCGCGACGACCACGTAAACGAGAGCGATCGCTGTCCACAGCAAACCGTAGACGATCGAGCGACGGACGACCGTGTCCACGTTCAAGCCTGACGGCTGCAGAATTCCGAGGGCGGGCGCGACCATGAAGCAGACAACCACAGCCGCCCCGACCAGCGAGACGATGACCTCTGCGTCGCCGGTGAGCAGGATCTGTGCGACGACGGCAATCGGCAGCAGCGCGACCGGCGCAAGCAGCCACCGCATCGCACGGCGCGTCCGCACATCCGCCGAACGGTACCGCAGCACCAGCAGCACGGCGCCGGCGAGCACGACCGCCAGCCCCGAGAGGTCAAGGAACGTGCTCACCGCCTGCACGTCGAAGTTCATGAAGCGCATCTTGAAGGGGTTCGGGATCGGCGCATCGCCCTCGACCGTCAAGGGGGTCACCACAGTCGGGCTGCAGGTGAGCAGCACGACCGGACCCACCAGGATGAGCCAGGTCAGTCGCAGCGTGCCCCGTTCGTAACGGCGATGCACCTCACCATCCGGAAACAGGCCGAGCACGTGGGCGACGCCGATCGCGGGCAGCAGAGAAATCCATTGGTATGCGAGGTTCACCAGCGCGATCGAGGCTGCGAGTGCGTCGGAAGCGAGTTGCGTTTCGAGCACCGGGAGGAGAACGTCGCGCGCAGTGATGAGCGATCCGAC
>NZ_DASUNI010000272.1:0-4385 GCF_036277215.1 Microbacterium sp. | reverse complement strand
GTGCGGAAGGCCGGCGTGCCGACGTGACGCGTGAACTCGTCGAGCTGGATGCCGCCCTCGCACGGGTGGTGGATGGCACGTACGGGCTGTGCGAGTCATGCGGCAGACCGATTCCGCTCGAACGGCTGCAGCTGCTTCCTGCCGCCACCCTTTGCGTCCCCTGCGCCGGCAAGCGCTGATCAGCGCAGCCGGCTCAGCGGGCCCGAACGAAGCGCGGGCCGTCGTAGCCGTCGCGCTCGATCAGCTCATCCCACATCGCGCGCGGACGGACCCAGAGCGCACCGTCGCCGTAGAGGGCGCGGTAGACGACGTATTCCTCTTCCGTCTCGCTGTGCTGCGCTGTGCCGATGACCTGGTAGCGCTCGCCTGTGAAGTGACGGTAGACCCCCGGCTCGATGGCTGTCATGTCGTGAGCGTATCCCGCGCGTTCTGGGTCTGAGCATCGGTACGCGATGCGCACGTACGCTTGACCGGTGCCTTCCGTTCTCAACGTCTCGGCGTATCTCTTCACGCGGATAACCGACCCGCACGCGCTCCGCAGCGAGTTGCATGCGCTCGCTGTCACCGCGGGACTGAGGGGCACCATCCTCCTGGCCGAGGAGGGCATCAACCTGTTCCTCGCCGGCGACCCCGGCCGGCTTCGCGTGTTCATCGACCGCCTGCGTGCAGATGAGCGATTCGCCCGGCTCACGACGAAGGACAGCTGGTCGAGCGCCCAGCCGTTCGGCAAGCTCCTGGTGAAGGTGAAGCGCGAGATCATCCGCATGGACCGCCCCACCATCCGACCCGAGGCCGGCCGGGCGCCCGCCCTCGCCCCCGTGACGCTGCGGCGCTGGCTCGACGAAGGGCGCGACGACGACGGTCGCGAGGTCGTCCTGCTCGATACGCGAAATGCCTTCGAGGTCGACTACGGTTCGTTCGCCGGCGCGCTCGACTGGCGCATCGAGCGGTTCACCCAATTCCCGGATGCCGCGCTCGCACACCGTGCGGACCTCGACGGCAAGACGGTGGTGAGCTACTGCACCGGCGGCATCCGATGCGAGAAGGCGGCGCTGCACCTGCGTGAACAGGGCATCGATGCGTACCAGCTGGACGGCGGCATCCTCGGCTATTTCGAGGCGGTCGGCGCCGACCACTGGACGGGGGAATGCTTCGTCTTCGACGAGCGCGAGGCGCTCGGAGCTGATCTCGAGCCGCGCAAGGCATGTGTGAAGCCATGAAAACCGACCTGAAGAAGCAGATCGCGTCGTACCGCGCGCGGCGCGGGGTCTTCGACATCGTCGAGGTGCCGCCGCTTCGCTACCTGATGATCGATGGCCATGGAGATCCGAACTCTCAGCCCTACGCCGACGCCGTCTCCACCCTGTTCCCCATCGCCTACCGACTGAAGTTCATGAGCAAGAAGGAGCTCGACCGCGACTACGTCGTCATGCCCCTGGAAGCGCAGTGGTGGTCGGAGAACATGGCGGCGTTCACTTCCGACCGCGACAAGTCGCGGTGGGACTGGACGGCGATGATGCTCGTGCCCGACTGGATCACCGAGGACCAGCTCCAGCAAGCACGAGCGACCGCGGCCGTCGCGCCGGCACTCGACAAGCTGCGGCTCGAGACACTGGCCGAAGGCCGCTGCGTCCAGACACTTCACCTCGGCCCGTTCGACGAGGAGGGGCCGATTCTCGAACAGCTGCACAATGAGTTCATCCCTGCGCAGGGTCTGCGAATGACCGGCAGGCATCACGAGATCTATCTCAGCGATATCCGGCGCACCGACCCGTCCAAGCTGCGCACCATCCTGCGTCAGCCCGTCGAGTGACGCCGCCGAGTCAGCGATAGCGGTAGTGCTGCGAGGACGTGTTTATCCACGCTGCGAACTGCCGGGCCTGGGATTCCTCTCCCCCCGGGACCGCGGCGAGCCACAGCTGACCTGCGACCTCGACGAGAAGATAGTCCGCGCGCGGATCGACCGATCGCGGGAGCAGACGCGGGGTGATCAGGCCGGAGGACCCGTACAGAACCCGGGCAGTCGCGGGTCTGCCCAGCCGGCCCCGGCGCAGCAGCTCGGCGCCGCTCTCGAGGGACGCCGACGCACCCGCAACGGGCTGGCTCGAGACACCGAAATGAATCCACCGACCGTCGACGACGATGCCGGCGAACGAGTCTTCGGATCCGCTGAATCGCGCGGCGTCCGTCCAGCGCGTGCCGTCCCACCAGCGCTGACGGCCGCGTCCGTCGTCGTACCAGCCCTGGCCGACGACTCTGGTGGCCGGGGTGGCGTCGGCGTGCAGCTTGATGTCACGCTCGCGTAGGTCGATGTACTGCTCGGTCCAGCGCGCGCCGTCCCACCAGCGCTGCTTGCCGTGGCCGTCGTCGTACCAGCCCGCATCCGCTGCCGCCATGAAACGAGGGTACGGCCGGGCGGCCACCCCGTGGGACGGCAAAGTCGCGACGGGGGAGCAGACTGGCCAGACGCTACGCCACGACGTCAGACCGTGCGGCGGTCGTGCGCCCGTCCGCGAAACGGGATTCGGCGCGATCGTGGTGGCGACCCACCGGGACGAGCTCGGTGGCCTTCGGCAGTCCCATCGGCTTCGTGGACACGTAGATGCTCTCCGCACGTTCGACCAGGAACGTCTCGTGCCAGATGCCGACTGCCGTGGGTGCCTTGCGCGCGAGCCTGTTGAACCGTGTCCATGCCGGCCGGTGCTCCTGCGCGGGGTTCGACGCGTATGCGTAGAGCTTGTCGATCGACGACCAGTACTGCACGACGTACGGTCCCCCCGATCCGACCAGGATGTGGAAGCCGAGCAGGCCCGAATCCGGTTCCACGCTCAGCTCGCGCAGCATTCGCGGCATCGCGCCGAACACCGGCATCCAAAGGTCTGGCCGCCACCAGCTGTTGATCTGCATCCCGATGTGGAAGACGACGAGTTCGCCCTCGTGGCGATGCGTCATCCGTCCGTTCACCACGTGTGCCATGTCGGGTCTCCAATTCGATAGTCTCGCTATCTATTTTGGATAGCGGTACTATCCAAGTCAAGGGGTGACCATGAGAATCTCGGAGTTGTCCGCACAGGCCGGCGTGCCCGTCCCGACGATCAAGTACTACCTGCGGGAGTCACTGCTGCCCGAGGGCGAGCGGAGTTCGCCTACGCAGGCGAGCTACGGCGATCGCCACGTGGGGCGCCTCAGGATTATCCGCGCGCTCATCGGGTCTGGGGTCAGTGTCGCCGAGACGCGCAAGGTGCTCACCGCCCTCGACGACCCGCCCGCAAGCGCTCACGACCTTCTCGGAACGGCTCATGCTGCCGTCGCGCCGCCTGCCGGCGGCGACGTCGATCTGGCGGCGGCCGAGAGACTCGTCAGTCGCCTGGGGTGGGAGCGTGGGAAATGCGACGAGGCGGTGCTCGCCGGCGTCGCTCGGGCGCTGGAGGGTCTGGACCGCGCCGGTTTCACGATCTCGGACGAGGTGATGACCGCCTACCTCGATTCTGTGCAGCGGATTGCTCGCGCCGAGATCGAGGGAGTGCCGACCGACTCGGCCGAAGCAGCCGTCCGATACGTCGTGCTGGGCACAGTGCTGGTCGAACCCCTTCTGCTCGCGCTTCGTCGCGTGGCCGAACAGCTCGCGTCGGCTGAGCGATTCGGCTAGAACGGCGCCATCTCCAGCTCGCACTCGGGGTCGGGACAGGGCCGTACTACGGCGGCTCGATCGATGCACATCTGTCGTCGCCACGACAGAGCTGCGTCTGCAATCAGATCGGCCCGGATCCGACCTTCGAACGCTCTGAACGATATATCGTTGACTATCGCTGAGCCCGCCGTGGGCGCCGGCGCAGAGGAGGTCATCATGAGCAGTTCGAACATCGGCGACTGGTTCGGCGGCAGCAGTGCCGGAAGCAGCGGCGCCGGAAAGGGCTGGCCGGTCACCGGCATCTGGGAGGCGATGGAACAGCTTCGCGGAGCCTTCGAGCAGAAGGTCAGCCCGCGGATGGGTCGGGGCGACGTGCGCGCCGCAGTGCTGGCGCTGCTCGCCGAGCGGCCGATGCACGGCTACCAGATCATCCAGGAGATCGAGGAGCGCAGCGGAGGCGCGTGGAAGCCGAGTCCCGGCTCCGTCTACCCGACTCTTCAGCTGCTGGTCGACGAGGGCCTCATCCGCGCGGAAGAGTCCAATGGTCGCAAGACCTACTCGCTCACCGACGAAGGTCAGCAGACGGCGGATGCCGGGGGCGACAAATCCGTTCCGTGGGAGGCTCCGGCGGCTCGAGAGGGCGGCCGCAGCGCCCTGCCGAAGGCGGGAATCGATCTGGCTCAGGCGGTCGCGCAGGTCGGGCGTTCCGGCACCCCAGAGCAGGTGAAGGCGGCGATCGCGGTGCTCGAAGAGG
>NZ_DASUNI010000271.1:0-3621 GCF_036277215.1 Microbacterium sp. | reverse complement strand
CGTGCGACGACCTTCAGCTGCGGCGCCGCTTCGAGCGCCTCGGCATCGATCTTGGTCGCTGAGCGCACGAGCACCGCATGGGCGTCGGCGAGGGCACCGAGCAGCGCCGGACGGTCGGTGCCGTCGACCTGACGGACATCGAAGTCCGGCCCGAGGGCGTCGATCGTGGCGGGAGAGAGTTCTTCGGCGATGAGCACGACAGGCTTCGGCACGACAGCGGATCCTTTGGAGCGGTGGGCGCGCGGGCTGCGGCCGGAAGACGAGAGTGGGATGCTGCGCCGCACGCCATCGGGGGCGCATTCACCTGACACTCTACTTGCTCGCGCCGGACGACCTGGTTCTCGTGACGCTTGAGCACTCGCTCTCAGGCGAGCAGCGACGCGGTGTTGAGCGTCGTGTACGCCACGACATTCAGCCAGAACACCGCCACCAGCGCCAGCCCGGTGAACATCACGAGGATGAAGTGGTGTGCGGGCCGCCGGTAACCGAGCGCGAACGAGAACCCGAACACGAGGATCGGGAACACGGTTGCGAAGATCCAGATGAACCAGCCGAGGCCGTTCATCCCGGTGGGCAGCTGAGCGGCCTGGATCAGATTGCCGAGCGCATTCCACACCGCGTAGGCGTAGAAGAGGCCGAACGCTCCGGCGATCGTGGCCACGAGCCACGTGGGATTCCGCCGACCAGCTGATGCCGCGGCATCCGTCGTCGCATCGCTCACTGTCCCACCGCCCCGATCATGACGAACGGCCAGGGCAGCAGGAGCACGACACCCGCTACCAGCCAGGTGAAGCGGACCCACGGCTTGGCGCGCAGCGTCAGCAGGAACACCGTGGCGAACCACAGGAGCGGCGCGAGGACGGCGAGCCAGAGGCTCCCCTGGTACATGATGTCGGTGACCAGGTACTGCGCGCGGCCCTGCAGCCGCAGACCGCCGATGAGCCACCCGATCGCGTAGATCAGATAGACACCGCCGAGGATGCCGAGGCTGATCAGCGTCGCATTGCTCATGGGCACGCGATCCCCGGGCATCGTGACCGATCCGTCGGCGTGGACACGTCCGACCCCGTCACTCCCCTTGCCCACGGCCGTGTAGCCGTCCGGCAGGGCCTGGGGAGCGGCATCCGCGGTGTGTTCGGTCAACGGGTCGGCGGGAATCCGCTCAGGTGCGTCGGTGGCACGTTCGGCACCGTGCGCCTTCGATGCCGTTCCGACGTCGAGAGTGGGGTCGTCGTCACCGTCCCACGCCAGCGCGTCGTCGTCTCTGCCGGGGGCCATGTGGCCAGCGTAGCCTCGCGGGGTCGGCGCAGCGGTCGGCCGCGCGATCCCGGCCCGCTCGACCGTGCGCGCAGTCATACAGAAGCGGTCCTCGATCGTCGGCCCTGGGCCTGTGCACGCGTGATGTACTGGCGGTATGGCACAGGTCCGCGATCGTTGGCGATCGCACCTGCTGCAGACCCTCTCGGGGACCGACGACGGGTCACCGCAGTGGGTGAGAGAACTCGCCCGAGGTGACGATGCCGGCTTCTTCGGTCCCGGATCGGCATCGTGGGCGGTGCACGGCGGCATGGCCACGATGGTCGCCGGCATCCGCGCCCTCCTCGTCCAAGCCTTGCATCCGGGTGCCATGGCGGGTGTGCACGACTGGTCTCGCTACCGCGAGGATCCGCTCGGCCGGCTCGCCGGCACGATCCGCTGGCTGATGACCGTCACATTCGGCGATCGCGCAGCCGCAGAGCGTTCGTCGGCGATGGTGCGGAGTCTGCATCGTCGTGTCGAGGGCGAGTATGTCGACGCGTTCGGGGCGCCGAGCACCTACCGCGCGAGCGACCCCGAGCTGATCGAGTGGGTGCATCTCGCCTTCACGGACTCGTTCCTGACCTGTCACGAGATATGGGAGGCGGAGATCCCGGGCGGTCCCGACGCCTACGTCCGGGAATGGGCGAGCGCGGGTGCCCTGGTCGGCGTCGCCGATCCGCCGACGACGGCCGCGGAGCTGCGTGGCCGGATCCGTGCCGTGGCGGATGCCGGCATCCTCAAGACCGACGCTCGCGTCCTTGACGTGGTGCGCTTCATCCGTCGTCCGCCGCTGGCGAAGGGGATGATTCCGGCGTATCGGATCATGTTCGCCGGCGCGGTCACTTCACTCGACCCCGAACATCGACGGATGCTGGGGCTGAACGCGTTCCCGCTCCTGCCCGTTCCCGCCACCGGCGCGGTGCTGCGGACCGCGCGCTCGTTGCTGGGTGAGCGGTCCACGTCCGAAGAGGCGGCGCTGGACCGCATCGCGCGGCTGCAACGCGAGAGTCTGCTCAGTTGAATCGCCAGTTGCCGCCGGCCGCGCGAGGTGTGCCGCCGTCGAGCTCGGACCGGTGACGGCGGATCTGCTCTTCGACGCTGTCAGGCGATGGGGTGCGGTCCGCACCAGGAGCGTTCCGGCGTATTTCCGGTGCCATCGGGTTCGAAGCCCCACCAGACTCGCAGGCCACGAGACCTCCCGCGAGGGCGACAGCGGCGAGGGCCGCACCGACATGGCGAGCAGCGCGCCAGCGTGCGGATACGGGTTCGGTGCTGATTCGTGCGTACATGATCGTTCCTCTCGTGTCCGCCCCGCGATCGCGGGGCTGAGTCGAGAGTCACTCGAGCGGGTATCGACGCCGGATTCGCCGGTATCCGGCCGATATCCGGCCCTTCGACCATCCGACAGTCGACGGGCTGCCCGCACCCGATGAGCCTCACACGCACGCGAATGTGCCCGGCTGACGGCGGAGGTCGATGGATCCGCCTTCAGCCGGGCACACTCACGATGCGTCGGATGACCCGCTCACTGCTGCAGCAGGCGTTCGATGCGGTCGGCCGGCATTCCCGGGGAGGGGTTGGTCGGCGCAGCCTGCGCGCTGCCGTCCGACTGGCGCGCGAGCTGCTCGGCGATGCGGTCGGCGGGCACTCCCGGGTAGGGGTTCGTTTGCGTCGCCTGCTGCGCGAGCTGAGCCTCGATGCGATCGGCCGTCTGCGTCAGGCTGACACCGGCAGGTGCGGCCGGGTTGCGGTTCAAGGACACAGGACCGTCGACATCGGTACGACCGGTCATGCAGCCGGCAAGCCCGGTGACGAGGATGGTGCTGAGCGCGGCCACGCCGATGCCTCGCGTCAAACGAGACGTAGCGGTCTGCGACCGGCCCTTCGAGTTGGCGTTCATGACTTCCTCCTGATCAGCCCGGATCTTCGCTGATCCGGGTCATTGGGAGGAGCGGGCGCAGCACGGTGCTGATACACGCGTGTGATCAGCGCGGGCTGCGGTCACGCGGGCCGATGGGCGAGGTGAGCGCGCACCAGCAATCGGCGCCAGGCGCTCGAGCGCCGGCGCATCGAAACCGCCGCGGGCTCATCGAGCGCCTTTCGCTCCAAGATCTGTCGGCGCAGCTCACGTTCACGCTCTTCGTGGGCCGCAGTGGCTTGGTACAGACGGTACGAGGTGTAGGTCTGGTGATTCATTGTCCGGTCCTTCCGAGACTCGGGTCGCTGCGATGCGACCAGCTCCCACGCTGGCCAACCCCGGTATTAGCTCGACGGCTGCGGGGTACTCATCCGGTATCCGTCCGGAGGTGACACCGTTGACCT
>NZ_DASUNI010000270.1:0-2216 GCF_036277215.1 Microbacterium sp. | reverse complement strand
CGCTCACCGTCGGGATCGTCGAGGGGCCCAGCTGGGGGTGGGGGTCGGCCCGGGTGGTCGGGGCGTTCGCCTCGAGCGCGCTGCTGTTCGCCGGGGTCGGGCGGCGCTCGCTCGATCACCCCTCGCCGGTGATCGACCCGGCGATGTTGCGCATCCGCGGGTTCAGCATCGCGGTGGTGGCCTCGGTCGTGTTCTTCATCGGCTTCGCCGCGATGCTGCTCTCGGGCGTGCTGTTCACGACCGGCGTCTGGGGCGTGGACGTGCTCACGGCCGGCCTGATGCTCGCTCCCGGTCCCGCGATGGCCGCGACATTCAGCATCCCTTCCGCGCGGCTCGCCAGCCGGGTCGGCTATCGCGTCACCGGCCTGCTCGGGTCGCTGCTCTTCGCGCTCGCCGCGGCTTGGTGGCTGACGCACGTGACCGCGACGCCCGACTACGCCGGTGACTACCTGCCAGGCATGCTCGTCAGCGGCATCGGCGTCGGGCTGCTGCTGCCGACCCTGACGGGCATCGCCGCGGGATCGCTGCCGCCGGCGCGGTTCTCGACCGGCATCGCGGTGGTGACCATGGGGCGGCAGATCGGCTCGGCGCTCGGCGTCGCCGTGCTCGTCGCGCTGCTGGGATCCGGACCGCCGACCGTGGAGGACTTCCACGGCCCATGGTGGCTGATGATCGGCGCGGCCGCGGGCACCGGGGCGACGTTATGGATGCTCGCCGCGCCCGAGCGAGCGACCGTGGCCGCGGCGCCCGCGGTGGAGGCCGCGCGATGAGCTCCATCGATCCCGACCGCACGCGGACCATCACCTGGGATGACCCGCTCGGGTCCGCAGCGGTGGGCGCGACGATGGACGGCCTCGACTACCTGCGCCTCGTCGCCTCCGGCAAGCTGCCGCCGCCCCCGATCTCATCGCTGCTGGGCATGACGATCGACGAGCTCGAGGTCGGACGAGCGGTCTTCGCCCTCGAGCCCGCGGAGTGGATGTACAACCCGATCGGCAGCGTGCATGGCGGCGTCGCCGCGACGATCCTCGATTCGTGCATGGGCTGCGCCGTCCACACCACGCTGCCCCAGGGCCACTCCTACACGACGATGGATCTGCAGGTTCGCTACTTCAGCGCGATGCGCCACGACACCGGCAAGGTCCAGGCGATAGGCGAGGTCGTCCACGTCGGCGGTCGCGTCGCGGCAGCGGAGGGACGGATCGTGGACGGCGAGGGGCGGATGATCGCGCACGGCACGGCGGGGTGCCTCGTGACGCGGCCGCCACGGGGCTGACGCAGCGCCTATGAGAGCGTTCGTCGTTGAGCGGTACGGCAAGGACGGACTTCGCGCCGCCGCCGTGCCCGAGCCCGAGGTCGGCGACGGTGACGTGCTGGTCAAGGTGAGCGCCGCCGGTATCAACCCGCTCGACGCGATGGTTCGCGACGGCGAGTTCAAGCGCCTCCTGAAGTACGAGACCCCGTTCGTGCTCGGCCACGACGTCGCCGGCGTGGTGACCGGCGTCGGCTCGGCCGTACGCGACTTCCGCGTCGGCGACGAGGTCTACGCCCGCCCCCGCGACCTGCGGATCGGGACCTTCGCGGAGTACATCGCGATCGACCAGGACGACGTCGCGCCCATGCCGGCATCGCTGACCGTGCACGAGGCGGCCGCGGTGCCGCTGGTGTCGCTGGCCGCCTGGCAAGCCCTCGTCGACCGCGCCCACGTGCAGCCCGGCCAGAAGGTCCTCGTCCACGCCGGTGCCGGCGGGCTGGGATCGACCGTTATCCAGCTCGCCAAGCACCTCGGCGCCACGGTGGCGACGACCGCGCGCGGCGAGAACGCCGAGCTGGTGCGCAGTCTTGGCGCGGACGTCGTCGTCGACTACACCAAGGAGGACTTCGCCGAGGTTCTCTCCGGCTACGACGTCGTGTTGGACTCCCGGGGGGGTGAGAACCTCGAGCGGTCCCTCACGGTCCTCGCGCCGGGCGGTCAGGCGATCGGCGTGAGCGGCCCGCCGGACCCCGGGTTCGCGCAGCAGCTCGGGGCGCCTGGGTTCATGGGCGTCGTGATGGGGCTGCTGAGCCGCAAGGTCCGCGCGCAGGCGCGGAGGCTTGGCGTCAGCTACTCGTTTCTGTTCATGCGGGCCGACGGAGCGCAGCTGCGCGAGCTGGCCGCCCTCTACGACGCCGGCCACCTCCGTCCGCTCATCGACAGGACGTTTCCGTTTGATGAG
>NZ_DASUNI010000269.1:0-3695 GCF_036277215.1 Microbacterium sp. | reverse complement strand
TGCCAGTAGGTGAACTGCAGGGCGGGGATCATGGCCATCGCGATCACCGGGATCGACAGCACGACGGCTCCGATGAGTCGGTGACGCAGGGAGGTGAGCTCGCGATCCTCCGGGTCGGCATCGGCGGATGCCGGCGGTTGTGGGAGTGCGGCGGAGTATCCGGTCTTCTCCACCTCGGCGATGAGCGTGCCGGCATCGAAACCTGCCGGGGCTGACACGACCGCCTTCTCGGTGGCGTAGTTGACGCTCGCGGTGACCCCGTCCAGCCGGTTGAGCCTCTTCTCGATCCGGTTGGCGCATGACGCGCAGGTCATGCCGCCGATCTCGAGCTCGATGCGGGAGCGCTGCGCGACGGGGACGTCGCCCGCGCCGGCCGCGAGCGCAGCGGCCGGGCCCACGCGCCCGGAGGCTCCGGACGACGCGCCAGCGGCGTTTGGAGGGGGCGTGGGGACCATCAGACGCGCACCGCCTCGTAGCCCGCCTCGTCGACGGCCGCCAGGACGGCGTCGTCATCGAGGGGGAGCGCCGAGGTGACCAGGAGCCGCCCGTCGGATGCGCTCACGTCGATGCGCTCCACACCGTCGAGCTTGGACACCTCGCCGCGCACCGCCGATTCGCAGTGCCCGCAGCTCATGCCCGTCACGCGGAACTCGTTCGTAGTGGTCATGTCGTCTCGCCTTCGTCGCAAATACCCCTGGGGGGTAGGTTCCTGGTCTCAACCCTATACCGGGCTGGGGTATGCCGGGCGCGATCGCGGACGGAGCTCGAGCGGGACGGTGCTGCAACGCGCACCGAACGGAGGGCGCCGAGGCGCGGCATCCGCTCTCGCGTGAAGTGGAACTGCGGTTCATAACGATTTGACTGCGTTACACATCGTTAACAAATGGCAACATTGGCACGACCCGCGCGCGGTTAGGTTTGTCAGAACTGGATCGGCGCCCGAGTCGAATCCGCGTTCATTCACAGCAAGGAGCAACATGAGCGTCTTTTCCCGAGGCACTGCCTCCCGCTCGCGCGTGCGGACGGTGATCGGCGGTATCGCCATTGCCGGCGCCAGCGCCCTCGTCCTCGCCGGCTGCGCCGGTGGCGGCGGCACCGCCGAGCCTTCGGAGCCGGCCGCGCCCGCTGAGGACCTCACCCTCAAGATCGGCACGATCCTGCCCCAGACCGGCAGCCTCTCCTTCCTCGGCCCGCCCGAGGAGGCCGGCGTCGGCCTGGGCGCACAGGAAGTGAACGACTACGCCGAGACCACGGGTCTCACCATCGACGACATCGTGTGGGGCGACTCGGGTGACACCGACAACAAGGCCTACTCGACCACGATCCAGACCCTCATCTCCGACGGGGTGACCGCCGCGATCGGCGCCGCATCGTCCGGTGTGACGAAGCTGTTCCTGGACGACGCTGTCGCCGCGGGCATCATCACCTTCTCGCCGGCCAACACGTCGCTGGACTTCACGGCGTGGGACGACAACGGCCTGTACTGGCGCACCGCCCCCTCCGACACCCTGCAGGGCGAGGTGCTCGGCAACCTTCTCGCCGAGGACGGCCACAGCAACGTCGCGGTCCTGTACCAGAACGACTCGTACGGCACCGGCCTGAACGAGGTGTTCAAGGAGGTCTTCACGGCCACCGGCGGCACCGTCGTCGAGGAGCAGTCCTACAACACGGGCGACACGACGTTCGACGCGCAGATCAGCGCGCTGCTCGCCTCGAACCCCGACGCCATCCTGCTGATCACGTTCGACGAGATCTTCACGATCGGTCCGGCACTGGTCGCAGCGGGCTACCCCGCCGAGGACCTCTACCTCGTGGACGGAAACCTGAAGCAGTTCGGTTCCGACGCGAAGTGGCCCGCCGGTGTGAGCCTCGAAGGCGCCAAGGGCACCACGCCCGCCGGCCCGATCGAGGCTGACGAGGAGTTCCAGACCGCAGTGAGCGACTGGTGGGTTGCCGAGGGCAACGCCGCGCTGACCGACTTCTCCTACGCGAACGAGTCGTACGACGCGGTCATCCTGCTCGCGTTGGCGTCGCTGGCGGCCGGCTCGGTCGAGCCCGCCGACGTCGCAGCGAAGCTGCAGGAAGTCTCGGGTGGCACCGGAGACGGGGAGAAGTGCACCACCTACGCCGAGTGCGCAGACCTCATCCTCGCGGGTGAGACGGCGGACTACGACGGCAAGTCCGGTCCGATCACGTTCGACGAGAACGGCGACCCGACTGAGGCGACCGTCGGCATCTTCCAGTACGGTGCCGACAACCTGTTCGAGCGCATCGGCTGATCCAGCCGCACGCAGCGAGGGCCCCGGAGCGATCCGGGGCCCTTCGCGTTGCCGGCTCGGGATCGCCTGAACCCGTGCCTCACGCGAGCCATGCCTGGACCGCGAACCCATGCCTCGCCGGCCAGCCCATGCGTTCTCGTGCGCCGGAGCGCATGGGTTCGCGGGGAACGGGTGGGTTCGGAGGAGGACGGGCGGAGCTCGGCCCGGGACGACAGAACAGCGGATGCCGAGGCATCCGCTGTCCGTCTGATGCGACGTGGCGTCGCGAACGGCGCTACGGCGCTTCGGTGCCGAGCGTTCCGAGGTACAGCCCGATGACCTTCGGGTCGTTCAGCAGCGCGCGGCCGCTGCCCTCGTAGGCGTCCCGGCCCTGGTCGAGGACGTAGCCGCGATCGCAGATCTGCAGGCAGCGGCGGGCGTTCTGCTCGACCATGATGGTCGTGACGCCGGCCTTGTTGATGTCGGAGACGCGGATGAAGGCGTCGTCCTGCCGAACCGGTGACAGGCCGGCGGACGGCTCGTCGAGCAGCAGCACGGCGGGGTCCATCATCAGGGCCCGCGACATCGCCACCATCTGGCGTTCGCCGCCGGAGAGTGAACCGGCGCGCTGCTTGAGGCGCTTGCCCAGTTCGGCGAAGATGCCCGTCACGAACTCCAGGCGCTCGCTGTAGGTCTTCGGAGCCTGGTACAGCCCCATCTGCAGGTTCTCCTCGATCGTGAGCGAGGGGAACACGTTGTTGGTCTGCGGCACGAAGCCGACACCGCGCTGCACGAGCTTGTCGGACTTCAGCCCGACCACACTCTCACCGTTGACCGTGATGGTGCCTTCGCGCACCTTGACCATGCCGAAGACGGCCTTCAGCAGCGTCGACTTGCCGGCGCCGTTCGGGCCGATGATGCCGATCAGCTCACCCTTGCGGGCGTAGAGGTTGGCACCGTTGAGGATGTTGACGCCCGGAAGGTATCCCGCGACGACGTCCTTGAGCTCGACCACCATCCGGTCGGTCTTGCCCTCGGCCATTGCCGATGCGCCGGTGGACCCGGTGCTCGTCGATGCCATCACTTGCCCTCCTCGGCCTCGGCGATGGAGGCCTCTTCGGCTTCCTTGATCTCTTCGAGCAGCTCCTCGCCGGCAGCGCCGAGTTCACCCTCGACCCGGCCCGTGAAGACGCCGAGGTCGACATCCTGGTGGCTGCCCAGGTAGGCGTCGATGACGGCCTGGTCGTGCATGACCGTCTCGGGCGGACCCTCGGCGACGATGCGGCCTTCCGCCATGACGATGACCCAGTCGGCGATGTGGCGCACCATGTGCATGTCGTGCTCGACGAACAGCACTGTCATGCCGAGGTCCTTCAGGTCGAGGATGTGATCGAGCAGCGACTCGGTGAGCGCGGGGTTGACCCCGGCCATCGGCTC
>NZ_DASUNI010000268.1:0-3171 GCF_036277215.1 Microbacterium sp. | reverse complement strand
GTCCAGGAGCGACTCCTGGAAGACGACGCCGATCGCCTCCCGGACGCGCTCGCCTTCACGACGGACGTCGTACCCTCGGACGCGGACCTCACCCGCATCGAAGGCGAGCACGGTGGTCAGGCAGCCGATCGTCGTCGACTTGCCCGCCCCGTTCGTTCCGACGAAGGCGAAGACGCCTCCATCGGCCACTGAGAACGAGATGTCGTCGACCGCGACTTTCTCGCGATAGCGCTTCGTCAGCCCGGTGACATCGATCGCCACAACGCCCCCTCACCCGTCGCCGGTGTTCTGATGCATCAGCGGAACTGCACGCCACCGCTCGAACGCTGCTCGGCGAGCGCGGTGCGCGCCGCGTTCGACGCCACTGAGCCGGAGTACCCGCGACGGGAGAGCTGACCTATCAGGCGTCGCATGGCCGTGTCCAGATCGTAGCTGCGCAGACCGTGCGCCTTCGAGCGCGCGTATTCGAGCGCTCGGTCGTCGTCATCATCGGGAAGCGACGCAAGCGCCGCATCGGCGACATCGCGAGCGATCCCACGCGCGCTGAGCGTCTGAGCGATGGCACGCCGGCCCTGACCCTTGCGGCTCGTGCCGGCGTACAGAAGCTGCTCCGCGAGCACCGCGTCGTCGATCCAGCCGCGACGGGTTAACAGTTCCACCGTCGCATCGGCGACCGTCGAGTCGATCCCCCGCTGGGTGAGGAACGAGCGTGCTTCGCGTTCGGAAAGCGCACTGCGGCGGAGTCGACGGGTGAGCGCCTCTTCGGCATCGTCCGCCGAAGAGGCGCCGTCCTCTGCGTCCGCACCGTCCAGCGGCGCGGAGGTTCCCTCGTCGCCGCCGGCGCTCTCGAGCGGGATCGCCCAGCGCACCGGCTCTTGGTCGACGGGGGTGGCACCCGGCAGGTAGGTGACGGGGGCGAGTCGCACGCCCCCGTCACCTTCGCGTGCTGTCATCAGGCCGGGCGCCGCGCAGCCAGCTCGTCGCCGGCGGACTCGACCACCTTCGGCTGGCCGATGCCGAGCTTCACCTTGATCTTCGACTCGATCTCAGCGGCGACATCCGCGTTCTTGATCAGGAAGCTGCGGGCGTTCTCCTTGCCCTGACCGAGCTGCTCGCCGTCGTACGTGTACCACGAGCCCGACTTCTTGACGATCTCGTGCTCGACACCGAAGTCGATCAGGCTGCCTTCGCGCGAGATGCCGGTGCCGTAGAGGATGTCGAACTCGGCCTGCTTGAACGGCGGGGCCATCTTGTTCTTGACGACCTTGACGCGCGTGCGGTTGCCGATCGCCTCGGTGCCGTCCTTCATGGTCTCGATGCGACGGATGTCCAAGCGCACCGAGGCGTAGAACTTCAGCGCCTTGCCGCCGGCGGTGGTCTCGGGGCTTCCGAAGAAGACGCCGATCTTCTCGCGCAGCTGGTTGATGAAGATCATCGTGGTGTTGGTCGTGTTGAGCCCACCGGTGAGCTTGCGCAGAGCCTGCGACATCAGGCGCGCCTGCAGGCCGACGTGCGAGTCGCCCATCTCGCCCTCGATCTCGGCCTTCGGCACGAGAGCGGCGACGGAGTCGATCACGATCAGGTCGATCGATCCGGAGCGGATCAGCATGTCGGCGATCTCGAGCGCCTGCTCACCGGTGTCGGGCTGCGAGACCAGCAGCTGATCGATGTCGACGCCGAGTTTCTGCGCGTACTCGGGATCGAGGGCGTGCTCCGCGTCGATGAACGCGGCGATGCCGCCCTGCTTCTGCACGTTGGCGATCGCGTGGAGCGTGAGTGTCGTCTTTCCGGACGATTCCGGGCCGTAGATCTCCACGATCCGGCCGCGGGGCAGTCCGCCGACGCCCAGAGCCACGTCGAGGGCGATGGATCCGGTGGGAATCACTTCGACGGGCGCTCGCTCGTCGCTGCCCAGTCGCATCACCGAGCCCTTGCCGAACTGCCGGTCGATCTGGGCGAGAGCCGATTCGAGGGCTTTCTCGCGGTTTTCGGGTGAGGGCATGGCGTGCTCCTTATGCTCGCGTTCCGTCGCCTGTAGGCTGTCGCGCTCTCCTCCGAGGCCCGGAGAGATCGCTGCGACAAGGCGTGTGGTGTCGTTCGACGTGGTTCACGCTAGGGGTGGGCTCCGACATCCGCCTTCGCCCCTTTCCCGTCGTGTGGACAGTCACGTCTGGACTCCGACTGTGCAGGAGCCTACGCCGGGAAATCGAACGGATCTTCGACGACACGCCGGAGCCGGAGATCCGCGCCGACGGTCAGCTTCGGCGGGGCTGAAGGCGTCCGGCGCCGTACCGGCGCTCGGGGGGCACGTCGGTCTCCGCGCACAGCGCGAGCCACACCTCGCGCGGAGGGACACCGGCATCCAGCGCCTGCGTCGCGGTCCTGTCACCGAGGTCCGAAAGCACCAGGTCGACCAGGAGCGCACCGCCGCGAGGACCGAACTCGTCCGTGACGGCACGATCGAACTCGCTGCGACGCATATCCCGTGGTTCCGCAGCGCCGTCGAGGAGGCTCAGCGCAGGGAGAGCTCGGCGTCGACCGAAGCGACCAGGTCGTCGGGCACGACGTCCGGGAAGGGGTGCATGCCTTCGAGCACGGAGATGCGGTCGCCCACCTCGCGCATGATCGTGGAGATGGGAACGTCGAGGGCTTCGGCGACCGATGCGAGGATCTCGCTGGATGCTTCCTTCTGGCCGCGCTCGACTTCGCTCAGGTAGCCGAGGGCGACGCTGGCGCGGCTCGCGACCTGACGGAGGGTGCGGCCCTTCTGCTGCCGGAAGTCACGAAGGACTTCGCCGATTTCTTGTCGTACCAGTATCATTTGGGCCCCCTCCTCACTTCTGATTCCGCCTCATCCGGGTGGATAACAGTACAACACCGGATCAGGCCAATCTAATCCCGCGGGCTGGGGAATGGGTGGGAATCGCCGAATGTAACCGAGCCGAAACACGGTCTGTTCCGGATCCTCCGGGCGGATCTCAGGTCGTCTCGGCGAGCGCGATCTCCAGGGCCCGCTGCGTCGCCTCGGCTCGGATCTCGGCCCGCGTTCCGGTCAGCGCCATCGCCTCCACACGCACGCCGGCCGGCGTCGCCACGGCGACGTACACGGTGCCGACCGGCCTGCCGCCCTGCGCCGTCGGGCCGGCGACACCGGTGGTCGCGATGCCGACA
>NZ_DASUNI010000267.1:0-5030 GCF_036277215.1 Microbacterium sp. | reverse complement strand
ACGGCTTCACGGGCGACCGGTTCCAGCGAGATGTCGGTCAGCGAATGGCCAACCAGGTCGGCGGCGCGAGCGAGCTCGCTGAGCAGGTCGGCCGCGACCGGACGCGGAAGGCTGTCGTCGGACAGGTAGACGATGCGCCGCGCGATGACCCGCAGGTTGCGCGTCGCCAGATCGGTGGACTGCCGGATGCGCTCGTGCCGCAGCAGCTCGGACCGCTGGCGGCGCAGGAATGGCGAGATGCGGGCGATGGCTATCCCGGAGTCCAAGGACGTCGACCACGCGTCGACGTGCGGCTGAAGTGCTCGAGCCTTCTCGAGGCCGCGCTCAGCCCGCAGCCGGTCGCCGCGGCGCAGCGCCTGTGCCAGCGTGGCCATCGCGGAATCCATCGCCCGGTAGACCGCCGCTCCGTCGCGGCCCTCGTCGCGCTGGAGCGTCCGCGGGATCAACGCGGTCACCACCAGTGCGGCCACGCCCCCGACGATCCCGTCGATGAGACGCAGGAACGGCGCGTTGGCGGGGATCACCATCACGATCAGCGCCTGGATGGCCGCGGCGATCGCGAAGCTCGCCTGCGCCGAGAGGAAGCGCGCGACGACCAGCGTGAGGCCGAGGGCGAGGGCGAGCTGCCACCAGCCCGGCCCGGCCGCGAGCAGAAGCAGCTCCGCGACCAGGATGCCGACCAGCATCCCGAGGACGGTCTCGAGCACCCGTCGCGGTCGGGCGTCGCGGACCAGACCGAGGCTCGAGACGCACACAGTCGCAGCCAGGAGCGGCGCCGGGTGGCCCAGCACGTAGTGGGCGAACGCGTAGGCGCCCGTGGTCGCGACGACGATCTGCAGGATCGCGACGGACGAGTGCCGGACGCGGGCGAACCCCCGGCGCGGATCGACGCGCCGGCGCCAGCCGGTGGCGATGGCGGTCGTGGTCGGCTCCGGAATGTCGCCCACGAACGGCCCTCAGCCCGCTCGGCGGCCGAGCCGGGGCAGACGCGGGATGTTCGCCGTCGCTCCGGCCTCGGGCGGGACGATGGTCTCCTGGGCGGCGACGATGTCGCCGTCCGAGGTGCGCACGACGAGCCGGGCGTCGGTCGCCGTGTTGCGGCGGACGACGGCGAGGGCGATCGGACCCTCCTCGAAGTGGAGCGCGGCGGACGTGACGATGCCCACGGCGTTGTCGCCGGCGAAGACCTGGTCGCCGTGAGCCGGCAGCACCGAGTCGCTCCCATCCAGCTGAAGCGCCACGATGCGCCGAGGCGGGTGCCCCAGATTGTGCACCTTGGCCACGGTCTCCTGGCCGCGATAACAGCCCTTCTCGAGGTGCACGGCGGTCCGCAGCCAGTCGAGCTCGTGGGGCAGGGCGCGATCGTCCACCTCGTTCGCCCAGCGCGGTCGCCACGCGGCGATCCGCAGGGCGTCCGCCGCCGAAAGCCCGGCCAGGCGCAGTGCGCCCGCGGCCGCGGCATCCGCCGCACGCTCCTCTTCAGCACGTGGAACGATCGCCTCGGCCCAGTCGCGCTGCGTGCCGGGGTGCGGCTCGACGAGCGCGTAGGCGTGTCCGCCGGCGGCGACGGTCGGCCAGGGGTCGGTCCACACCAGGGGGACGCCGGCGGGCGCGGCCGGCAGCACCGCCTCGAGTCCGGCGCGCGTACCGCCGAGGACGGCGTACTCATCGCTCACGTCCTGCGGGTCGACCCGCAGCCGGAACCTCATCTTGCGCAGCCACGAGAGCAGACCGTCGGCATCGCCTCGGTCGGCGATGAGCCACGTCGTCTCGCCGTCATCGAGAACGGATGCCGCATGCTCGATGCGCCCGTGCGGATCCAGCACCAGCAGCTCGGTGCTCTCCCCCGGCGCCAAGCGGGTGAGAGCCTGGGAGGTGAGCGAGTCCAGCCACGAAAGTCGATCCTCGCCGGCGACCGCCAGCACCGCCCGATCGCCCAACGGGGCGATCGCTGCACCCGATGCAAGGGCGCGCTGCTCGCCGAGCGGGTTGCCGAGATGGCGCAGGCCGGACTCGTCGCCGACGGCGCCCCGGATTCGTGCGAACGGCCCGAGCATCAGTCGACCCGCGCGAGACGTGCAGAGGCGTGCGAGGAGAGCTCGCGGCCGAGGGCGGCGATGTCCCATGCCCAGAGGAGGTGAGCATCGACGAGGCCGTACATGCGGGCGGCTGCGGCGTAGGGCTTCGCACCCGCGGTGCGCACCACCGCGTCGGTCACGATGTCGATGCGCGGGCCGCGGATCTGACCGAGGTAGAGCTCACTGAGCCCGTCCGAATGAACGATCGACACCTCGATGTCGAACCCGCCCTCGGCGTTGCGGAGCACCTCGACGTCGTCCGCGGTGCGTTCCACGGGCGAACCTACGCCGGGGAGCAGCCCGGGGCCGGCCTCGGCATCGGTCGCTGCGCGCGAGAGCCGCCAGTAGCCCATCTCCGAGACGAGGGCGCTGCGCGCTCGATCACCGTCACCCGAATCGGGCGAATCGTCGAGGAGCCACGCGCTCGCCGCATAGTTCAAGTACGTGCCGCCGTCATGGCTGAAGCTGACGCGGTGGACGAACTCGCCCGCGAACCGGTGATCCGCAGTCTCGTAGTCGATGACGCCGGTGCCCTCCCAGACGCCGATGAGCCACGAAAGCGGCGCCAGGTCGGCGGGCAGGTCGGTGGGAAGGTCGATCACGACGTGACCGCCGTCAGCGCTGGCCGCGATAGAGGTTCTTGATCACGACGACGGAGACGAACGCGATCGCGAGGGACGCGAGTCCGAGCAGCCCGACGTAGAAGAGTTCGAGCGCGACGAGATCCATGGGTCGAGTCTAATCCGAAACGTCGGTGCCGGCCGGGCTCGGCCGGGTGCTTGTCGCCCTCACGCCGCGGACGCTAGCCCGGGACGATCGACGAAAGTCCGAAGCCGAGGCTGATCACACCCAGCACGAGGAGCGCGCCCAGGACGCTCGCGGCCACCCGCTCGGTGAAGCCCTGTGAGCGGCCGAACCACAGCTGGATCCCGAACGCCACCACCAGGCAGCCCCCGAGGCCCACCGTCAGCCACGCGGCCCGCCACTCGGGAGGGGTGAACAGACCGATCGCGATGCCGACGAGCGCCGCGATCACCCACACCGCGATCACACCGCCGAAGGTGCGTCGGGGAGCCAGTTCGGGGGTTGCCACAGGTCCATTGTCGCGCACGCAACCGCTCGGCGCACGGATGCTTCAGACCGTGGCGCAGGAGGGCGGCGAATCGATCAGAGCGGCGCGGATACCGCCTCAAGCTAAACTGGTGCAACGGCGCCATCCCCCGCGCCGGGAGGACGGCGTTCTTGGCACAGCTTCTCGTTCTGAGCTCCGCACATGGAGGCTCTGCAGTCCTGCCCGCGTTGGAGCTTCTGAGCCACCGCGTGCGGCAGATCCCTGCCGAGCCCGCGCAGCTGGTCAACGCGCCCAGCGCCGACATCATCTTCGTCGACGCGCGCATCGACCTGGTCGGCGCGAAGTCGCTGTGCAAGATCCTCAACACGACCGGGCTCGATGCCCCGCTGCTCCTCGTCGTCACCGAAGGCGGGCTCACGGCCGTCTCGACCGACTGGGGGGTCGACGACGTCATCCTCGTCACCGCCGGCCCCGCCGAGGTCGACGCGCGCATCCGCCTCGCGATCGGGCGGATGACCAAGGAGCAGGTCTCGACCCGCATCCAGACCTCGGGCATCACGATCGACGAATCCTCCTACTCCGCGAAGGTCCACGGAAAGCCGCTCGACCTGACGTACAAGGAGTTCCAGCTGCTGCACTTCTTCGCCACCCACCCGTCGCGCGTGTTCACGCGGGAGCAGCTGCTGAGCGAGGTGTGGGGCTACGACTACTTCGGCGGCACGCGGACCGTCGATGTGCACGTCCGTCGTCTGCGCGCGAAGCTCGGAGATCTCGAGCAGCTCATCGGCACGGTGCGAAACGTCGGTTACCGCTTCAACGTGTACGAGGACGACCAGATCCCCGCGCCCCGCGAGCGCACCGGCGCATAGCCGGCCGTTCACGCAAGTCCCCTGATCGAGCGCAGCGAGTAGAAGCGTTCACACGCTCGTCACTTCACCCTGCAATGATGAAGGGATGATCGAACACGACGTGCTCGACGCAGGTCTCGGCGACGCGGATGACGACGACTTCGACCTGTCCGAGGTCTTCGACTCGCAATTGCCCGACAACCGCTACCTCGATCGCGAGCTCAGCTGGCTCGCATTCAACCAGCGCGTCCTGGAGCTTGCGGAGGATCCCGCGCTCCCCGTCCTCGAGCGCGCCAACTTCCTCGCGATCTTCGCCAGCAACCTCGACGAGTTCTTCATGGTGCGTGTCGCCGGCCTGAAGCGGCGCATCATCACCGGGCTGGCCGTGCCGACGAACGTCGGCCGCTCGCCGCAGGAGGTCCTCGCCGACATCTCGGCCGACGCTCACGCTCTCCAACTTCGGCACGCGGATGCCTGGACCTCCCAGGTGCGTCCGGCGCTGGCCGAGGCGGGCATCGAGGTCATCTCCTGGGACGGGCTGGAGGAGGACGAGCGCGCCCGGCTGTCGGAGTACTTCCAGGCGCAGGTCTTCCCGGTTCTGATGCCGCTCGCCGTCGACCCGGCCCACCCCTTCCCCTACATCTCGGGCCTCTCGCTCAATCTCGCCATCCGCATCCGCAACGCCAGGACGGGCCGCCAGGAATTCGCGCGCCTCAAGGTGCCCCCGATGCTCCCCCGGTTTGTCGACGTGTCGCGTCACGGCGACACCGTGCGCTACCTGCCGCTCGAGGAGCTGATCGCGAACCACCTCGACGACCTCTTCCCCGGCATGGAGATCCTCGACCACCACGCGTTCCGTCTCACCCGCAACGAGGACGTGGTCATCGAGGAGGACGAGACCGAGAACCTCATCCAGGCGCTCGAGGCCGAGCTGCTGCGACGCCGGTTCGGTCCGCCGATCCGTCTCGAGGTCGGCGACGACATGGACGACCTCACGCTCGATCTGCTGATCAGCGAGCTGGACATCACGGC
>NZ_DASUNI010000266.1:0-3674 GCF_036277215.1 Microbacterium sp. | reverse complement strand
GGCCGGCTCCACCGGCGGCAGCAGCCGCGCCGCGCCGCCGTTCATCACCTTCACGTGGGGCAACGAGACGACGTTCAAGTCCGTCTGCACGTCGCTCACCGTCGCGTTCAAGCTCTTCCGGCCCAACGGCGACCCGATCCGGGCCGACGTCAAGATGACGCTCAAGCAGGCCGAGGCGGCCAGCACGGCGTCCTCGAACGGCGCCAACCGGGGCACGAACCCGACGACCCGGGCCAACGCCGGCCACGGCGTCCACATGGTCAAGGACGGGGACTCGCTGCCGTCGATCGCCTATGAGGCCTACGGCGACGCGACCACGTGGCGGGCGATCGCCGACGCCAACGGGATCGAGAACCCGATGCACCTGCGCCGCGGGCGGGCGCTGAGCCTGCCGAGGCTGGAGGACTGATGCCCACCGACGCGGAGAAGCACGTCGCAGGCGTCGACGTGCTGGCCGGCGGCGCGCAGCTGGACCCGAAGATCCGCGACACGATGCTCGAGGTCCGCGTGCGCGACACGCTGCTGCTGCCGAGCTCCGCGACGGTGCGGGTGGCCGATCCCACCGGCGACAACATCGACACGCTGTTCAACACCCTGGGGATCGGCAAGGACATCGAGGTCAAGACCTCCTCGACGGGGTCCACCGCGACGAAGTCGATCTTCAAGGGGCAGGTCGTCGCGTTCGAGCCGGAGTTCGGCGCGAAGGGCGCGGAGATCGTCATCCGCGCGCTCGACAAGGGCCACAAGCTCCAGCGCCAGCGCAAGGTCCGCACGTTCCAGCAGGTGTCGGCCGCGGACATGGTCCGCAAGATCGCCGGGGAGTCCGGCCTCCAGTCCGACGTCCAGTCGACGAACGTCGTGTACGAGTTCTTCCAGCAGAGCGCGGAGACCGACTGGGACTTCGTCACGCGGCTCGCGCGCGTCAACGACTACCGCGTCTTCGTCAAGGACAACACGCTCCACTTCGAGAAGCCGGACAGAAGCGCCGGGGCGGCGATCGAGCTGACCTGGCAGGACAACCTGATCAGCTTCCGGCCGCGCGTCTCCGGCGTCCAGCAGATCGACACCGTCAACGTGCGCAACTGGGACCCCAAGAACAAGCAGACGGTGACGGGGAGCGCGTCGAACGCCACGACCGCGAGCAGCCCCGGCATCCAGCGCAGGGCGGTGGCCAGCGACCTCGGCGGCGGCACGACGCTGGTGGCCAGCCGCCTCGCCGTCAACAGCGACGAGGCCAACGGGATCGCCAAGAGCGCCCTCCAGGGCCAGGCCGACGCGTTCGCGGAGGCCGAGGGCGCGTGCTTCGGCAATCCCGACATCAAGGCGGGGTGCAAGGTCACGATCAAGAACGTCGGCAGCAAGTTCGGCGGGACCTACCTGGTCTCGTCCTCGACCCACCTCTACCGGGGCAAGACGGGCTACCAGACGAGCTTCCAGATCTCCGGCAGCTCCGACCGCGGGCTGCTCGACCTCCTGCACCCGCCGGTCAAGCAGGACTGGAGCGCGCACCTCGTTGTCGGCCTGGTGACCAACAACAACGACCCCGACCAGATGGGTCGCGTGCGCGTGAAGTACCCCTCGCTCAGCGACTCCGAGGAGAGCGCCTGGGCGCGCGTGGCGTCGCTCTCGGCCGGCAACGCGCGCGGGCTGATGATGCTCCCGCAGCCCGACGAGGAGGTGATCGTCGGCTTCGAGCACGGCGACGCCCGGCGCCCGGTCGTCCTCGGGTCGGTCTTCAACGGCAAGGACAAGCCGGGCGCCGACCTGATGCAGAACAGGGACGGCAGCTTCGCCCTGCTCTCGAACGAGAAGGCCCACATCCACACCAAGAAGGACTTCGAGATCAAGAGCGACCAGGCGCTGATGATCGAGATCACCAAGGACGCGACGACCAAGGCCCAGGGGAAGATCGAGCAGGAGGCCTCGCAGAGCGCCAAGCTCAAGGCCGGCACGACCTACGAGATCGAGGCGGGCAGCTCGATGACGCTCAAGGGCGTGTCCGTGACCGTCGAGGCGTCCGCGTCGCTGACGCTCAAGGGCGCCACGGTGGACATCCAGGGCAGCGGTCCGGTGAACATCAAGGGCGCGGTCATCAATCTCGGATAGGTTCTGGACGTGACGGAGATCATCGGCTCAGGGCTCGCGTTCCCGCTCCAGGTGGACCGCCGTGGCGGCATCGCGCTGGCCCGCGACGAAACGGACATCGAGCAGGCGATCGAGCTCATCCTCGCCACCGCCCCCGGCGAGCGCCCGATGCGCCCGGAGTTCGGCTGCGGCGTGCACGACTTCGTGTTCGACTCGATCGACGCCTCGACCGTCGGCCGGATGGAGCTCGCGATCCGCGACGCGCTGGATCGCTGGGAGCCGCGGGTCTTCGTCGAGACCGTCCGGTTCAACCTCGACTACGTCGGTGAGGGCCGGCTGATCATCGACATCGGCTACCGCGTCCGCGCCACCAACACGATGCGCAACCTCGTCTATCCGTTCTATGTGATTCCCGCGGAGGAGTTGGAGTGAGACTGCCGGAGATCCAGCTCGACGACCGCCGCTTCCAGGACCTCGTCTCGGAGGCCCGCCTGAAGATCACCCGCTCGTGCCCCGAGTGGACCGAGCACAACGTCTCCGACCCTGGCATCACGCTGATCGAGCTGTTCGCGTGGATGACCGAGATGACGATCTACCGGCTCAACCGGGTGCCGGACAAGCTCCACGTCTCGCTGCTCGAGCTGCTCGGCATCCGCCTCGACGGTCCGAGCGCCGCGCAGACGAGCCTGCGCTTCCGGCTGCCGGAGACCGCGAAGGAGCCGCTGCTGATCGACGCCGGCACCGAGGTCGGCACCCCGCGGACGGCGACGGAGGAGTCGATCATCTTCCAGGTCGACGACGCCTTCGAGGTCCCCGCCGCGCTGCCGGCGGCCTACGTCCTCCAACGCGGCGGCCAGGTCAAGAGCGTCGGCCTCGCCGACGGCGTCGCCAAGCCCGCGGGCGCCGACCAGCTCGCCTTCGCCAGCCCGCCGACCATCGGCGACGCGCTCTACCTCGGCTTCGACGAGCCGATCGGCCGCCTGCTGATCGAGGTCGACGTCGACGCCTCGCAGGCGCGCGGCGCCGGCGTGAACCCCGACGACCCGCCGCTGCGCTGGGAGGTCTCCCAGGGCGACAACGAGTGGCTCGAGGCCGAGGTGCTCGAGGACCTCACCGGCGGCTTCAACTACGGCTCCGGCACCGTCACGCTCGAGCTGCCCCCGCGCTCGGCGGTCCAGCCGCTGGCCGGCCACCGGATGCACTGGCTGCGCTGCCGGATCGACGACAAGACCCGCCACGGCGGCGCGGCGACCACCTACACCCAGCCGCCCGAGATCTACTCGATCACCGCCGGCGTCGTGGGCGCGCGGCTGCCCGCCACGCACGCGTCGCAGATCAGCCTGGAGATCCTCGGCGTCTCCGACGGCACCCCGGGCCAGATCTTCCCCCTGCACAACTCGCCGCTGCTCAAGCCGGCCGCCGGGGAGACGCTCGAGGTCCAGGACCCCGAGTCGGGCGACTGGGCGCGCTGGGAGCTGCGCGACGACTTCGTGGGCTCGACGGAGTACGACCGCCACTTCAACCTCGACCAGGTCTCGGGCGAGATCGAGTTCGGGCCCGCGATCCGCGAGACCGACGGCGGCTGGACC
>NZ_DASUNI010000265.1:0-2103 GCF_036277215.1 Microbacterium sp. | reverse complement strand
GGCTCCAGGCCTGCACCGGCGCGAGGGTCTGTTCGAGGAGCTCGAGCTGGGCGTCCAGAACGCCCAGCTCTGCCGTCACGGCCTGGATGGTCAGGCGCTTGGCGTGGAGCTCGCTCACCATGACATCGAGCTCGGCGCTGATCTGAGGCGCTTCATCGACGACCTTCCGCATAGAGCGCAGCATGTTGCTGACTGAGGTAAGAACGGGGTCGGGCACGAGAGCCTGTGCTCCTGCGCCACCCGCCTGCGCCAGCAGCTCGACGACTGACCGCGTGCTGCCGAGGAACATGTCCGTGGCGGACTGAAGGACCCCCTTGCGTCCTTGAGGTCCATCGCTGCTCGTCATGTCTCCTCCAGGTTCGTGATGCCCGGGCTCATGTTCTCAACGGGTAGCTCGGGTGTACTGACGCCAGGTCCGCTTCCAGCCACATCGCCTGGCGCGAGGCCGCAATAGACAGGGCCACAGGGTCCCATCTGGCGGGCCGTTGGAGTTACCCCGTTTTGACGGACAGGGTTGATGGCTCGGTCAGGCTACCTGTTGGGTGACCTCCTCTCGGGCGGCCTGCTCGTACTCGTTCGGTGTCATGTAGCCCAGCGCGGAGTGGAGCCGGGTGCCGTTGAACCACGCGATGTACTCGACGATGGCGCGGCGGGCACGAGCCCGTGTGGGCCAGGATTGCTGGTCGAGGCATTCACCCTTGAGCGAGGCGAAGAAGGACTCGGCGAGGGCGTTGTCCCAGCACTGACCGGTGCGGCCGACCGAGAGCTTGACGTCGTAGTCGCGGGCCAGGTCGGCGAACTGGGTCGAGGTGTATTGACACCCCCTGTCGGAGTGGAAGATCACTCCGGCGTCGGGGTCACGGGCCGCGACCGCGTTGGTCAGGGCGTCGGCGATCAAGTCGGTGCGCAGGTGGTCGGCCACCGCGTAGCCCACCACCCGGCGCGAGCAGATGTCGATGACGGTTGCCAGGTAGAGCCAGCCTTCCCAGGTCGGCACGTAGGTGATGTCGCCGCACCAGCGGGTGTTGATCGCGGCTGCGTCGAGGGTGAAGTCGCGGCGGATCAGGTCCGCCCGCGCCTGGGCGGCAGGGTCGGGGATGGTGGTCTTCTTCCACCGCTTCGGCGTCCGTCCGCGCAGGTTTGCCTGCTTCATCAGGCGGGCGACCCGCTTCTTGCCGTGTCGCTTGCCCGTGCGGCGCAGCTCGGCGTGGATCCGCGGAGCCCCGTAGCGACCCTTCGACGCCTCGTGCAGCTCGGTGATCGTCTCGGTCAGCTCGGCGTCCTCACGCGCTCGAGGAGAGGGCTGGTCGGTGCGCTGTGCGTAGTAGGCGGCACGGGAGACCTGCAGCAACTCACACGCCCGCTTGACGTTGTGGTCGCAAGCCTTCTCCGCCTCGATGAACGGGTAGATGTTCACCGGGTCTCCTTCGCGAAGAAAGCCGTGGCCCGCTTGAGGATCTCCACGTCCTCTCTCAGCCGGCGGTTGTCCCGACGCAGCTGCGCCAGCTCCTCCCGCTCCGCGGTATTCAACCCGCCGTCATCGCGGCTGCCGGCGTCCCGCTCGGCCTGCTTGACCCACTCCCGCACCGCGGTCTCGGTCAGATCGAAGTCCCGGGCGACCTGCCCCACCGACCGGTCCCCGCGCTGACACACCTCGACGATCTCGGCCTTGAACTCCGCAGTGAACGAGCGACGCGGGCGCGGCTTCTTCTTGCCCATGCTCTCCATGGTTGGACATCCTTCCTCGGGGCCGCAGCCCCTGATCTTGGATGTCCGTCAAAGCGGGTCAGCCCCACCCCTGAACAAGCCCACCACAGCTGCCAGCGTCTGCTGTGCTCCGTCAGAACGTGCTCTGACTCGCCGTGGTGCCCATACAAGCCTTGCCGCTGGGGCGAGGGTGCAGCTTGGCGAGCCCGGCGTTCGGCTGCTGCGTTGTGTGGAAGTCTCCGGCGTAGTAGCCGTTGTGTGGGTGGATCCGAAGTCCTGTGTAGGTCCCTCGCTCTACTTCGACGATCCTGGTGCTGGCCATGGCCCTGCTCCCTTCGAGTCAGTGTGGTCGCGCTGATGTGCTATCGCGCTCGTGGTGGTGACATCGGTTGTCTC
>NZ_DASUNI010000264.1:0-2738 GCF_036277215.1 Microbacterium sp. | reverse complement strand
AACCGGCAACATCTCGACCAGCGTGGTGCGGCTGCTGCTCGAACGAGGACACGACGTCACCTGCATCACCCGTGGTTCGTCGGGAGCACTGCCCGACGGCGCGCGGCACCTCTCCGGAGACCGGCACGATCTCGAATGGTTCGTGCCCGCGGTTCAGGGCGAGCGCTTCGACGCCGCGATCGACTTCATCGGGTTCACGCCCGCACACGGTGCAGCGAGCCTCGAGGCGTTCCGGGATGTCGGCCACTTCATTCAGACCTCGACCGTGACCACCGTCGGCGAGACGGCGGACTGGCTGCCGATCACCGAGGATCATCCGCTTCGCCCCGCGGTGCCGTACGCGCAGGACAAGGTCTCGCTCGATCGCCTGTACCAGGCGGCGTTCTACGACCGCGGATTCCCGGCGACGATCGTCAAGCCGTCCACCACCTACGGGCGCAAGCGTGTCGTGCGGCAGGTGGGCATCGACACCCGCTGGATCCGGCGCATCCGCGAGGGACGACCGATCCTCCGGGTCGGCGAGGGCACTGCGCTTCACCATCTCCTGCACGTCGACGATGCCGCGCTCGGCTTCGTGGGCGTGCTCGAGCGGGATCGCACCATCGGGCAGACCTACTTCCTGGTGAATCCGCAGCCGATGGAGTGGACGACAATCCACGCCGTCGCGATGGGCGTGCTGGGACGCGAGGTCGAGCAGGTCGGGGTGTCGGCGGACATGCTGTACGAGCTCGACCCGAAACGGTTCATGATGGTGCCGGGCATATTCGCGCGGAATCTCCTCTACAGCGCCGCCAAGCTCCAGCGTGATGTGCCGGAGTTCGTGCCGCGCATCACACTCGAGGACGGGCTCGCCGACGCGTTCGAGCACTTGGAGCGCAGCGGGCTGGTGGAGGACGTGCCCATCGGGGACTGGGAGGACCGCATCATCGCGATTCAGCGTGATGCGCGCACGCACATCCTGGAGGACTGACTCATGGCGGATCAGATCGGCATCGGCATCCTCGGCGCCGCCGGCATCAGCGAGCGGGCGATCGTGGAGCCGGCTCGCGGACTCGACGGCGTGCGCGTGGTCGCGATCGGCGCGCGGGATCCGGAACGCGCGCGGGCCACGGCCGACCTGCTCGACGTCCCCGAGTCGGGGGACTACGAGCTTGTCCTCAAGCACCCCGACGTCGACCTCGTCTACATTCCGCTCCCCTCGACCGTCCAGGCGTACTGGGCGATCCGGGCGTTGGAGGCCGGCAAGAACGTGCTGTGCGAGAAGCCGCTGTCGGCGAACGCCACGACGGCGGCGCAGATCGCCGATGCGGCGGATGCTGCCGGCCGGCGCGCATTCGTGGGATTCCACTACCGGCTGCACGGGTTCACGCGGCAGCTGCTGGACGTGCTCGCCTCGGGCGTGCTCGGCGACGTCCGGTGCGTGGAGTTCGACTACAGCATCCCTCACTTCGTCGTCCAGCCCGGCAACATCCGCCTCGACGGCGATCTGGGCGGCGGGTCCTTCATGGACGTCGGATGCTACGCCGTCGACCTCATCCGCGCCGCGTGGGGCGAACCGGCGGTGGTCTCGGCGGACGCGACGCTGTACGACGGCGACCCCCGCGTCGACCTGCAGATGGATGCCGAACTCGAGCTTGCGGGCGGCATCCCGGTTCGTATCCGGTCGTCGTTCATCGGCGACGACAAGGGCAGCATGTCGCTGCGGGTCGCCGGGTCGGCGGCGGACCTGGAGGCCACGAGCGTGATCGTGCCGCAGTGGGGCGCGCAGCTGCGCGTGACCGCGGATGACCGTGTGCTGATCGAAGACAAGGCGGCTGACGGCGAGAACAGCTACGCGCGCCAGCTCGAACATGTGATCGGCGCCCTGCGCGACGGCATCCCGAGCGAACTCGACGCCGCACAGGGCGTCGGCACGATGCATGTGGTGGACGCGGTGTACCGCGCAGCAGGCCTGCAGCCGCGCTGAGGAGGCGGCCGCGCCGAGTGCGACTCAGAACGGCGCAGAGGCGTACTCGCACTCAGGGTCGGGTGCGAAGGCGACGGTGCTGACCGGTCGGTCGGTGTACACCGCTCCGGTCGGGCTGGTCCACTCGAGCACCCCGCCGGGACGCTGCACGACGGTCCAGGATGTCTGATGCTTCAGGGTGTGGTGCCTTCGGCAGAGGTTGGCCAGGTTCTCGGCCGTTGTGGCGCCGCCGAGGGCGAAATCCAGCGTGTGGTCGGCGTCGCACCTTCGAGTCGGCATGCGACACCCGGGGAATCGGCAGTGCTGATCGCGCACGCGCAGATGTCGACGCACCTCCTCGCTCGGCCGGTAGCGGTCGACTCCGAGGACCGCGCCGGTGATCGGATGGGTCAGGATGCGGTCCCATCCCGGCGCGTCGGCGGCCAGCATCCGGGCGGTGTCGATGTCGATCGGCGACTGGCCGTCGAGCGTGGTCGCCTCGAACGGATCGCGCACGGTGTCGTCGATGAGAGCGAGTACGGGGACTGTGACGCTGACGTTCCCGCGGATCGCCGCATCGCCCGCGGCGTGCGCGACGGGATCGGCTGCCAGAACCAGGTCGAAGAGGATGTCGGCCCGACGTTGATCCATCGTGCGGGCGTCGTCGGCACACGGCTCGACAGCGCCGTCGTTGGAGGAAAGATCGGCCGGGGCATCCGTCTCGTGGCATCTCGTGGTCGCGCGGGCGAGTTGGGTGACGCGATCGTGAGCGGCGTGTACGAGAACGCTGGGC
>NZ_DASUNI010000263.1:0-10950 GCF_036277215.1 Microbacterium sp. | reverse complement strand
TCTTCGCGTCCCGAGGACGCGGCAAGCTTGCCGACGTTGGAGATCGCCCGGACCAGCGCCTCGGCCTTGGTCTGCGGGGGCCGCGTCGCCTCACCGGTCTTGGCCTGAGGAAGCTTCGCGACCTCGTCGGTCTGCGCGGGCTGCGTCTTCGCGCCGGCGTCGGCCTTCGCTGGCGGACGCCTCGCCGATCCGTCGGAGCTGCCCGAAGGGCGCTTCTGCACATCAGCTGCCTTCGCCGGTGGCTGCCGGGTGGGCTCGGATGTCTCCCGAGCCGCCTGCTCTGCCTGTGTACGCTCCGCCAAAACGATCCCCCTTTGGTCGCCCCGCCCCCCGACAACGCTACGCCATGCGATGCATCGACGGTCCGGTGGCGGGCAACTTGCTCAATGCTGGAACGGCCCCCGGCCGCTGGTCGTTCCCCCTTCTCGATCGGTCGCTGCAGGCGGATCCGTCGTCCGGGAACGCGAACTTGCCCGGCCGCCTCGAAAGGCGACCGGGCAAGTCAGAGAGTTGAACTCCCTTGGAACTCGGTCTTAGAAGACCTCGTTGTCGTTGACGGTGACCGCGTCCGGGCTGAAGAAGTTACCGCTGTTCTCCCACTCGAAGTCGTTGTCGATGTCGGTCTCCCACTCGTTGTTGAACGAGTCCTCGACGTCGACGTCGATCTCGGTCTCCTCTTCCTGGTTGAAAGAGTCCTCGATGTCGACATCCAGGTCGTACTCGGTGTTGGTCGAGGAGTCGTTGAACGAGTCGCTGATCGTCGTGGTCTCCCACTCGTTGCCGATCAAGACGTCGCCGACGTTGATCTCGGTCGTGGAGTTGTCGACGTTTGCGTCGTCTCCGGCAGCGACCGAGTAGTCACCCGAGGCGACCTGTGCCTCGAACTCGAAGTCCTGGTCGACGTCGCCGCCGCCGGTGTCGATGTTCTGGTTGACCGACTGGCCGACGATCGTCGGACGGTTCGTGATGTCGATGTCGGTGTCGCCACCGCCACCCCAGCCCTTGCCGCCGCCGCCACCCAGGCCGCCGAGGTCGATGTCACCGATGCCGGCGTTGTACTGGTGAACGCCCGCCGTGACCGAGTTGTCGATCAGGGTCGTCGTGTTGAACGAGTCCTTGTAGTGCTCGGAGTTGTCGTTGCCCGAGTCGTTGACCGAGTTGTCGGAGTTGTCGTTGTACGAGTCGTTCGTCGAGTTGTCGGAGTTGTCGTTGAACGAGTCCTCGACCTCGACCTCGACCTCGACCTCGGTGTCGTTGTAGGAGTCCGTGTTGCCCGCGTCCTCGACGTCGACCGAGTTGTCGGTGTTGCCCGAGTCTTCGATCTCGGTTTCGGTGTTACCCGAGTCCTCGATGTCGAGGTTGGTCGAGTTGTCCGTGTTGAACGATTCGTCGAGGTTGGCCTGGAGGCCAAGAAGGTTGATGTTGTCGTTTGCAGCCATGATTTGTTTCCTCTTTCGTGAGTGCCCGGCGGCGTGTAGTTAGAGTTTGCGCCGCGCGCGTTCCGGTCACATCGGGGATCCCCCCCGGGGATTTGAATCAGCCCCCCGGGGTTTGCATAGGGGGTTCGGTTCACGACTAGGGGTTTGGGGGTGCTGCATCAGCCTGAACTGCTCCTCGGACTCGTAGCGGACGGCTCGACCGTAGGCTGGGCCGGTGGACCTGGCCGAGTTGACCGCGCTTCTCACGCCCGAGGGGCTGCGGCTGCTGGACGACCTCGACCCCGTCGACTCGACGGCGGATGTCGCGCGGACCGTCTCGCAGCTGCGAAAGGCGGGGCACTCCCCCGAACTGGTGTCGGCGGTGGTGGGGCAGGCACGCCTGCGAGTGCGGGCGCGTGCGAAGTTCGGCGAGTTCGCCGACCGGATGCTGTTCACCCGGGCTGGTCTCGAGCAGGCGACGCGGCTCGCCGTCGCCGCGCAGCATGCCGGGCGGTTCCGCGACGCGGGCCTCGGGACCGTGGCCGACCTCGGCTGCGGCATCGGCGGGGACGCGCTCGGATTCGCCGGGCTCGGCCTGCAGGTGGAGGCGGTGGACGCGGACGAGGTGACCGCGGCGATCGCGGCATACAACCTGGCCCCGTTCGGCGATGCGGTGACCGTCCGACACGAGTCGGCAGAAGCATCCGATCTGTCGCTCGTCGACGGGGTGTGGCTGGATCCCGCGCGCCGCACCTCGGGGCACAGCGAGACGGCGCGGGTGCGACCCGAGGACTACTCGCCCTCCCTCGACTGGGCGTTCGAAGTGGCGTCGCGCATCCCGAGCGGCATCAAGCTCGGGCCCGGTCTCGACCGGACGATGATCCCGGACGACGTCGAGGCGCAGTGGGTCAGTGCGGACGGATCGACGATCGAGCTGGTGCTGTGGTCGGGCGCGCTGGCTCGGGACGGCGTGCGCCGTGCCGCCCTCGTGCTGCGCGGCGACGATCGCTGGGAGCTGACATCGACGACGGATGCCGCGGACGAACCCGCTCGCCCGCTGGGGGCATTCGTGCACGAGCCGGACGGTGCGGTGATCCGCGCCCGCTTGATCGGCGACGTCGCGCGCTCGCTGGGGGCGGGGATGCTCGCCGAGCAGATCGCCTACCTGACCTCGGATGCCGCACTCACGAGTCCGTTCGTCGCGAGCTTCCGCGTCCGCGAGGTGCTGCCCGCCGAAGTGCGTGCGCTGTCGCGGGCGCTGCGCGAGCGCGGCATCGGGCGGCTCGAGATCAAGAAGAGGGGCGTGGACGTCGACCCCGCGACGTTCCGCACCGCGCTGAAGCTGCGCGGGGACGAATCGGCGACGCTTCTGCTGACCCGCGTCGGGTCGAAGCGCCTCGCAATCCTGGCGGACCGGGTGGGGGCGTAGCGCTTCTGCCTTCGTGCACTCGCGGTGCCGCGGCCCGTCAGCCGAGCAGGTCGGTGCGGCTCGCCGCGAACCACAGCCACCCCGCGCTGTAGAGCAGCGACACCGCGCCCAGCACGATCGCCCACACCGCGACGGCACGGCTCTCGAGCGGTCGGCGCAGCGCCATGATCGCAGTGACGATCGCGACGAGTCCGATCGGGAACCCCCATCCCACGAACATGGAGATGATGAGGGCCGCGATGGCGAAGCCCAGCGCCCACCCCGCGAGGCCCCGCGTCGGAGTTGCGGGTTCGACCGGCGCCCACTGCACGGGCGCGTCGAGGTCGGGCGCGGTAGAGATCGGCACGACGCCGACGGGCTCGGTCGGCCACCGCTGGAAACCGCCGCGGTGCTTTCCGGGGATGGCGGATTCGGCCTCGACCGGGGCGACATCGGCCGACGGCGGCTCGATGGCGGGAGCTGCAGGTGCGCGCGGCGGCGCCGATGCCGCTGCCTCAGCGGTCATCTGCGGCACCGGCGGCGCGGGAGGTGAAGCGGCCTGCGCCTGCGGGACAGGCGCGGCGGGAGGCGAACCGGATGCCGGCGCCCCGGCATCCGGAGTCGGCTCGTCCTGGCCGGTGCTCATGCAGCGTCCTCGGCGACCTGGATCTCGGTCACGGGCAGGGTCGAGTCGGCGCCGAAGCCCCGGGTGGAGGGTGCGCGGCCGGCCATGATGAGCTCCGCGGCGAGGGCGGCGATCATCGCGCCGTTGTCGGTGCACAGCGAGAGCGGGGGGATGCGCAGGGAGACGCCCGCGGCATCCGCTCTCTCGGTCGCGACGTCGCGCAGCCGCCGGTTGGCGATGACGCCGCCGCCGAGCAGCAGCCGCGGCACGTCGTGGTCTGCACAGGCGGCGAGGGCCTTCGTCACGAGCACGTCCACGACCGCCTCCCGGAAGCCCGCGGCGACGTCGGCGATCGGCACCGCTTCGCCGAGGGCTTCGCGCTGCTCGGTCCAGCGGGCGACGGCGGTCTTCAGGCCCGAGAACGAGAAGTCGTAGCGATGCTTCGCGAGGTCGCTCGCGCGCGACAGCCCCCGAGGAAACAGGATGGCGCTCGGGTCGCCGGAGAGCGCGGCTCGATCTATCTCGGGACCTCCGGGGTACGGCAGCCCCAGCAGCCGCGCGACCTTGTCGAAGGCCTCGCCGGCGGCGTCGTCCATCGTCTCGCCCAGCAGCTCCACGTCGGAGGTCAGATCCCGCACCAGTAACAGAGAGGTGTGCCCGCCGCTGACCAGCAGGGCGACCGTCGGGTATTCGAGCGGCGGCGCGTCGGGGTCGAGGATGTCGGCGGCGATGTGACCGACCAGGTGGTTCACGGCGTAGAGCGGCTTGCCCAGCGAGACCGCGAGCGCCTTCGCCGCGCCGATGCCCACCATGAGGGCGCCCGCGAGACCGGGTCCGGAGGTGACGGCGATCGCGTCGAGGTCGGCGAGTTCGACGCGGGACTCGGCGAGCGCCGCCTCGATCGCCGGTGTGAGCGCCTCGAGATGCGCGCGGGCTGCGACCTCGGGTACGACGCCGCCGTAGCGCGCGTGCTCGTCCATGCTCGACGCGATCGTGTTCGACAGCAGTGTGCGACCCCGCACGATCCCGATGCCGGTCTCGTCGCAGCTCGTCTCGATGCCGAGCACGAGGGGATCGGTGCGGTTCACGTGCACGCTCCCGCATCGGAGTGGATGCCGGCGAGAGGCGTGCTCGAATCAGGCGATGCGCCCTGGTCAGGACGAACGGCCCCGGAATCTTCCTGATCTCGGCGGATCTCCTGAGCCCGGTCCGCCTCCGGCCGGGAACTCCAGCCGCGCAGGTCGAGGCGCATGACGATCGCGTCGACGTCGTCGGGCTGGTAGTAGCGCGCCCGCCGCCCGACCTCCACGAAACCCTCCGAGGCGTACAGCGACTGCGCGACCGGGTTGTCGGCCCGCACCTCGAGGAACACGTCCCGCACCTGCCGGCGTGCCGCTTCCTCGAGCAGAGCCGTGAGCAGCGCACGGCCTCGACCTCGGGCGCGGGATGCCGCGGCGATCGCGATCGTCTGGATGTCTGCATCCGGGGCCCCGCGCGCAGCCCGCAGGCCGGCGTATCCGATCAGCCGGCCGGCCTCCTCCACGACGACGTACCAGCCGTGCGGTGAGGCGAGCTCTTCGCGCATCATCGCGTCCGACCAGGCATCGGTCGGGAATGACGCACGCTCGAGCGCCATGATCGCGTCGAGGTCGTCGAGGGTCGCCGGGCGGGTGGTCACGCGTCGCCCCCCGGTCGATCGCTCTGCGCCGGTGCGGTGACCCGCTTCGGGCCGTGCGGCAGGGTGACATCGGGCGAGCGCAGGTAGAGCGGCTCGGTCGATGCGGGAGCGCGGCCCGCCGCGAGGGAGCGTGCCGCCACGATCGCCAGCATGGCCGCTGAGACCCGGCCCGCGTCGCGGCGCGCGGCGTCGAGTTGCTCCAGCCTCGCGTCGAGTTCGTCGCGCGGGATCAGCGCCGGCTCGCTGGCGCGCACCGGCAGCCCGTCGTCGTCGATCCCGTCGTAGACGGTGAAAGCGAACTCGCGTCTGCGCGCGTCGGAGACGACCGCGAATCGCGCGACGTCGATGTCGGACAGCGCACCCGCCAGCAGGATCTCGAGCGCGACCGCGTCGTGGCTGACGACCGGAACGACCGGGATGCCGCGGCCCAGCGCGAACGCGCGCGCCGCCGCGATGCCGACCCGCAGGCCGGTGAACGGGCCGGGGCCCATTCCCGCCGCGACGGCGGTGAGCGCCTCGGCCGAGGACTCCGGTGAGGAGGTGGCTTCGTCCAGCGCAGTGTGCAGGAGCCCGCCGATCGCCTCCGCGTGCCCGAGCGGGTTCTCACTCGCGCCCTCCGCGAGCACGACGCCGTCGTCTTCGACCACCGCAACGGCGGTGCCGACGGAGGTGTCGATGGCGAGAATCACCCTCTCAGGGTAGTCGGCGCGCCGCGGGCGGCTCGGGGGTTCGCGCCGGGCACCGCCGCGGAGTGCCACGACTTCTCGCCGAGCGCACGACTTGGCGGCGTCGCAAGGTCGCGCACTCGGCGGCAACCCGTTCACTCGTGGTTGCGAAGCGCGCGGAAACCGATCTGCCGCCCGCGACGAACAATCAGCGTGAACCCGCTCCCGCACCCGCTGCCGCTCCGCACCGACGGCGCCGCCCTCGGACTGCGCCGGCTCGTGGTGCCGACGTCGGTCGGCGAGGTCGTCGTGCGGTCGGGTCGCGAAGCCGGCGGTCCGGCGACGATCCTGCTGCACGGGGCCGCGGGATCGTGGAGCACCTGGACGCCGCTGGTCGCGGCATCCGATCTGTCCGGCGCACCGCTCACCGATGTGGTCGCGCTCGATCTGCCGGGCTGGGGCGAAAGCGGCGGGTTCGAGCGTGTGCCCAGCGTCGAACACCTGTCGGATGCCGTGGCGGAGGTCGCTCGCGCGCTCGGCTACTCGTCCTGGCGGATCGTCGGGCACTCGCTCGGCGGGTTCGTGGCCCTCGATGTTGCGGCGCGGCATCCGCATTCCACTCTCGGCGTCACCCTCGTCTCCGCCACTGGGACCGGCGTGCTCGAGGCGATCCGACGCCCGGTGCGCGGCGGGCGCGCGCTGCCGTGGTTCGCGGGGATGCTGCTGACGATGCGCATCCTCGCCGTGCTCGACCGGGCTTCCGCTCCGCTATCGGCCGGAACGAGGCTGGTCCGCCTGCTCGGCCGCTTCGGAGGGCTCGGGGCGCTGTCGTCGCCGCTGTTCGCCGGCAGGGTCCACCCCTCGGTGCCTGCGGCGTTCGCCGACGAGGTGCGGCCGTCCGCGTTCGCCTGCGCCGCTCGGCTCGCCGCCGACTACGAGGAGCGCACGTGGACCGGCATCCGCTGCCCCGTGCGGTCGGTGCGCGGATCGCGCGACGTCTTCGCGGGCGAGACGGATGCCGCGGCATTCCTCTCGCTGATCCCGGGCTTCAGCGAGGTGCGGTTGGCCGACGCGGGGCACTTCGCGCACGTAGAGCGCCCGGATGCCGTGCTGGCGGCGATCGCCGCAACGCCGGCGGTCAGCCGCGTTCCTGCCCGCTCCGCCCCCGCGAGTCCCGCCGAGTGGCGGCTGAAGTCGGCCGCGTAGCCGCCGCTCGCCGCAAGTCGGCACAGCCGCGACCTCCCCGCCGGCCTACGGCCTCCGCGACACCGTCACGATCCGCGGCGCGTCCACATCGAGGTCGGTCGGGTCGCCGCACATCGTGTCGGCACCCCGGCCGCCGAGCTGCCGGTCGAGCTCGATCTCCCACCATCCGTCGCGCAGACCGTCGACCATGCCCCGACCCCACTCGACGATCACGACCGACCGGTCGACGTCGATGTCGAGGTCGTCCAGCTCGAGCGCGGAACCCAGCCGATAGGCGTCCACATGAACGAGCGGCGCGCCCCCGATCAGGGACGGATGCGTCCGCGCGATCACGAACGTGGGGCTCTGCACCGGGCCTCGCACGCCGAGCCCCGCCGCGATGCCGCGCGTGAGGGTGGTCTTGCCCGCGCCGAGCGCACCCGTCAGCACGACGAGGTCGCCGGGATGCAGCATCCCGCCGATGCGCTCGCCGAAGGCCTCCATGTCGTCGGGGCTGTCGATCTCGTAACGCCCGACGAGGGGGTCGAGTCCGGTCACGCCGACACCTGCCGCCGCGACACCCGCGGCCCGACGCGCGTCACGATCTCGTAGTTGATGGTGCCGGCCGCATCCGCCCACTCGTCCGCGGCGGGAACGCCGAGAGTCGGATCGCCGAACAGCACGGCCTCGTCGCCCACCGCGACCGGGTGGTCGCCGACGTCGACGACGAACTGGTCCATCGCGACGCGGCCCGCGATCGTGAACCGCCGCCCCCCGATCGTGACCGGGCCTGCGCCGGACGCCTGCCGCGGCACACCGTCGGCGTAGCCGAGGGGGACGAGGGCGAGCGTCGCGTCGCGGTCGGTGCGGTAGTCGTAGCCGTACGAGACGCCGTGGCCGGCCGGCACCCGTCGCACTGCGGCGACCGGCGCGCGCAACGTCATCGCGGGGCGCAGGCCGAGATCGGCCGACGAGCGTCCGGCGAACGGCGACAGCCCGTAGATGCCGATGCCGACGCGCACGCATCCGAGCCGCGCCTCCGGCAGCTCGATCGCCGCGTGCGTGGCGGCGACGTGCCGCAGGTGCGGGGCAAGACCCGCGGATGCCGCCACCCCCGCGCCGTCGTGGAACCGCCGCAGCGCGATCCGGTCGTCATCGGCCGAGGCGTTGGAGAGGTGGCTGAACAGCCCGAGGACGCGGAGCTTGCCGATGCGCTCGAGACGCGCCGCCTCGGCGAACACGACGCGGTAGTCCTCGGGGGCGATGCCGTTGCGGCCGAGGCCCGTCTCGAGCTTGAGGTGCACTCCCACGGCACGGTCGGAGGATGCCGCTGCCGCGGCCTGCAGCAGCTGATCGAAGCTCGAGATGCCCAGTTCGATCCCGGCCGAGGCCGCCTCGACGAACGACGTCCCGGGCGCGTGCAGCCACGCGAGGATCGGGGCCATGATGCCGCCGCGGCGCAGGGCGAGCGCCTCGCCGATGTCGGCGACCCCCAGGCGCGCCGCGCCCCCGTCGAGCGCGGCCGCTGCGGAGCGCACGGCGCCGTGGCCATATCCGTCTGCCTTGACGACGGCGATGACCTCGGAGTCGGTCAGCCGGCGCAGGTGTCGCACGTTCGCCGCGATCGCGCCGACGTCGACGGTCGCCTCCCGCAGCACGCCGGCAGGCAGGCGGCTCATGCGCCATCTCCCGCCGTGTCCGGCTCGCGCGCGAAACCCTCCGTGTCGCGCGAAACACTCCGAGTTTCCTGCGCATTGTGGAGGGTTTCGTGCGTCTCGGAGGGTTTCGGGGCCGGGGCGCCGCCGGACGCCTCCGCCACCACGAACGCCGTCGCAAAACCCGCATCGTGCGACATCGAGAGGTGCAGGCCCGTGATGCCGCGCTCCACGAGCACGGCCGCGGTCGAGCCCGTGAGGGTGAACCACGGGCGTCCAGATGCCTCGGGCGTGATCTCGATCTCGGTCCAGTGCACGCCGTCCGAGCCGCCGAGGGCTTTGATCAGCGCCTCCTTCGCGGCGTACCGCGCGGCGAGGGAGCGGGGCGAGCGGGTCTGCTCGGCGGGCGAGAAAAGTCGCTGGAGGAGCCGGGGGGTGCGCACGAGGGTGCGCTCGAAGCGGTCGATGTCGACGAGGTCGACGCCGATCCCCACGATCACGGTCGCCCTCGTTTCAGCACTCCGCCACTTTATCCCGCGGCATCCGCGCCGGTCGTTGCGGCGCGAAACCCTCCGTCCAGCGCGAAACCCTCCGAAGTTCGTGTTCGAGTCAGAGGGTTTCGCGCGACTCGGAGGGTTTCGGCGCGCGCGAAGACCGGATGCCGCTACTCGACGGTGACGGACTTGGCGAGGTTGCGGGGCTGGTCGACGTCCAGGCCCTTCGCCGTCGCGAGGCCCATCGCGAAGATGTGCAGCGGCACCACTGCGAGCAGCGGCTCGAAGAGGGGCCCGGCCAGCGGGATGCGCAGCACCTCGTCGGCGTGCGGCAGCACCGCGGCATCCCCCTCTTCGGCGATCGCGATGACGCGAGCTCCGCGTGCCCGGATCTCCTCGATATTCGAGACGACCTTCTTGTGCAGCTCGGCGGACTCGCGCGGCGACGGCACGATCACGAAGACCGGCTGGCCGGCCTCGATGAGGGCGATCGGTCCGTGCTTCAGCTCGCCCGCGGCGAAGCCCTCGGCGTGGATGTACGCGAGCTCCTTGAGCTTGAGCGCGCCCTCCATGGCGATCGGGTAGCCGACGTGGCGGCCGAGGAACAGCACCGAACGCGTGTCGCCCATCCAGTGCGCGAGCTGCTCGATGCGCTCCTGCTCCTCCGCGAGGATCTTGCGGATCTTGTCGGGGATCGACTCGAGCTCGAGCACGAACTGCGCCGCCTCGGTCGCTCCGACCGTGCCGCGCACGCGGCCGAGGTGCAGCCCGAGCAGGTAGAGGGCGGTGATCTGGGCGACGAACGCCTTCGTCGAGGCCACTGCGACCTCCGGTCCGGCGTGCGTGTAGACGATCGCATCCGACTCGCGCGGGATGGTGGCGCCCTGCGTGTTGCAGATCGAGAGGGTCCGCGCGCCGTGCTCACGGGCGTACTTGACGGCCATGAGGGTGTCCATGGTCTCGCCGGACTGGCTGATCGAGACGACGAGGGTGTCATCGCCGATGACGGGGTCGCGGTAGCGGAACTCGTGGGCGAGCTCGACGTCCACCGGGACGCGCGCCCACTGCTCGATCGCGTACTTGCCCACCGCGCCGGCATACGCGGCGGTGCCGCAGGCGACGATGATGATGCGCTGGATGCCGGTGAACAGCTCGTCGAGACCGTCGAGCTCCGGGATCACGACCTGGCCGTCGCGAGCGCGGCCGAGGATGGTGTTCGCGACCGCCTCGGGCTCTTCGCTGATCTCCTTCGCCATGAAGCTCGTCCAGCCGCCCTTGTCGGCGGCCGAGGCATCCCACAGCACTTCGAACGGCTCGACCTCGACGGTGTTGCCGTGGAAGTCGGTCACCGCGACGCCCTCGGGCGTGATGGCGACGATCTGGTCCTGCCCGATCGCGAGCGCGTTGCGGGTGTGCTCGACGAACGCGGCGACGTCCGATCCGAGGAAGTTCTCGCCCTCGCCCAGTCCGATGACGAGGGGCGAGTTGCGGCGGGCGCCGACCACGAGGCCGGGGTGGTCCTCGTGCATCGCGAGGAGGGTGAACGCGCCCTCGAGGCGGCTGACGACTGCGCGGAACGCCGCGGTCAGGTCGCCGTCGGCGGTGACGTACTCGCGGCCCAGCAGGATCGCGGCGGCCTCGGTGTCGGTCTCGCTGCGGAACGCGAAGCCGTCGGCGAGCAGTTCGGCCTTGATCTCGGCGAAGTTCTCGATGATGCCGTTGTGGATCACGGCCAGCTTGTCGTCGTCGGCGAGGTGCGGGTGCGCGTTCGTGTCGGTCGGCCCGCCGTGCGTGGCCCAGCGGGTGTGGCCGATGCCGGTCT
>NZ_DASUNI010000262.1:0-8561 GCF_036277215.1 Microbacterium sp. | reverse complement strand
ACGTACGACGACTTCCTCGCCGACCGCTCGGCGTACGAGGACTTCGATCCGTCGGTGTACCTCGGCGGCAAGGGGTTCGGGTTCGTGCGCCTGCAGCAGCTCGCGACCGAGCACCTGCTCGGCGCCCGCGGCTGACAGCATCCACTCCCGAACCAGGGGATCCGAGCCGAGATCAGGGACACCGTCCTCGGTTTCGTGCGGAATCCCCTGGTTCGACTCCACCGCGGAAAGGAGCGCACATGAGCCTCGTCATGGGCGTCGACTCGTCGACGCAGTCGTGCAAGGTCGTGATCACGGATGCCGCGACCGGCGCCATCGTGCGCGACGGGCGGGCGATCCACCCGAACGGCACCGAGGTCGACCCGGCCGCGTGGTGGACCGCACTGCAGGCGGCGATCGACGCCGCCGGCGGACTCGGCGACGTCAAGTCCTGGGCGATCGGCGGGCAGCAGCACGGCATGGTCGTCCTCGACGACGCCGGCCGCGTCCTCCGCCCGGCCCTGCTCTGGAACGACACCCGCTCGGCGGGAGCGGCCGCCGACCTGATCGCCGAGTTCGGCGCCGACAGCCTGGCGCAGCGCACGGGCCTCGTGCCGGTGGCATCTTTCACGCTCACCAAGCTGCGGTGGCTGCGCGACTCCGAGCCCGACAACGCGGCTCGTGTCGCAGCCGTCGCTCTTCCGCACGACTGGCTGACGTGGCGCCTGCGCGGCTTCGGCCCCGAAGGCGAGTCGCGGCGCGGGCCTGTGCTCGAGGAGCTCGTGACCGACCGGTCGGATGCTTCGGGCACGGGCTACTGGGACCCCGCGAGCGGCGGCTACGACCGCGAGCTGCTCGTCGCGGCGCTCGGACACGATGCGACCCTGCCCCGCGTGCTCGGGCCCGAAGAGTGGGTGCTCGACGACGCGGAACGCCGGGTCGGCGGGGGAGCCGGCGACAACGCCGGCGCGGCGCTCGGCCTCGGCGCCGGCCCCGGCGACGTCGTCGTCTCGATCGGCACGAGCGGCACCGTGTTCGCGGTGAGCGAGGAGCGCACGATAGATCCCACCGGAACGGTCGCCGGCTTCGCCGACTGCACCGGGCGGTTCCTGCCGCTGGTCGCGACGCTGAACGCCGCGCGCGTGCTCGACGCCGTCGCCGGCCTTCTCGGCGTGGACCATTCCGAGCTGAGCCGGCTCGCGCTCGCTGCCGCGCCAGGGGCAGGCGGCCTGTCACTGGTGCCGTATTTCGAGGGCGAGCGGACCCCGAATCTGCCGGATGCCACGGCATCCCTCACCGGGATGACCCTCGCTTCGACGACTCGCGAGAATCTGGCGCGTGCGGCGGTCGAGGGCATGCTCGGCGGACTGGGCGCGGGGCTTGCGGCTCTGCGCGCACTCGGTGTGCCCCTCGAGAAGGCGCTGCTGATCGGCGGCGGCGCGCAGTCCGAGGCGGTGCGGGTCATCGCGCCGCTCGTGCTGGGCGTGCCGGTGGAGGTCCCCGCTCCGGGCGAATACGTCGCGCTCGGCGCGGCACGGCAGGCGGCGAGCGTCCTCGCGGCCTGACTCTCGCGCCGCGCGTGCGCACAACTCCGCCGAATCGTGCGGTCGTGATTGGACGATCCGCGATTTTCTGCGAGCCCGCCGCGACCCGGCGCCGGAATTGGAGGAGTTGTGCGCGCCGCACGACCCGGCCCGAGTGCATCGCGCGCCCTCCACCGCTCTCCGGTCACAAAGTGCCCCCTTTCGCGGCAATCAGGTGAACCAGGGGCCGAAACGGGCCTGCGCCGAGACTCGAGCACCGCTCACAGAGGTCTCCTGGGCCCGGCTCATAGCGTCGAAGACATGCCGGCACCCCTCGACGACGAACAGGTCAGCTTCTCTCCGACGCAGCTGCGCGCGATGGCCGACGAGATGCAGCGGTTCCTGCTCGAGTACCGGTTCGGCATGCAGGAGATCGAGACCAAGGTCGCGATCCTGCGCGACGAGTTCCAGTACATGCACGCCTACAACCCGATCGAGCACGTCTCGAGCCGTGTGAAGTCGCCCGACAGCATCGTCGACAAAGTCCTGCGCAAGGGCATCGAATCGGACTTCGCATCCATTCGCGCGTCGATCACCGACATCGCGGGCGTGCGCATCACCTGCAGCTTCACGACCGACGCGTACCGGCTGTTCGACCTGCTCACCCAGCAGGACGACGTCACCGTCGTCGCGGTCAAGGACTACATCGCCGCGCCGAAGGCGAACGGGTACAAGAGCCTGCACGCGATCGTCGAGGTCCCGGTCTTCCTCTCCACCGGCCGCGTCGCCGTGCCGGTCGAGGTGCAGTTCCGCACGATCGCGATGGACTTCTGGGCGAGCCTCGAGCACAAGATCTACTACAAGTACGACCGACAGGTTCCGCTCGAGCTGCTGACCAGCCTCAAGGATGCCGCCGACACCGCCGCCGAGCTGGACGAGCGCATGCAGCGGCTGCACCGCGAGCTGCACGGGCCCGGCGCCTCCGGCCGGATGGTCGCGGTCTAGCTGATACCCACCGCCTGAACCGCGCCCGAAAGGTGCGCGAACGCGCCTGATCGGGGCCCGATCGTGCCCGGTCCTGCGAAGCACCGCCCGTCTCCTCGCAACATGAGGGCCCGCCCGACAGAATGGGCAGGTGCCCTCATCCGCCGGTAAGCCGCCCGCCGATTCGACGGCCGCGCAGCTCGACGCGATCGCGGCTGAGCTGTACGCCCTCCCGCCCGAGGAGTTCACCGAAGCCCGCAACGCCCGCGCGGCCACGGCCGATCGCGCGATCGCGGCGAGCGTGAAGGCGCTGCGCAAGCCCACCGCATCGGCGTGGGCGGTCGACCTGCTGGCGCGCGACGGGCAGCTGGCCGAAGCGCTCCAGCTCGCCGGCGCGCTGCGCGAGGCGCAGGACGACCTGGATGCCGCAGAACTCGGTCGGCTGAGCCGCCAGCGCCGCCAGCTCGTCGCCGCACTGGCGACGCAGGCCGTCGGACTCGCGCGGGATCGCGGTGTCGCGGTCAGTCCCGCGGCTCGCGCCGACGTCGAGAAGACCATCAATGCGGCGGTGATGGATGCCGCGGCCGCCGCCGCCGTGATGACCGGGCGACTGGTCCGCCCGCTGGAGGCGAGCGGGTTCGACGCCGTTGACGTGTCCGACGCCGTCGGCGGGAGCATGCCCGGCGTTCCGGACGCGCCCGCGCCGACGCGCGACGACCTTGCCGAGCGGCGGGCCCGCAAGGCGGCGGAGCGCGCGCTCCGCGAAGCCGAGCGCGCCGCCGGCGAGGCGGATCGCCAGCTCGCGGGCATCGAGGCGAAGCTGGATAAGTCACGCGAGCGCGGCGACCTCCTGAGGGAGCGCCTCGAAGACCTGCGGTCGGAGCTCGCGCGTCTCGAAGCCGACGCGGAGAAGGCCGACCGCGAGACCGCACGCCTCGAAGATGAGCAGAAGGATGCCGCCGCTAAGGCGCGCAGCGCAACCCGGGACGCCGAGAGGGCTCGGGAGTCTCTCAAGTGAGGGACGACGAAGGCTGATGCGTTCCGCGATCGCGGTCGCGGAGTGAACGGGCGACGCGGCGGACACCGCCTGAAACCCGGCTACCGATGGGCGACCGTCTTCGCCGCCGCCGTGCTCGCGGTGACCAGCGGACTGGTCGCGGTCGAGGCCCTCCGCATTGCGGGGGACGCCCTCGAGCGGCCAGGTGTCGATGCGTTCTACGAGCAGCCCGCGGATGCCGCCATCGGCGATCCCGGATCGCTCGTGAAGATCGATCAGCTGCTGGGTGCACCGCTCGCCGCGCGCGCATGGCGCATCATGTACCGCACCACCGACGTGCACGGCGACCCCGCCGTCGCGACCGGGGTGCTCGTCGTTCCGCTCGCGCCGGCGCCTCCGGGCGGCCGCATCGTCCTCTCGTGGGGGCATCCGACGACCGGGGCGGCGCGCCAGTGCGCCCCGTCCTACGGGTTCGACCCGTTCCTGGGCATCGAAGGACTCCGGCAGCTGCTCGATCGCGGCTACGCGGTCGTCGCGACGGACTACATCGGCATGGGCACCGACGGCCCCGACTCGTACCTGGTCGGCGTCAGCGGAGGCAACGCGGTGCTGGACGCCGTGCGCGCCGCGCGCTCGGTCCCCGAGACGCGCGCGGGGGACCGCGTCGTGCTGTGGGGTCACTCGCAGGGCGGCGCGGCGGTGCTCTTCGCCGCCGAGCAGGCACCCTCGTACGCGCCCGAGCTGCAGATCGATGCGGTCGCCGCCGCTGCGCCCGCGGCCAGCCTCCCGAACCTGATGAGCGCCCACCTCGACGACATCTCGGGCGTGACGATCGGCTCGTACGCCTTCACGGCGTTCGCCTCGGTGTATCCCGACGCCGACCTCGACGACATCCTCACGCCGGCCGCGCTCGAGATCGTCCCGCGCATGAACGAGCTTTGCCTGCTCAGCAACATCGCCGAGCTGCACCGGATCGGCGAGCCGCTGGTCGGCGACTTCACGCTCAGCGACCCGACGACCACTCCGCCGTGGTCGGAGCTGTTGGCGGAGAACTCAGCGGGCTCGACCGCATTCGAGGCACCGCTGTTCATCGCGCAGGGGCTCGAGGACGAGCTGGTCGTGCCCGAGGACACCGCCGACTTCGTCCAGCACGAAGCCCGTCTCGGCATCCGCGTGACCTACGAGACGATCCCGTTCGCCACGCACGGCACCGTCGCCTACCTCGCTCTGCCGGGCCTCATGCAGTGGCTCGACCGAGTGGTCGGCTGACCTCGTCCGGCGGGGACTCGATACGTTGTAGCCGTGGACCAGCTCGAGCCGACTCTTCTCGTCATCCCGCTGCTCGCGGTGGCCGCTCCGCTGCTCGCTCGGAGCCTCGGACGGTGGGTACGGATTCCGATCGTCGTCTTCGAGCTGATGCTGGGCATTCTCGTAGGTCCGTCGCTGCTCGGCTGGGCGGTGCCCTCCGACTTCGTCGGAGCGCTGTCGGAGTTCGGTCTCGCCATGCTCTTCTTCGTCGCCGGCTCGGAGATCGAGTTCGCGGCATTCCGCGGCCGCACCGGTCGTTTCGCGGTCGGAGGGTGGCTGATCAGCCTCGCAGCGGGCGTCGGGCTCACCTGGATCCTCTTTCCCGGCGAGGTGGCGATCGTGGTCGGCATCGCACTCTGCTCGACGGCGCTCGGCACGATCCTGCCGATCCTGCGCGACGCGGCCGAACTGCGCACGCCGTTCGGGCAGGCGATCGGGGCCATCGGGGCGGTCGGGGAGTTCGGTCCGCTCATCGCGATCTCGCTCTTCCTGGGCGGCCGCAGCCCGGGCATCGAGACGATCGTGCTCGCCATCTTCGGCGTCATCGCGGGTCTCGCGATCTGGCTCGCGTTCCGGATGCCGCGGGGCGCGATGCATCGCGCGGTCAACGCATCGCTGCACACGTCCGGGCAGTTCGCGATCCGCGTCGTGTTCCTGATCCTGTCGGGGCTCGTCGCGCTCAGCATCGTGCTGGATCTCGATCTGCTGCTGGGCGCGTTCGCCGCCGGAATCGTGTGGCGCCTGATCATGCGCGACGCCCACGAATCGGACCGGAAGGTGGTCGAGAGCAAAGTCGAGGCGGTGGCGTTCGGCTTCCTCGTGCCGGTGTTCTTCATCTACACCGGCGTCACCTTCGATCTGACCGCGCTTCTGGAGAACCCTCTGCTGCTCGCGGTCGTTCCGGTGGTCGTCGTCCTGATGTTCCTCGTGCGCGGTCTGCCGTCGATGCTCGCTGCGCCCCCCGGCTCGAGCCGCCGGGATCGGCTCGCCGTCGCATTCCTCGGAGCCACGGGCCTGCCGATCATCGTCGCGGTCACCGGGATCGGCGTGGACGAGGGCATCCTCCCCTCGGCCGCTGCGGCCGTGCTCGTCGGTGCGGGCATGCTGTCGGTGCTCCTGTTCCCGCTCATCGCGATGAGCCTGCGCGGCGAGCGCAGCGTGAAGGCGTCGGCTCCGCTCGAGGACGACCGGGCTTGACCGTCCAGACGCTGCTCGACGCCGCGCGCTCGCGGCTCACCGACGCGCCCCGCGAGGCGGTCGGGGAGCTGATCGAGCCGCGCCGCCTCCTCGGGTTGCGGCGTTCGCCCCGCATCGTCCGGCGAGGGACCGCCTGGCATGTGGGCGTCCTGCTCATCGCCGACGACGGCGTGCTCGCGACGGGCGACATCGTGCGCGCCCGGGCCGAGGTGCGGCGCGGTTTCACCGCGGAATCGCAGCGTCGTCGGGCGGAGCTGGCCGCTGCCGCCCGGCGGGGCGGCATCCCGGAGGGCGAGGTCGTGCACATCGGCTGGCAGGTGCTCGACGCCGATGCGGTCGACCGAGGTGAGGCATCAGGACCCCTGGCCCTCGTGGATGGCACGCCGAGCGTGCGATGGAGCGCCGCAGGCGGATACCTGCCGCTCAGCGCCTATCTCGACGACCGCATCGAACTGCTCCGCCACCCGCCTGCCGGAGCGTAGGGGTCAGCCGGGTCCGAAGGTGCGCGCGAAGGCGCGGAGCAGGCGGACCGGTTCGGTGACGGATGCCGCCAGCACACGCCCGGCGACCGTCTCGTAGTCGTTCGCGGGGAAGTAGCCGTCGTCTCGGTAGACGGCCATGCGCTCGGTGAAAGCACGGGTCGTCGGCTCGGGGTGGAACTGGGTCGCATACAGACGATCGCCGACGCGGTAGGCCTGCACGGGGCATCCCGCGTTCGTCGCGAGCAGCGTGCCGCCGTCCGGCACGGCCTCGGAGCCCTCTTTGTGCGCGGTCAGTGCCGTGAAGCTGCGCGCGAGGGTGCCCAGCAGCGGGTCGCTCCTGCCGTCCTGGGTCAGCTCGACGAGGACCGGGCCGGTGTCTTCGGGGTACGCGCGGCTGACGACGCCGCCCAGCAGGCGCGTGACCACCCCGATGCCGTAGCAGGTGAACAGCCCGGCCGTTTCGGGCGAGCCGGGCGGGGGATCGATGACGCCGGAGGCGATGCGCTCCAGATCGCTCTCGAGCCGGCGCTGCACGTCGGTCTTGGATGACTCAGGATCCGTGAGGTTGAAGGGGCTGCCACCGACGAAGAATCCGCTGTAGCGATCGAACACGTCCGGCGGCAGCGCGTCGCGCACGAGGTCGTGCTGCACCAGTTGCGAGGCGTCGAGGCGGGCCGCCGATCGGAAGGACTCGTACTCGGCAGCCGCCGCCCCCTGCTGCGGCCGCACGCACACGTAGAGCAACGGTGCGGTCGTCATGGCGCGAGTCTAGACGCGGGTCGGGTTGCGGTCGTGCATGCCGCTGAACGCACACGGCCCTCATCTCGCTCACCGCCCAGGAATATCGCCAGGACCGTGTATCAGAACCGGTCCTTTCGCGCTCCCCTCAGAGTGGACACAATGGGCGCTATGACGCACGAGAGCGCCGAGCCCTCCGTCGACTCCGTCGAGCCGACCAGGTGGGAGCGCGCCGCAAGCCTGTTCCTGAGGTGGCGTGACGGTGACACTCGAGCCATGGACGAGCTGGTGAGGCTGATGACGCCCCTGCTGTGGCACGTCGTCCGTGCCTACGGTCTCGACCGCGCGCTCGCCGAGGACGTCGTTCAGACGACATGGCTCACGCTCGTGCGCCGGCACGAGTCGATCACCGAGCCCCAGGCCGTCTCGGGGTGGCTGACGATGGTCGCGCGTCGCGAGGCCTGGCGGGTGGGCAAGCTCCACCGCCGCGCGGACGCGACGGACACGGAAAGCCTCGAGCCGCACCTGCCTGCCCATGAGTCCGCAGAGGAGAGCGCCGCAACCGACGACGAGTCCCGTCGTCTGTGGCGTGCCGTGGCGCAACTCACCGAGCGGTGCCAGCGGCTGCTTCGCATCGTGGCGTTCGATGAACGTCCCGATTACGCACGCATCGCGCAGGACATGGCGATGCCGATCGGGTCGATCGGGCCGACCCGCCAGCGCTGTCTTGCAAAGCTTCGCGCCCTGCTCGAGGGCGACGGCTGGGGAGGGGATTCCCATGGAGACTGAAGACTTCGCGGCGGATGCGGCGCTGTTCGCCCAGATGCGCAGGATGTGGCAGGACGTGGATCCGGTCCCGGCGGATCTCGTCGACCGAATGGTCGCGACCGTCGCGGTCGAGGATCTGTCGCGCGAGTACGCGCTGCTGACGCTCGTCGAGGCCTCGCAGCTCTCGGCGGTGCGGGGCGAGACCGACACCGCGACGCTGCAGTTCAGCGACGGGAAGACGAGCGTGCTCGTGCACGTCACGGTCACTGAGGACGGCGCTCGCCGCATCGACGGATGGGTGGATGCCGCGGCCCTCGCAATCCGCCTCAGCCAGGGCGACCGTGAATGGAGCACCGACGCGGGCGAGCACGGACGGTTCGCCTTCGACAGCGTGCCACCCGGCGTCTCCCGACTTCGACTCGTCGTCCGCGGCGCGGACGACGACCTCCATGACTTCCAAACACCCCAATTCGAAGTGTGACCAACGGATGCCGCGGCGGGGGGCCACGGCATCCTTCTTTGTGAGACGAAAGGCATGACGCATGGCTGACGAAACCGAGCCCGAGATCCGTCCGTGGCGAGAGA
>NZ_DASUNI010000261.1:0-12794 GCF_036277215.1 Microbacterium sp. | reverse complement strand
CGTGGGCACGGATGTGTCCTTCCAAACTGACATGGCCGCGTCTTTCGCGGCTCATGGACGTATCTCCGGCCCTGCCCGTTCAGCGCGCACGTCGGGGCGCGCAGAAGGTTGTGTGGGGGAAGGAGATACCCGAAAACTGGGTTTCGAGCCGGTCTAGCTTAGCAGGTCGGAGCCGGCTCCCGATCTGGGCGGGTTCGACGAGTCCTCTTCTTCCGCGTCCAGTCTGGTGGCGAGATCGACCATGCCGACCGGGTAGAACGGAGGATCCAGGTCTCGCAGCGCCTGCAGCGGGACCCAGCGCGCCGTGGTGTGGTTGTCCAGCACCGGCAGCTGGGCATCCAGCGGGAGATCGTTCAGCGCCGCGCCGGTGACCGCGAAGACATGGACCACCTCGTGCCCGCGCGCCCACCCCGCTTCGAAGATGTTCTCGGTGACGGCGATCGGCTCCACGTCGATCAGCTCGACACCGAGTTCTTCGAGGAACTCGCGGCGCACCGCCCCAGCCGCGGTCTCGCCGAACTCCACGCCGCCCCCCAGTGCTCGGGCGAATGCGCCGTGGCGATCTGTGGCGGGGTACATCTCGACCAGGGCGTGGCCGTCGCGGACCACGAGACCGACGGCGATGTTGCGGATGCGATCAGGAGGCGGCATGCGTCAGCTTCCGCCGATGATCCGACGGATCTTCTCGAGGCGGGCCTGCACGTCGCGCTCCTGCCCATGGTTCGTCGGCTCGTAGTATCGGCGCGTCGCGAGGTCGTCCGGCAGGTACTGCTGAGCGACGACGCCGACGTCGGAGTCGTGCGGATAGCGGTAGCCCTTGCCGTGACCGAGTCGCTTGGCTCCCGGATAGTGCGCATCGCGCAGGTGTGGCGGCACGCGGCCGAACCCTCCGGCGCGCACGTCCGCGATCGCCTTGTCGATCGCCAGGTAGGCCGCGTTCGACTTCGCGGTCGTCGCCAGGTACGCGGTGGCCTCGGCCAGCGGAATGCGGCCCTCGGGCATCCCGATGAAGGCGACGGCGTCGGCTGCGGCCACGGCGATCACCAGAGCCTGCGGGTCGGCCAGGCCGATGTCCTCGGAGGCGGAGATCACGAGCCTGCGGGCTATGAACCGCGGGTCTTCGCCGGCCTCGACCATGCGCGCGAGGTAGTGCATGGCGGCATCGACGTCCGAGCCGCGGATGGACTTGATGAACGCGCTGATGACGTCGTAGTGCTCGTCTCCCTGGCGGTCGTACCGGAGCAGCGCCCGATCGACGGCGCTCGCGACGTGGTCGGCCGTGATCTCGAACGCGGCGTCGTCCGGCTGCTCGTCCTCGGCGCCGTCGTCTTCGACGTCCTCCGAGACCGGCTCGGCGAGGGATGCCGCGGCCTCCAGCGCCGTCAGCGCCCGTCGCGCATCACCGGAGGACAGCCGGATGAGCGCGTCGCGCGCATCCGGTCGCAGGACCACGCCGCCCCCGAGACCGCGCGGATCGGCGACCGCGCGATCGACCAGCATCCCGAGATCGTCATCGGTGAGCGGCTGCAGGGTCAGCAGGAGCGACCTCGACAGCAGGGGCGAGATGACCGAGAACGAGGGGTTCTCGGTCGTCGCGGCGATGAGCACCACCCAGCCGTTCTCGACGCCGGGCAGCAGCGCATCCTGCTGCGCCTTGGTGAAGCGATGGATCTCGTCGAGGAACAGGATCGTCGACTGGCCGTAGAGGTCGCGCTGCGTGAGCGCCTCCTGCATCACCTCGCGCACATCCCGCACCCCCGCGGTCACGGCGGAGAGTTCGACGAACCGCCGGCCGGAGGAACGCGCGATCGCCTGCGCGAGCGTGGTCTTGCCTGTTCCGGGAGGACCCCACAGGATCACGGATGCCGCCGCCCCCGTCGACACGTCCGGTCGGGCGAGCAGCACGAGCGGCGAGCCGGGACGCAGCAGGTGGGACTGTCCGGCGACCTCCTCGAGCGATGTCGGCCGCATCCGCACCGCGAGCGGAGTCTGCCCCTGGAACAGTGCGGTGGAGGTCACGGATCAAGGCTAACGGCCGCATCCGACCCTCGGTGCGGGCGGTGACGGGCGGGTTTGGCGGGGTTATCACCGCGCCGTATGATCAAGCGGCCCGGCGTGACCGGCGAGCGAGGGAGGTGCCGTGGCGACGGGTGGAAAACAGCGCGGGACGCGCGAGGAGCGCGAACGCGTCCGGGTGTACCAGGCTCGGCGTGCATTCCATCAGGGGCAGTCTCGGCGTCGCACGCGGGACAACCTCATCGCCGCCATCGGCGGCGGCATCCTGATCCTGGCGGTCGCGGGCGGTCAGGCCGCGTACTTCATGGCCGGTCCCGGCGCCCCCGCACCGAGCCCGTCGTCCTCACCCACGACCACGTCCACGCCGGCGCCGACGTCCTCGCCTCAGCCGAGCGAGACGCCCGCTGAGTCCACGCCCACCCCTACGCCCTGACGCGGTACCGCGACCTCCCGCCCTCTGCCGACGGTCGCCCGCGTACTAGGCTTGGGAGCCGTCCATCCCCCACAGGCGGCGAGAGCCGCGATGAGGTGCATCCCGTGACTGCTGCAGCAGAGTCCACTCCCCCGTACGCCCCAGAATCCGCTCCGGAGAACACGCCCGACGCGGAGAACGCCATCACGCCGCCTCCTGCGGACGAGCAGCAGTCCGAAGCCGTTGTCGGCGCCGACGCCGGTCCGCACACCGAGAGCGAGGACGTCGTGGAGGATGCTCCGGAGGCTGCCGGCGAGAAGGCACCCGGCGACGGCGAGCCGGCAACGGAGGCCGAGGACGCGTCGCCCGCGGACCACACACCGGACGCCACACCGGACGCTGCGCCTGAAGGGCCGGACGCTGCACCTGAATCGGCGACACCAGCGGCTGCCGAGACGGAACCGTGGGGCCGGGTCGACGAGGACGGAACGGTCTCTGTTCGCGAGGCGGACGGGTGGCGGGTCGTGGGCCAGTACCCGGACGGGTCGGCCGATGAGGCGCTCGCCTACTACCGCCGGAAGTTCTCCGACCTGGCGAGCGAGGTCGCGCTGCTCGAGGTGCGGCACCGCCGGGGCGGCGCGTCGCCGTCGGATCTGCGCGCAACCGCGCGCACGCTGCACGCGAAGCTGCAGGGCGCGGCCGCCGTCGGCAACCTGGCGGCGCTCGATGCCCGTGTGCTCGCCCTTACAGGCGCGCTCGCCGCGGCATCCGAGACCGAAGCCGCCGCGTCGCGGCAGGCGGTCGACGAGGCGGTCCGCGCTCGCACCGAACTGGTCGAGAAGGCGGAAGCCCTCGCCGCGCGCGACCCCCGCAGCGTGCAGTGGAAGCAGGCCTCGGCGGAGTTGACGTCGCTGTTCGATCAGTGGCAGGCGCAGCAGCAGAACGGCCCGCGGCTTCCGAAGTCGACCGGGCAACAGCTGTGGAAGCGGTTCCGGGACGCGCGTGCCACGGTCGACAAGCACCGCCGGGAGTTCTACGCCGAACTCGACGAGGCGCACAGGACCGTGCGCGACCAGAAGCTCCGGCTCGTGGAGAAGGCCGAGGCGCTCGCGCCGAAGGGCGAGGACGGGATCGCGGCGTATCGCGATCTGCTGGATCAGTGGAAGGCGGCGGGCCGGGCCGGCAAGAAGGCCGACGACGCGCTCTGGGCGCGGTTCAAGGCTGCCGGCGACGCGCTGTACTCCGCCCGCGGTGAGCGTGAGGCGGCCGAGAACGAAGCTTCCCGCGAGAAGATCGAGCAGAAGCGCGCACTGCTGGACGAAGCGCGCGTGATCGCCGACGAGCCCGACATCGTCAAGGCGCGGACCGCTCTGACGGCCATCCAGCGCCAGTGGGACGACATCGGCCGCATATTCCCGCGCGACAAGGAGCGTGCGCTCGATGACGATCTTCGCAAGATCGAGCAGTCGCTGCGGGGGCGTGAGGAGAACGACTGGAAGCGCAACAACCCCGAGACCAAGGCTCGTGCCAACGAGATGACCCGCCAGCTGACCGAGGCGATCCAGAAGCTCGAGGATGAGCTGGCGGCGGCGAAGAAGTCCGGCGACAAGGCGAAGATCGCGAAGGCGACCGAGGCGCTCGACGCTCGGCGCGCGTGGCTCACCGCGCTCGGCGGCTGAGCCGGCGGGTTCTCCACAGACCTCGCTTCCCGCGGTGGCGTGGCCTGCGGGTCGGGCACAGTGGCACTCATGGCCTCCCCGTTCCTCTACTTCGCAGGCGACCGACTGTCCCCCGCCGAGCTCTCCGCGGCGCGACTGGACGGCCACCTCGTCGAGCTCGGTGACGCGTACATTCCGGCGGATGCGGTCGAAACGCGCGAGCTTCGCGCAGGATCCCTGCGCGAACTGCTCGGCGACACGCTCGCGGCGACCCACCTCAGCGCGGCGTGGGTGCACGGCGCCCTCGCCGAGCCGCCGGTCCGTCACACGGTGCAGCGGGCTGTGGCGCGGCGGCTGCATCAGGTGATCGGCAGGCGACTGGTCTATCGCGATCTGAGCGTCGACCCTGACGATCTGGCGACGATCGGCGGCGTCTCCGTCACCGTTCCGGTGCGCACGCTCGCCGATCTCTCCCGCGTGATGGATGCCGACCACGTTCGTGCGGCGAGGCTGATTGCCGACGCCATGCCCGGTCTGGCCGCGCGCAGCATCGGCTGGCTGCACGCCCACGGAGCTCTGCCGAACAAGCGCGCCGCGCTCGTCTTCCTGCGTCAGCTCGCGGCGCTCGAAGCGCCGGCGCCGACTCAGGACGACGTGACCCGGTACACGTCGTAGACGGCGTCGATCCGCCGCACCGCGTTGAGCACGCGCTCCAGGTGCACGATGTCGCCCATTTCGAACACGAAACGGCTCAGGGCGAGCCGGTCATTGGTGGTGGACACGGTCGCCGAGAGGATGTTGACGTGATGCTCGCTCAGCACGCGCGTGACATCGCTGAGCAGACCGGATCGATCAAGGGCCTCGATCTGGATCTGGACGAGGAACACGCTCTTGGTCGTCGGAGCCCAATCGACGTCGATGACCCGGTCCGGGTCTCCCATGAGCGACTTCACGTTGGTGCAGTCCGTGCGGTGCACCGAGACCCCGCTCCCCCGGGTCACGAACCCCACGACCTCGTCACCGGGAACCGGCGTGCAGCACTTCGCGAGTTTCACCAGGATGTCGGGCGCGCCGCGCACGAGAACCCCCGAGTCGCCGCCTCGCGGCTGGCGCGACCGGCCGACGTGCGGGATGTCGATCGGCCCGGTCGAGGTGTCGTTCGCGCTCACCAGCGCGGTGACCTTCTCGATCACCGACTGCGTGGACACGTGACCCTCGCCGACGGCGGCGTACAGGGCGGAGACGTCCTCGTACTTCAGGGACTGCGCCACCTCGGTGAACGAGTCCTGGCTCATCAGCCGCTGCAGGGGCAGGTTCTGCCGACGCATCGCACGCGCGATCGCCTCCTTGCCCTGCTCGACCGCCTCCTCGCGACGCTCCTTGGTGAACCATCCGCGGATCTTGCTGCGCGCGCGTGTGCTCTTGACGAACGTCAGCCAGTCCTGGCTGGGTCCGGCATCCGGGTTCTTCGAGGTGAACACCTCGACGACGTCGCCGCTCTGCAGTTCCGACTCGAGCGGGACCAGACGTCCGTTGACCTTCGAGCCCATCGTGCGGTGGCCGACCTCGGTGTGCACTGCGTAGGCGAAGTCGACCGGTGTGGCACCCGTCGGAAGCCCGATCACACGACCCTTGGGCGTGAAGACGTAGACCTCCTTCGCCCCGATCTCGAATCGCAGCGAGTCGAGGAACTCGCCCGGATCGGCCGTCTCGGCCTGCCAGTCGGAGATGTGGGCGAGCCATGCCATGTCGGCGTCGAGCGATTTGGCGTCCGGCTTGCCCCCGGTCAGGCGCTCCTTGTACTTCCAGTGCGCCGCGACGCCGTACTCCGCCTGCTGATGCATCTCGTTGGTGCGGATCTGGATCTCGACCGTGCGACCGCCCGGGCCGATCACCGTCGTGTGCAGCGATTGGTAGAGGTTGAACTTCGGCGTCGCGATGTAGTCCTTGAACCTGCCGGGCAGCGGCGTCCACCGGGCGTGGATGGCGCCGAGCACGGCGTAGCAGTCGCGCACGCTGCCCACCAGGATGCGGATGCCGATGAGGTCGTAGATGTCGTCGAACTCACGCCCGCGCACGACCATCTTCTGGTAGACGGAGTACAGCTGCTTCGGGCGGCCCATCACCCGGCCGCGGATGCGCAGCTCGCGCAGATCGCCGTCCACCGCCTCGATGACATTGTGGACGTACTGCTCGCGCTGCGGAGTGCGCTGCTTGACGAGACTCTCGATCTCGGCGTAGAGCTTGGGGTGCAGGACCGCGAACGACAGGTCCTCGAGCTCGGACTTGATCGTCTGGATGCCGAGGCGATGCGCGAGCGGCGCATAGATCTCGAGCGTCTCGGTCGCCTTCTTCTGCGCCTTCTCCGGGGGGACGAAGCCCCACGTCCGGGCATTGTGCAGCCGGTCGGCGAGCTTGATCAGCAGGACCCGGATGTCGCGTGACATCGCCACGATCATCTTGCGGACGGTCTCGGCCTGCGCGCTCTCGCCGTACTTGACCTTGTCGAGCTTGGTGACGCCGTCGACGAGCATCGCGACCTCGTCGCCGAACTCGGCTTTCAGCGTGTCCAGTGCGTACCCGGTGTCCTCCACCGTGTCGTGCAGGAGAGCCGCCGCGATCGCCTTCGGGCCGAGACCCAGGTCGGCCAGGATCTGGGCCACGGCGAGCGGATGCGTGATGTAGGGCTCACCGCTCTGGCGGGTCTGGCCGGAGTGCGCCTGGTCGGCCACGGTGTAGGCGCGTTCGATGATCGAGAGGTCGCCTTTTGGATGGTGCGTGCGGACCGTGCGCAGAAGCTGCTCGACGTCGTCGCGTCGTGCGGACCGCGAGAAGATCCGCGGCACCAGACGGCGCAGCGACGATGACTGGGCGGGAGGAACGGTCTCGGTCATCCGATTCCTCCACTCCGCTGGATCAGTTCATCCTATGCCCGTGGCGAGCGGCCCTTTCCGGGGACGATGGGCCTCAGGCCGGCACGCCCGCGAGTGCACGTGCGGCCAGCGCGCGCTCGTCGCGCGCCTTGACCGCCTGCTCGTTCTCACGGAACAGCGAGTAGAGCGGTGCGGCGACGAACAGCGTCGAATAGGCCGCGACGATCGTGCCCACGAAGATCGACAGCGAGATGTCGGTCAGGGTCTGCGCACCCAGCCAGAACGCGCCTATGAACAGGATCGCCCCCGTCGGCAGGATGGCCACGACCGTGGTGTTGATCGAGCGCACCAGCGTCTGGTTGACCGCGAGGTTCACCGACTCGCCGAAGGTGCGCCGCGAGACTTCACCGTCCTCGCTCGTGTTCTCGCGGATCTTGTCGAACACGACCGTCGTGTCGTAGAGGGCGTAGGACAGGATCGTGAGGAAGCCGATCACCGCCGCGGGCGAGATCTCGAACCCGCACAGCGCGTAGATGCCGATCGTGATGATCAGCACGTCCAGGAGCGCCACGATGGACGCGGCCGACATCTTCCAGGTGCGGAAGTACAGGGCGAGGATGAGGAAGGTCAGCGCGAGGAAGATCGCCAGACCCCAGAGCGACTGACGTGTCACGTCGGCTCCCCAGCTCGGCCCGATGAACGATGAAGTGACCTCGCTGACCGGCACGTCGTATGCCTCGGCAAGGGCGTCGGTGACCTGCTGGGTCTCGGCGGGCGTGAGCTGGTCGGTCTGCACTCGGACGGTGCTGTCGCCGACCGTCGTGACCTTCGTGGTCGCGTCGGGGACGACGGACTGGACGGCGTCGGTCGCGATCAGCTGGTCGGGAGATGAGACGCCCGACACCGTGAACTGCGACCCGCCGGTGAACTCGATCGAGAACTGGATCGGCCGGAACAGGGGCACCAGGGCGGAGCCGATCACGAGAACGGCCGCGATGATGAACCACAGACGACGACGCCCCACGAAGGGGAACGAGGTCTTGCCTGTGTACAGGTCGTTGCCGAGCTGACTCATGGAGCGCATCAGAGTTCTCCTCCCTTGTCGGTGTCGGAGCGTTTGCCGTTGTCGGGCACCTTGGCCAGCTCCGCCTGCTTGCGCTCGGCGATGGTCTGGCGACGTTCAGCCTCACCGCGCGACCGCGACGCCCTGCGTTCGGCGGCGGTCTTCGCCGTCTGCACCACCGGCGCCCGGAACTGGGCCCTCCCGCGGTACACCGCGCCGAGGGCGTTGGGGTCCATGCCCGAGAGCGGATGCCCCGATCCGAAGAACTTCGTGCGAGCCAGCAGCTGCATCACCGGGTGGGTGAACAGGATGAAGATCAGGACGTCGATCACCGTGGTCAGACCGAGGGTGAACGCGAAGCCTTTCACCGTCGCGTCGGCGAGGATGTACAGCACGACGGCCGCGACGATATTGATCGACTTCGAGATGTAGATCGTGCGCTTCGCACGCCCCCACCCGTCCTCGACGGCGCCCGTGATCGACTTGCCGTCGCGCAGTTCGTCGCGGATCCGCTCGAAGTACACGATGAACGAGTCGGCGGTGAACCCGATCGCGACGATCAGACCCGCGACTCCGGCCAGCGACAAGCGGAAGCCCATCCGCCAGGCGAGGATGCAGATCGTGATGTACGTGAGCACGCCCATCACCGCCAACGACGCGATGATCACGAGCCCGAGGGCTCGGTACACGATGAGCGAGTAGATCGCGACCAGCGCCAGGCCGATCAGACCCGCGATGAGTCCGATCTGCAGCTGCTGCGAACCGAGGGTGGCGGAGATCGTGTCGGAGCTTACGACTTCGAAGCTGAGGGGCAGCGCACCGTACTTCAGCTGATCGGCGAGGGTCTTGGCCGTCTCCTGCGTGAAGCTGCCCGTGATGCTCGGGTCACCGCCCAGGATGACCGCGTTCATGGAGGGCGCGGACAGCACATAGCCGTCGAGCACGAACGCGAACTGATTGAGCGGAGCCTGGGCGCCGAACAGGCGCTGGCTGATCTCGCCGAAGGTCTTCGTTCCGGCGTCGTCGAACTTGAGGTTGACCGCCCACTGACCGTTGTTCTGCTGAACGCCGAAGTTGGCATCGGTGATCGACGTCCCGTCCAGCTCGACGGGTCCCAGGATGTACTTGACGCTGCCGTCGGCCTCGCACGTGATCAGCGGCTCATCCTTGGGCGCGTTGGCGGGATCGTTCTCCGGATTGTCGCAGTCGTAGGCGAGGAACTCGGCGTACAGCGCAGGCGTGATCCAAGCGGGGTCGCTGCCGTTGGTCGGCTCAGCGGTCGGAGTCGCCTGGAGCGTCGGATCCGGGGTCGGGTAGGGCGTCTCGTTGCCGTCGTCGCCCACGTAGGTCGTCGCCGGCTCTCCCGTGTACAGCACGGCGCGAAGCTGCAGCTGCGCCGACGCCTCGATCCGCTGGCGCGTCTGCTCGTCCGCCTGCCCCGGGATCTGGACGACGATGTTCGTGCCGCCCTCGGTCGTCACGTCGGCCTCGCCGACACCGGACGCGTCCACGCGCTGGCGGATGATCGTGACGGCCTGGTCCATCTGCTCGGTCGTGGGCGCAGCACCCTCGGCGGTCTGGGCCTCGAGGATGATCTGCGTCCCGCCCTGAAGGTCGAGCGCGAGCTCCGGGCTCCACGAACTGGCCTTGAAGACGTACACGCCGAGGGCGTTGATGCCGAACAGCACCGCGGTGATGATCAGAAGACCGGTCAGCGCGCGCCAGGCATGCCGGACAGGGGTGGAAGTCGCCACGAGGGGTCAGCTTTCTGGGAGCCCGAGACGGGCGAGCGGTCAGGCCTTCGGCTTGGTGTCCGAGTCGGTGTCGGGGTCGACCGGCGGGTGCGCGTCGGCCGCGCGCTTGTAGTCGTCGCTGATCGAGGTGATCGAGCCGTCGGCGACGCCCTCGACATAGCCGAGCTCGCTCTCCTCGGCCTCGATGTACTCGTCCTCGGTGAGGGCGTGCTGGGCCGGGTCGATCACGCGGAGGATCGCCTGGCTGTGGACCTTGATCTCGACGCCCGGCGCGATCTGCACAAGAGCGGGCTGGTCGAGGTTGTCGGGGTCGTACGACACGATCGTGCCGTAAAGCCCGCCCTGCAGCAGCACCTCGGCGCCGGGGACGGTCTGGCGTGCTTTCTGCTCCTGCTCGAGCTTCTGCTTCTGCATCCGACGGCGGGAACTCCAGAACATGAAGCCCAGCAGAACGACCAGCAGGATGATGAGGCCGTAGTTGGAGAGGAATTCCATGGAGGCGAAAGCACCTTTCGATCAGGCGCGCGCCGTGGCGGCACTGCCTTGTGGGAGGGGTTAGGCGAGGGCCTCCAGCGATTATAGGTCATCGAGTCTGAGCGCAGAGTCGAGGTGCGAAGCGCCCAGGTGCGCGAAGGCGGACGGCATCGCGATCCGGCCCCGCGGGGTGCGCCCCATGAAGCCGATCCGCACCAGGTAGGGCTCCACGACGGACTCGATCGTCTCCGCCTCCTCGCCGACCGCCACGGCCAGCGTGCTGAGACCGACCGGACCGCCGCGGAAGCGACGGACCAGCATCTCGAGGACTGCGCGGTCGAGCCGGTCCAGGCCGATCGCGTCCACGTCGTACAGGTCGAGTGCGGCGTCGACCGTGGCGGTGTCGCCTCCGCCGCCGCGGACGATCATGAAGTCGCGGACCCGCCGCAACAGCCGGTTCGCGATGCGCGGCGTGCCGCGCGAGCGGCGGGCGATCTCGGCGCGCGACGGGGCCGGCAGGTCGACCGCGAGCATCGCGGCGGATCGCTCGATCACCCGCTCCAGCTCCTCGGGTTCGTAGTACTCCAGGTGCGCGGTGAACCCGAACCGATCGCGGAGGGGGTTCGGCAGCAGCCCCGATCGTGTCGTCGCTCCCACGAGCGTGAACGGTGAGAGATCGAGCGGGATGCTGGTGGCTCCCGCACCCTTGCCGACCATGATGTCGATCCTGAAGTCCTCCATCGCGAGGTACAGCATCTCCTCGGCCGAGCGCGCCATCCGGTGCACCTCGTCGATGAACAGCACCTCGCCCGGCGTGAGGCTCGACAGGAGTGCCGCCAGGTCGCCCGCGTGCTGGATCGCGGGGCCGCTCGACATCCGCAGCGGCCGGCCGCTCTCGTGCGCGACGATCATCGCCAGGGTGGTCTTGCCGAGCCCCGGCGGCCCCGAGAGCAGGATGTGGTCGGCGGGGCGCTGCTGGATGCGGGCGGCGTCCAGCAGCAGCTGGAGCTGACCGCGCACCTTCTGCTGTCCGACGAACTCCGCGAGAGACGAGGGTCGCAGCGCCCCCTCGATCGCCAGCTCGGTCTCGTCCACCGGCTCATCGGCGTCGCGCAGCTCATCCACCGGCGTGCTCCTTGCGCGCCGGCCCGAGCGTGGCGAGAGTCAGCCGCAGAAGAGCGGGCACGGCCGCCCGCTCGGCCGGAGTGGCCTCCTCCACGGCAGACGCCACGGCCTCCGCCGCGGCGCGCTCGCTCCAGCCGAGGCCGATGAGCGCCTGTGTCACCTGCGCGGCCACGCCGGAAGCGGCGCCGCGGCCCGGCGTCCCGGGAGTGCCTGTCGACCGCGGTGCGACGACCTTTCCCGCGAGCTGGACGACGATGAGCTTCGCGGTCTTGGGCCCGATGCCCGATACGCGCCGGAACGGGGCGTCGTCGTCCGCGCTCACCGCCTCGGCGATCTGCGCGACGCTGAGCCCGGCGAGGACGCCGAGCGCCGACTTCGGTCCCACGCCTGTGACGCTCAGCAGCTGGGTGAAGACGATGAGCTCTTCACGCGTCTCGAAGCCGAACAGCGAGAGCGAGTCTTCGCGCACGATGAGGTTCGTGTGCAGGTGCACGTCGTCGCCGACGTCGGTCGCGGCGGCGACATGGGGCGTGACCGCGACCGTCAGGCCGACGCCTCCCACCTCGAGAACGATCGAGTCCGTGTCCACGAATGCGGCGCGGCCGCGCAGCGAGGAGATCATGCCCCGAGCCTATGGGGCGATTCGCAGGTTTGTTCGACCGACACACTCCGGCGAGCTCGGAGCGAGAGAGGCTGTCATCGTCGAGCGAGGCGCTCGGCATTCGCCCACGCGCGCTGCGCCGGTGTCAGCGACCCTCCCGCAGGCGCAGGCGCCGACGCCGTGCCGCCCCTCCATGCGTGGCACAGCGCGAGCGCGAGCGCGTCCGCGGCATCCGCGGGCTGCGGAACCTCATCCAGCCGCAGGATCCGCGCGACCATGGCCTGCACCTGGCGCTTGTCGGCGACACCGTAGCCCGTGACGGCCGCCTTGACCTCCGTGGGCGTGTGGGTCGCCGCGGCCAGTCCGCGCTCGCCGGCGATGAGGAGTGCGATGCCGCTGGCCTGCGCCGTTCCCATCACCGAGTGCCGGTTGTGCTGGGAGAAGACCCGCTCGACTGCCAGGACAGAGGGCGAGTGCTCGTCGATCACGGCGCGGATGCCCTCGGCGATCGCGGCGAGTCGGCGTTCGATCGGCTCGTGAGGGTCGGATCGGATGACCCCGACGTGCACGAGCGTGGCAGACCGATCGCGCGCGACATCGACGACCCCGACGCCGCAGCGGGTCAGGCCGGGGTCGATGCCGAGTACGCGCAGAACTGCCACTCCCCCACGGTAGACGGGGTCTCGACCGGCTCAGCTGCGGCGCGCCCGACGGCCGGACTCCCGTCAGCCGTCGGTCGTCAGTCGTCGGCCTCGGACTCGAGCTCGGCCTGGACGTCGGCGGACAGATCGAAGTTGCTATAGACGTTCTGCACGTCG
>NZ_DASUNI010000260.1:0-13920 GCF_036277215.1 Microbacterium sp. | reverse complement strand
TGCTTCTCGTGGATTGCGCTGAACTTCCGGCCCACATACGTGGGGTTGGGGAGTGCCTGGGGGGCCGGTCGCGCGCGACGTGGTTCTCGCCGCATCCCGCCGGGCGAGGCGACCATACCTGCCACTTCGGCTCAACGCCCTCCACCCTCCCCGCCCCCTCGCTGTGTGAGCCGGCGGTTCAATGCAGATTCCGCGATGCCGACTTCAGCGCACATTAGGCGAGACTGTCCAGGTGGTGCCCTACTCTCCGGATGCGCTGCGGCGCTGGCCAGACCTCGAATCCGACGAGCTCTTCGCCATCGATTCCGCCGACCGTCTGATCCTCGACGAGTCCGCCGCGGCACGGTCCGCCGCACCCGCCGGCAGTCTCGTCGCGATCGGCGACTCGTACGGTGCGCTGACCCTCGGCGCTGCGGATGCCGGAGGCACCGGCATCCGTGTTCATCAGGATCCGCTCTCCGGCGAGCGGGCTCTCGAACGGAACGCCCGCGGCTTCGATCTGCAGAGCGCGTTCCAGTCCCTTCCGCTCGTGCCTGAACTCGTCACCGGAGCGCGGGTCGTGCTGCTCCGGCTGCCGCGGGCGCTCGACGAGCTGGAGGACATCTCGGGCCTCATCGCCGCGCACGCCGACCCGGAGGTCGTCGTGTTCGCCGGAGGGCGGATCAAGCACATGACGCTCGGGATGAACGACGTGCTCCGCCGCTCGTTCGGGGCGCTGGACGTGACGCACGCGCGACAGAAGTCGCGCGTGCTCGTCGCCCGTCAGCCGCTCGCCGGGCATGACCCGCAGCCCCGGTCGAAGCAGCATTCGCTGCCGGGGCTGACCGCGCCGCTGACGGTGTGCGCCTTCGGTGGAGCGTTCGCGGGAACGTCGATCGACATCGGCACTCGGTTCCTGATCGAGCAGCTCGATTCGGTGAGCATCCACAGCGAGCGCGATGTGATCGACTTCGCCTGCGGTACGGGCGTGGTCGCCGCCTGGCTGGCGCTGCGGCATCCCGATCTCTCGGTCGTCGCGAGCGACGAATCCTCTGTGGCGGTGGCCTCCGCCGGAGCGACTGCGCGGGAGAACGGCGTCGCCGATCGGATCGAGGTCGTCCGCGATTTCGGGCTCGAGTCTCGCGGTGATCGGAGCGCATCGCTCATCGCGCTCAACCCGCCGTTCCACGTCGGCGCCGCCGTTCCGAACGGCGTCGCCGAGCCGCTGTTCGCGGAGGCCGGTCGCGTGCTCGCGCCCGGCGGCGAGCTGTGGACGGTGTGGAACTCGCCGCTGCAGTACCGTCCGGTGCTGGAGCGCCTCGTCGGCAGGACGCGTCAGGTGGCGCGGAACGCGAAGTTCACCGTCACGGTGTCGACGCGCAGCTGACGCGAAAGACATCGCCCCGTTCCGCCCACCCGACTCAGGACCCGCTGAGCAGCTCGTCGACCCACGCGGGCACGATCTCGGTGGCGCGACCGGCGCGCGACTCGTCGAACGGGACGACCGCGTCGCTAGGCACGAGATTGAGCTCGACGGTGCGAGCGCCGAACGCCGAGGCGAGCGCGACGTAGCCCGCAGCCGGGTACACCGCACCGGACGTGCCGATCGAGACGAACACGTCGCACGCCACCACAGCGTTCTCGATGCGGTCGAGGTCGTATGGCATCTCGCCGAACCAGACGACGTCTGGGCGCAGCGTCCGGCGGCCGCAGACGGGGCATGGGGGCCGGTCTTCGAGATCGGCGCTCCATCGCGGCCGCGCGTTGCACGCCACGCACAGCGCGCGGCGCAGTTCGCCGTGCATGTGGACGAGGTTGCGACTGCCGGCGCGTTCGTGCAGATCATCGACGTTCTGGGTCACGACCAACAGGCTCTCGCCGAGCGCTCCCTCGAGGCGAGCGAGGGCTCGGTGCGCCGCGTTGGGCAGCGCGGACGCCGCCGCCCGACGCCGAGCGTCGTAGAACCGAAGCACCGCGACCGGATCGCGGTCGAACCCCTCCGGTGTGGCGACGTCCTCGACACGGTGCCCCTCCCACAACCCGCCGGAGTCGCGGAACGTCGGCACTCCGCTCTCGGCGGAGATCCCGGCGCCGGTCAGCACGACAACGCGCGGTGCGCCGGTCGGGAGCAGGATCACCGCAGCAGCTCGCGCAGCGTCTGAATCGTGTCGGCCTCGTCGGGACGCTTATCGGGCCGGTAGCCCTTGACGCGCGCGAAGCGCAGCGCGACGCCGCCCGGGTATCGCGTCGAGCGCTGCACCCCGTCGATCGCGATCTCGACGACCGTGACCGGGTGCACGTGTACGGCGTAGCTGCTGCGGTGGGTCTCGATCGACGGAAAGTACTCGGTCTGCCAGCGCAGGAGCTCGTCGGTGAGGCCCTTGAACGTCTTGCCGACCATGACGAACGCGCCGGGCGGCCCGAACTCGCCGGTGGGGTCGAGCGCGCCCAGGTGCAGGTTGGACAGCTGGCCCGTGCGCCTGCCCGAGCCCCACTCGACGGCGAGGACCACGAGGTCGTAGGTGAGCACCGGCTTGACCTTGATCCAGCTCTTGCCCCGGCGGCCTGCCGTGTACACCGAGTCGAGCGCCTTCACGACGACCCCCTCGTGCCCGGCGGCGAGCGCATCCCGCGAGAGCTGCTCCGCGGCTGCCACGTCGGAGGTCAACAGACCCGGAATGCGCCAGTCGCCGGCGATGCGTTCGAGCTCGGCCATCCGCACGTCGAGGGGTTCGTCGATGAGGTCGCGCCCGTCGAGGTGGAGCACGTCGAAGAACCACGGCCGCAGGGCGGTGCTGCTGATCGTCTCGGAGCCGAAGCGGGCCATCGTGTCCTGGAACGGTCGCGGCCCACCGTCGGCATCGAGCGACAGCGTCTCTCCGTCGAGGATCACGGTCCGAACGGGCAGTGCACGCGCGACGTCGACGATCTCCGGCACCCGATGCGTGATGTCGGCGAGATTGCGCGTGTACACGCCGACGTCATCCCCCGACCGGTGCACCTGGATGCGAGCGCCGTCGAGCTTGAACTCGACGGATGCCTCGCCGGCGATCGTCGCGACCGCTTCGGCCACCGAGCCAGCCGTCGAGGCGAGCATCGGCAGCACCGGCCGTCCGACGACGAGCCCGACCTCCGCGAGTTCACCGGGCGCACCCGCGAGCGCGATCCTGGCGGCCTCGCCGAGGTCGCCCGAGAGCATCGAGGCGCGGCGCACGATGGCGGCGTCGTGACCCGACGCGCGCGTGACCGCGTCGAGGAGGACACCCTCGAGGGCGCCCGTGCGCATCTCGCCGAGGATCACGCGCGTGAGGAAGTCCCATTCGGCGGCGGTCGCGGTGGCAGCCAGGTCGTCGAGCTCGGTGCGGCGCGCGCCGACCGAACCGGCACCGGACGCGCCGGCCAGGCGGTCCAGCGCAGCGTCCACATCGAGCACGGTCAGCGTCGGCTCGGCCGCGTGCGAGACCTGGAGCGCCGCCACGCCCCGCCAGCCGACGCCGATGCGTCCCTGCCGCGGCCTTGCGGTGAGGAATCCGATCGCGGGCACGATCTCGTCGGGATCGAGCAGGCGCAGGAGCGTCGCGAGGGCATCGATCTTCAGGAGTCTGGAGGAGGTGGATGCGACCGCCTCGGTAGTGACGACGACCTCATGCAGCAGCATCCCCGAATTCTCCCACCCGCCGCCGACAGGCGGGGCGCAGGAATGTCGCGGGCCCTCTCTACGCTTGGTCCCGTGCACACGACCAACTACACGGACACGTTCATCGCGGTCGCCGAGGACTGCCCCGTCGAGGCCGCCGAGATTCCGGTCGCCAAGGCGGAGCCGACCATTGCATCGCTCCACCACGATCTGATTGCCGCGGCTCCGTACGCCCTCACCTCCGACGAGGTGATCTTCGAGACGTACGCCATCCGCTCCGGCATCTCCGACGACGAGCGGGATGCCGCGTGGGGGGCCTTTTTCGCCAAAGGTCAGCCCTGCCTCCGCTCGTCGCCGCTGGGCAAGCGCTACGGCTGGGGCACGCATCACGACAGCCTCGGTCGGGTCGCCCTCATCGCCGTCGGGACTGAAGAGTATGCGCGCCTGGCAGCGGATCCCGCACTCGCCCAGACACGCGCGATGCGCTCACGGCGCGCTTAGGGGCCGACCGCGCGCGACGGGCTCAGCGCTTCGTGTGCGGCGCCACGTGGGAGAGCACGCGCGCCCACACGGCCGGGAGGGCCAGCACGCCGTCGCCCGGGACCATCTCCACCCGGGCGGATGCAAGGTGGTCCTTGTACCACGTCGCCGCCTCATATGCGGCGGGCTCATCGTGCTGCCCGTTGAGGATCAGGGTCTTCGCTGTGACGCGCTCGATCAGCACACCGAGGTCGTCCCGGTCCAGCGGCGTAGCGGGCGCGGCGACGGCGACCAGCGCCAGACGGTCGACCGTGTCGCCGAGCACCGCCGCGGCGTGCAGCGCGACATCCGCCGCCTCCCGGTAAGCGATCAGGCCCACGGTCAGGGGCGTGTCCGCACCGAGTCGCGGGCGCAGTCGCTCGAGCGAGTCGCGGATGAGCGCCACCAGCGACGAAGCGGTCTGCTCGGCGGGGGTCTCGCTGCCGAACGTGCCGGGATCCTCGATCGCCCGCCCCTCGACGGCGAGGGCGAGCACGCAGATGTCGCGCGCGGCCGTCTCGGTCGGCAGCGGATCGAGCGAAACCGCGACCGGCGTGCCGACGAGCATCACGAGCCGCTCGGCGCCCGGGGTCCCGAACGTGCGGAAGCTGACGCTGGTGTCATCGTCCACGGGTGCTCCACACCGCCCAGGCGATCAGCACCGGCTGCAGCAGCAGGCGGATGAAGCGGGCGCGGTCGGTGCGCATCAGCGGGGCCGATCGGCCGGTCTGCCATTGGTGGAAGTTGCCGGGGAACACCGCCACGAAGAACGCCGCCACGAGCCCGCCCACGGTCGCGCGGTGCCGGGCAAGCACGACCAGAGCGCCGGCCAGCATCAGCTCCACGATCCCCGATGCCACCACGATCGCATCCTTGTCCAGCCTCGTCAGCCGCACCGCCCAGTTCGGCACGACGATCCGGTATCCGCGCCGACCCCACGTGAGGTGCGATGCGCCGGCGGCGGCCAGCAGCACCGTCAGTGCCCATCGGGCGATGCCCCGCAGCACCGGGGTGCGGTCGGGTTGCGCGGTCATGCTCCGACGCTACCCGGCCGCGCCGTCGCTCCGGGTCATTCGCGGGATGCCAGCAGCCGCCGGATGTAGCCCCGACCGTCGCCGGCGCGCAGCTCGTCGAGGGTGCCGCGCTGCGTGATGCGACCCGCTTCGATCACCGCCACGCCGTCGGCCACGGCCTCGACGTCGGCGAGACTGTGCGTGACCAGGAGCGTCGCGCCTGCGAAGCCGCGGATGTGGCGCGCGAGGTCGACGCGCACCTCGCCGCGCAGTTCGACATCCAGGGCGGCCATCGGCTCGTCCAGCAGCAGCACGTCCGGTTCGGCGGCGAGCGCACGCGCCAGCGCGACGCGCTGGGCCTGTCCGCCGGACAGGCTTCCCGGAAAGCGTCCGGCGAGCTCGCGCAGGCCGAAGCGGTCGAGATACGGTTCCGCGGCCTGGCGCGCGGCGTCCTTGCCGCCCCCGCGCACGCGCGCGGCGAACGCGACGTTGTCGTGCACGTCCATGTGCGCGAACAGCAGGTAGTCCTGGAAGACGACGCCGACGCGTCGGGCGGGCGCCGGCAGATCCACGCCCGCCTCGGCATCCGCCACGATGCGGCCAGCGATGGAGATGCGCCCGGACTGCAGGCGGATCAGCCCGGCGACCGCCGCGATCACGGTGGATTTGCCGGCGCCGTTGGGGCCGACCAGCGCGAGCGTCGTTCCGGGAGCGATGTCGAAGTCGGCCGTGACCTGCAGCGAGGGACGTCGGACGGCGAAGGATGCCGCGAGCCCGGCCCGCGTCATCGGCCGACCCCCGGCATCCACCGGTCGCGCAGACCCAGCAGCACGACCACGGACACGACGAGCAGGATGATCGCGAGCGCGATCGCCTCGCCCGGCTCACGCTGCAGGGCGAGGTAGCTCGCGATCGGGAGCGTGCGCGTCACCCCCGGCAGCGATCCGGCGAACGTGATGGTCGCGCCGAACTCGCCCAGCGCGCGCGTGAAGCAGAGCACCGCCCCGGCCGCGACGCCGGGCGCGACCAGGCGCAGGGTGATCAGCCGGAACACCTGCCCCCGGCTCGCCCCCAGCGTCGCGGCAGCGATCTCGACGCGGCGGTCCGCCGTTCGCAGCGCACCCTCGACGGCGAACACCAGGAACGGCATCGAGACGAAGGTCTGCGCGAGCACGACGGCTCCGGTCGTGTACGTGATCCCGAAGCCGAGCTCGGCGAGCATCTCGCCGAGCACACCCCGACGCCCGAGCAGCATCAGCAGCGCGATGCCACCGATCACCGGCGGAAGGACCAGCGGGATCGTCACGGCAACCCGCAGCAGTCGGCGCGGCAGCACGGGCCATGCTTCCGCACGCGCCAGCAGGATCGCGAGCGGAATGCCGAGCGCGAGGCAGATGCCGGTCGCGAGGGTCGCCGTGACCAGCGACAGCAGCAGTGCCTGCCCGACCCCGGGGCTCGTCAGCAGGCGCGCCATGTCGCCCCACGGTGCGCGGATCAGCAGTGCCCCGAGCGGCAGCACCAGCAGCGCGAGTGCGATCCCCGCCAGCACGACCACGATCGGCGAGATCGAGCGCCGGCGGTCAGGGCGCACCGAAACCCGCTTCGGCCAGCGCCGCCTGGCCGTCCGGTCCGGTGAGCAGCGCGACCCAGGCCTGTGCGAGCAGCGGACTGGGAGCATCCGCGAGAGCCGTCACCGGATAGAGGTTCAGCGCGGCGGCGGCATCGGGCACCTCGATGCCCTCGACTTCGGCGCCGGCCGCCCGCACGTCCGTGACGTAAACGAGCCCGGCGTCGGCCTCACCCAGCAGCACCTTGGTGACGACGGCCTTGACGTCCTCCTCGAGCGTGTCGGGGGATGCTGCCACTTCCGCGGCGGCGAGGAGCTTCTCAGCGGCCGCGCCGCACGGGACGACCGGATCGCACAGCGCAATCGCGAGCTCCGGGCGGGCGAGGTCGGCCAGACCGGTGACATTGCCGGGGTTCCCCGGCGGCACCACCAGCTCGAGGGTGTTCGTGGCGAAGACGACCGCCTCGGTCGCGAGGCCCTCCGAGACGACGGTCTGCATGGTCGCCTCGCTCGCGGCGGCGAACACGTCGGCTGGGGCACCCGAGACGATCTGCTGCGCGAGTGCCGAGCTGCCGCCGTAGTTGAGCACGACGTCGACCGACGGATGCTGCCGCTCGAAGTCGTCGGCGAGCGCGTCGAACGTATCGGTGAGCGACGCCGCGGCGAAGACGGTGAGCGTGCCGGAAAGTTCGGCGCCGGATGTCGCATCCGAGGCGGACGCCTCACCCGCGGCCGGACCTGCGTCGGACTGGGCCGCGCAGCCGACGAGCGCGGTGAATGCGAGCGCGGCGGCGAGCGGCACCGCGCCTCGGCGGAATCTCATGCGTCACCCGCGGGAAGCTCGACGCTGACGGTGGTCGCCTTGACCGAGGCGACGGCGAGCATGCCGACCTCCAGCCCAAGATCGTCGACCGCTTCGCGGCTCATCAGCGACACCACACGGAACGGCCCGGCCTGGATGTCGACTTGGGCCATGACCCCGTCCAGTTGAATTCGGGTGATCAGGCCGGTCAGCTTGTTGCGACTGGACGAGCGCGCCGCCGGGAACTCGTCCGCGAGCGCCGAGGCCGCGGCGCTGTCTTGCATCACCCCGACCAGCTCCGCGCCCGCGATGGTGGTGCGACCGTTCTCACCCTTCTGCAGGCTCACGCGTCCGCTCTCACCCCAACGGCGGACCGTGTCGTCGCTCACGCCCAGCAGCGCAGCCGCCTGCCGCACGCTGAACTCTCTCATCGCCGCATCCGCGTTCTCATGCTCCTACGGTAGACGCATCCGCGGCTCACAGGACCGCCTCGACCCGCACCCAGCGATCGGTGGGAGAATCGCGGAATGGTCGACACCTTCCGCGCCGACGCCACCAGGTACGCGCGCCAGCGGATCCTGCCGGGATTCGGCGACGAGGCGCAGGCGCGGTTGGCCGCTACCCATGCCGTCGTCATCGGTGCCGGTGGGCTGGGCAGCGCCGTGGTGCCGATCCTGGCCGCCGCGGGCATCGGCACGCTCACCATCATCGACGACGACCTCGTCGACGCGACCAACCTGCACCGTCAGATCCTCCACGGGCCGGCTGACGTCGGCCGTGCGAAGGTGGACTCGGCCGCCGACGCAGTGCGGGCGCAGTCCCCCGACACGCGCGTCCTTCCCCACCGCGGACGGTTCACGCGCGCGACGGCCGCCGAACTGTTGTCCGGAGCCGACATCCTCATCGACGGCTCCGACACCAACGAGACGCGGTTCGCTGCGAACGATGCCGCCGTCGCCGCGGGCATCCCGCTCGTATGGGGGTCCGCTCTGCGGTGGTCCGGCCAGGTCGGCACGGCCTGGGGCGGCACGGACTACCGCGATCTGTTCCCGGACGGACCCGATGCCGAAGCCGACACGTGCGAGATCGCCGGCATCCTGCCGACCGTCTGCACCGTGATCGGCGGGCTGATGGCGACCGAGACCCTCAAGCTCCTCACCGGCATCGGCGAGCCGCTCATCGGCCGCGTGATCCTCTTCGATGCGCTGACCGGCACGACCCGTGAGGTCCACTACGCACGCGACCCCGCCAGGGACGCATCGGCGCCTGCCGTTGCCGAAGCGACGGACGCGGCATCCGATCGTTCGCTGTCGGCTCGCGACCTCGCCGCATTGCTGACGGACGACGCGACGGATCGACCGGTGCTGCTCGATGTGCGGGAGCCTCACGAGGTCGAGCTGGTCGCGCTGTCTGGAGCCGTGAGCATCCCCCTCGGCGACCTCGAGTCGCGGATCGGCGAGTTGGATCCGGATGCCTTCACGGTCGTGTACTGCCATCTCGGGGTGCGATCAGCGGCCGCCCTCGCACGTCTGGAGGCCCGTGGATTCTCGCGGGCGTGCCACCTCACCGGTGGTATCGACGCCTGGTCGCGGACGGTCGACCCGACACTGCGGCGATACTGAGGCAATGCACCGGATCGCCGTCGAGGATTACGCCGCCATCATCCGGGAGCTTCTGGAACCGCTGCGGAACCGGCTCGACGAACCGGTCCCCTTGGCGCTGGCCGCAGGTCGGGTGACCGCCGGCGAAGTCCTCAGCCCGATCGACCTCCCGATCTTCCGCAACTCGCAGATGGACGGGTACGCGGTGCGGGCCGCCGACCTCCGCGAACTCCCGGTGCTGCTGCCGGTGGTCGGCGAGATCGCCGCCGGGGCGCGTGCCCCCGACGCCCTGCCGGCCGGATCGGCGGTCGCCATCATGACCGGAGCTCCCGTGCCGCGCGGCGCCGACGCCGTGGTTCCGATCGAAGACACCCGGATGATCGACGGTTCGGTCGAGATCGCCCGCGGACGCGAGGCGGGCGAGTTCGTGCGCGAGCCCGGCTCCGACATATCCGCCGGGGCGGTCCTGCTGCCGGCCGGATTGCGCCTCGCCTCGCGGCACCTGGCCGCACTCGCGGCGGCCAACCTGATCGACGTGGCCGTCCGCTCCCGCGTTCGCGTCGCGGTCGTCAGCACCGGCAACGAACTCGTCCCGCCCGGCACGCCCCTCGATTCCGGCCGGCTGCCCGACGCGAACGGCATCGCGCTGGCGGCCGCGACCTCGGCGGCCGGAGCAGACGTGGTCGATGTCCAGCTGGCAGGCGACGACCCGGCGCGCCTCCGAGCAGTCTTCGACCGGGCGATCGCATCCGGTGCCGAGCTGATCCTCACCAGCGGCGGCATCTCGATGGGCGCGCACGAGCCGGTCCGTCAGCTGCTGGAACCGCTCGGGGCGACCGTCGGGACCGTGGACATGCAGCCCGGCGGACCCCAGGCCTACGCGCGATATCGCGGCATACCCGTCGTCTGCTTTCCGGGCAACCCGGTCAGCAGTCAGCTGAGTTTCGCCCTCTTCGTCGCACCGGTCCTGCGCGAACTCGCGGCGCAGACTCCGGCTGTGCGGACGACGCGTCCGCTCGCCGGTCCGTTGCGTTCCGTCGCCGGTCGGCGGCAGTTCCTGCGCGGACGCCTGACCGGCGACGGGAGCGTCGAGACCGTCGCAGGTCCGGGTTCGCATCTGGTCGCAGGGCTCGCGGCGGCGGACCTGCTGATCGACGTCCCCGCCGAGGTCACCGCGCTGCCGCAGGGCGCTGCGGTCGATACCGTTGACCTATGAGCTCGCTCAGCCACCTGGATGACGACGGCCGCGCACGCATGATCGACGTCGGCGCGAAGCCGGTCACGCGGCGGGTCGCCCACGCTGCGGGCCGCCTCACGACCACGCCTGAGGTGATCGGACTCATCCGGGCGGACGATCTTCCCAAGGCCGATGTGCTCGCCACCGCGCGGGTCGCCGGGATCGCGGGGGCGAAGCGCACGAGCGAGCTGATCCCGCTGGCGCACATCCTGCCGCTGGACTCCGTCACGATCAACTTCGCCTTCGAGGCGGACGCGGTCCTCATCGATGCCACGGTCTCGGTCACCGGCAAGACCGGCGTCGAAATGGAGGCACTGACCGCCGTCGCGATCGCAGGGCTCACCCTGCACGACATGGTGAAGGCCGTGGATCCGCGTGCCGTCCTCGGTGACATCCGGCTGCTCGAGAAGTCGGGGGGCAAACACGGCGAGTGGACGCGCGACGGGACGGCGCAGCATCCGGAATCGCCGTCGGAACCCGTTCGGTTCGGCGTGGATCGTGCCGCGACGGTACTGGTGTCTTCAACCGGAGCTGCCGCGGGCACCCGCGAAGACACGACGGGTCCGCTCATCGTCGCGTGGCTGCGGGAGCGCGGCTTCGAGGTCGGCGATGCGATTCTCGCAGCGGATGCCGACATCGCCGCCGCGCTGACGGCGATCGTGCTGGCCGCACCGGAGGTCGTGATCACGACGGGGGGTACCGGCCTTCATCCGCAGGACCGCACGCCCGAGGCGACGTCCGCCCTGGTGGACTTCGAGCTGCCCGGCATCGCCGAGGCCATCCGCGCCGCCGGTCGCGCGACCGTTCCGACCGCGTCGCTGAGCCGGGCGGTGGCGGGGATGGCGGGCAACACGCTCATCGTCAACCTCCCCGGATCCTCCGGCGGGGTGCGCGACGGGCTGGAGGTCCTCGAGCCCCTCCTGGCGCACGTGCTCGATCAGATCGAAGGCGGCGGACATGGCTGAGCAGGACCGCTTCCTCGCGCTGATCACCGACCGACCGATCGACCGCGCGGCCGCGGAGGCCTTCGTCACCACCGCGGCGGACGGCGCACTCGTGGTGTTCGAAGGGGTGGTGCGCGATCACGATCACGGCGAGGCCGTGCACGCGCTGGATTACGAGGCGCACCCCGACGCGCGAACCTTCCTCGCGGCGGTGTGCGCGGAGATCGCGGATGCCTCCGGCCTGCGGGTTGCGGCGATCCACCGCATCGGCGCCCTGGCGATCGGTGACGTGGCACTGGTCGCGGCCGTCGCAGCCCCGCACCGCGCCGAGGCGTTCGCGGTGTGCGGGCAGCTGGTGGACCTGGTCAAGGAGCGCACGCCGATCTGGAAGCGGCAGCACCTGGCCGAGGGCACGACGGAGTGGGTCGGCCTCTAGCTCCGCTCGCACGTCCCTCTTCCCGCGAGACAGCAACGGCGACGCGAGACTGCGGGGTACACCCGCTGTCTCGACCTGCGGATGCAGTCTCGCGGGGTTGTGTCAGCCGCCGGAGAAGCGGGGCAGCACGTCGGCGCCGGTGCCGAGCGCGCGCTGCGGGTCGCGGCTCACGATCCCGTCCACGAGAATCGACCCCGATCGCAGCACCCGCTCCATCGGCTCCCCGTAGCGCGCCACCAGCGCGGCCCTCAGGTCGCCGACGGTCGCCCCGGGCACCTCGAGGGTTTCGTCGGGTCGGCCGGCGGCGTCCGCCGCCGCGGCGAAGTAGCGCACGCGGACGTCAGCCACCGATCGCTCCCATCGAGCGCTCGGGCGGGACGAAGCCCGGGTCGGAGATGCCGTGTCCGGCCTGCTTGCCCCACATCGCCGCCCGCCACCGGTCGGCTATCTCGCGATCGTCCGCTCCGCCGCGAAGCAGACCGCGCAGGTCGGTCTCGTCATCGCCGAACAGGCACGAGCGTACGGTTCCCTCGGCCGTGATGCGCGTGCGGTCGCATGCGGAGCAGAACGAGCGCGTGACCGATGCGATGATGCCGACCGTCGCCGGGCCGCCGTCCACCAGCCACTCCTCGGCCGGAGCCGACGGGTCTTCGCGCCCGGCCTCGGTCAGCGTGAACCGGCGCGAGAGCTGTTCGAGGAGCTCGGCCGCCGGCACCATGTTCGCGCGGCGCCACGCGGCGTCGGCATCCAGAGGCATCTGCTCGATGAACCGCAGCCGCAGCCCGCGCTCCACCGCCCACGCGAGCAGAGCCGGCGCGTCTTCGAGCGTTTCGCGCATCAGCACCGCGTTGAGCTTGATGGGGCCGAGTCCCGCGCGCACCGCACCGTCGATGCCGGCGAGGACCGCGGGAAGGCGGTCACGGCGGGTCAGGCGGGCGAAGTGCTCGCGGTCGATCGTGTCGACCGAGACGTTGACGCGTCCGAGGCCCGCGGCAACGAGCCGGTCGGCGACCTTGTCCAGTCCGATGCCGTTCGTGGTCATCGAGAGGTCCAGAGCGGGCGCCGCGGAGGCGGATCGAGCGATGATCTCGACGAGATCGGCGCGCGTCAGGGGCTCGCCGCCGGTGAACCGCACCTCCCGCACGCCGAGGCTCCGGCCGGCGATGCCGACCAGGCGGGCGATCTCCGCCGCGGTGAGCAGGTCGCCTTTCGGGATGCTGGGCAGCCCCTCCGCGGGCATGCAATAGGTGCAGCGCAGCGAGCACTTCTCGGTGACCGAGATGCGCAGATCGCGTGCGACGCGGCCGAACCGATCTATCAGCCCGTCGGTCTCAGGCCGCCCCGTGGTGTCGGGCGCGTTCGAGGGATCGCGGTGGATCCGCGGCATCCCGAGCAGAAGCGTCGACATGACTTCAGCCTAAGCGTCCGCGGTGGCGGCACGGCCGCGTGCGTCAGCGGCACCGTGGCACGAACACCAGCGCCTCACTATGGTGGACGGGATGGAGCGCGTCAGTGAGCCGGGGGTCTGGGGCCGAGCCCCAGTAAGGACAGCGCGTCAGCGCCCCTGGGTCTGGGGCGGAGCCCCACTAGAGACAGCGCGTCAGCGCACACCGGGGTCTCGGGCGAAGCCCCAGTGTGAGCAGTGCGCCGGCAGCCGGCAGTCCGGCAGCGGACCCGCACGCCGGCCTCCGCGGAAGAAAGGGACCTCATGTCGTTCATCACCCGAGGCTTCTCCGGTCGTCGCGGCGAGCGCGATCCGCGCTTGCCACCTGGACAGACGCTCGTTCAGGACTGGCCGGTGCTCTCCGCCGGTCCGACTCCGCACGTCGACACCGCCGAGTGGGAGTTCGTCGTTCGCACCGAGAACGGTGCGCACCGGTGGAGCTGGAACGAGCTGCGGGCCCTGGGCATAGAGGACATCACGACCGACATCCACTGCGTCACGCACTGGACGAAGCTCGAGATGCCATGGCGCGGCGTGTCGCTCGACCGGATCTGGGAGGGGGTCGAGACGGACCACGAATACGTGATGGCGCACTCCTACGGCGGCTACACGACGAACGTTCCGCTCGAAGACCTTCTGGACGGCAAGAGCTGGATCGCCTTCGAGGCGGATGGCGAACCACTCGATCCCGAGCACGGCGGCCCCGCGCGGCTGCTGGCGCCGCACTTGTACTTCTGGAAG
>NZ_DASUNI010000259.1:0-22906 GCF_036277215.1 Microbacterium sp. | reverse complement strand
GTTGGTGCCGAGGCGGTTCGAGCCGTGCACCGAGACGCACGCGCACTCGCCCGCGGCGTAGAGGCCGGGAACGACCGTCGTGTTGTCGGCGAGCACCTGGGCGTCGTTGTTGGTCGGGATGCCGCCCATCGCGTAGTGGGCGGTGGGCATGACGGGCACGGGCTCGACGACCGGGTCGACACCGAGGTAGGTACGCGCGAACTCGGTGATGTCGGGCAGCTTGGTCTCGAGCACCTCGGCGCCCAGATGCGTGCAGTCCAGCAGCACGTAGTCGCGCGCGGGTCCCGCGCCGCGGCCTTCGGCGACCTCCTGCTGCATGCAGCGGGAGATGATGTCACGCGGTGCGAGGTCTTTGATGGTCGGTGCGTAGCGCTCCATGAAGCGCTCCCCGCTCACGTTGCGCAGGATCGCTCCCTCTCCGCGCGCACCTTCGGTGAGCAGGATGCCGAGGCCGGCGAGTCCGGTCGGGTGGAACTGGAAGAACTCCATGTCCTCCAGCGGGAGGCCCTTGCGCCAGACGATGCCCACCCCGTCGCCGGTCAGCGTGTGCGCGTTGGAGGTGGTCTTGTAGATCTTGCCGAATCCGCCGGTGGCGAAGATGACGGCCTTCGACTGGAAGACGTGCAGGTCGCCGGTGGCCAGCTCGTAGGCGACGACACCGGCGATCTGCGTGCTGCCGTCGGCCGCCTTCACCGTGACCAGGTCGAGCACGTAGTACTCGTTGAAGAAGTTGATCCCCAGCTTCACGCAGTTCTGGAACAGCGTCTGCAGGATCATGTGGCCGGTGCGATCAGCGGCGTAGCACGCGCGTCGCACAGGCGTCTTGCCGTGGTCGGCGGTGTGACCGCCGAACCGGCGCTGATCGATCTTGCCTTCGGGCGTGCGGTTGAACGGCAGGCCCATGTTCTCGAGGTCGATGACCGCGTCGATGGCCTCCTTGGCCAGGATCTCGGCGGCATCCTGGTCGACGAGGTAGTCGCCCCCCTTGACGGTGTCGAAGGTGTGCCACTCCCAGGAGTCCTCTTCGACGTTGGCGAGGGCCGCGGCCATGCCGCCCTGCGCGGCACCCGTGTGCGACCGCGTCGGGTAGAGCTTCGAGATGACCGCGGTCCGAGCTCCCGGCCCGGCCTCGATCGCTGCGCGCATCCCCGCGCCGCCGGCTCCCACGATGACGATGTCGAACTGGTGGTAGTGGACGCCGTCTCTGACGATGGTGCCTTCGGTCTGGGTGCTCACTGCGAGGTGCTTTCCGTCTCTGTGTCTACTCGATCGCCCGGTGTGCCGCCCGAAGTCAGGCGCACACTTCCTGCAGCCACGCGACGCTGTCCTCGGTCAGCCCGAGGCACGGGTCGAACGTGAACACGACGAGGGTGCCGAGGACGATCAGGAACCCGGCTGAGAGCCACAGCGCCCACACCAGCACACGGCGGATCTTCGCGTGGGTGACGTAGTCGTTGACGATCGTTCGCATTCCGTTGGCGCCATGGATCAGTGCCAGCCAGAGCATGAGCACGTCCCACCACTGCCAGAACGGCGAGGCGAACTTGCCGGCGACGAACGCGAAGTCGATCCCGTGGATCCCGTCGCCCACCATGAGGTTCACGAAGAGGTGACCGAAGATGAGGATGATCAGCGCAAGACCCGAGATGCGCATGTACAGCCAGCCGGCCTTCTCGAGGTTCGGGCCTTTGCGGCGGACGGCCGCCCGCGGTGAGCGCGGGGCGGCGATCGTGTCGGCGGTCATCATCAGTGCCCGCCTCCGATCGTCGAGAAGACGTTGATCAGATGACGCGGTGTGAACGCGAGCATGGTCACGACCCAGAGGCCGATGACACCCCACCACAGCTGCCGCTGGTGGCGGGTCGCCCACGACCAGAAGTCCACGAGGATGATCCGCAGCCCGTTGTAGGCGTGGTAGGCGACGGCGCCGACGAGGGCGACCTCGCCGATGCCCATGATCGGGTTCTTGTACGTGCCGATGACGGCGTCGTACGCCTCGGGCGACACGCGGATCAGTGCGGTGTCGAGCACGTGAACCAGAAGGAAGAAGAAGATGGCGACACCGGTGATGCGATGCAGCACCCACGACCACATGCCCTCGTTGCCGCGGTACAGCGTTCCGCGGGGGACTTTCGAGGTGGTCTCGGATACCGACGGTGTCAAGCGTGTGCCTGCGGACACGGTCGTCCTCCCTGCTCGGTGCGAGGTGGTCTCGGAGCCAGCGCGGACCATGCGCGGGCGCATTTCCATCCTAGGACCGCTGGAGCGGGGGCGGCGACGGGCGCGGTCCGGACGCCCTCTGCGCGGCGGCCGCCGGTACACATGTCGGACACCTCGGCGAAACGCGGCCGACGTCGGGCCGCGGCTACGGTGGAGGCATGTCTGAGCCCATAAAGGACTTCTACGCCGTCATCCCCGCGGGCGGCATCGGCAGCAGGCTGTGGCCGCTGTCCCGCGCCGATGCGCCCAAGTTCCTGCACGATCTCACCGGCTCCGGCCACTCGCTGCTGCGTGACACCTGGGACCGGCTCGAGCCGCTGTCCGGCGCCGATCGGATCGCGGTGGTCACGGGCCGCGCCCACCGCGCGGCGGTCGAGAAGGAGCTGCCCGGCATCGCCGACATGAACGTCTTCCTCGAGTCCGAGCCGCGCGACTCCGCGGCGGCGATCGGACTCGCCGCGGCGATCCTGTCGCGTCGTGAGCCCGACGTCATCATCGGCTCCTTCGCCGCCGACCATGTCATCCGCGGCACGCAGGTGTTCGAGTGGGCCGTGCAGCAGGCGGTCGCGGTGGCACGGGAGGGTTACATCTGCACCATCGGCATCCCGCCGACCGAGCCGTCCGTCGGCTTCGGCTACATGCGCAAGGCCGGGGAGCTGGTCGTGACGGGTGCGCCCGAGGCCGCCCTCGTCGAGCGATTCGTGGAGAAACCCGACCTGGACACCGCGCGCGAATATCTCGCGGACCGCTCGTACCTGTGGAACGCGGGCATGTTCATCGCCCGTGCCGACGTGCTCCTGGGCGAGATCGCCGAGAACGAGCCGCACCTCTACGCCGGTCTCATGGACCTCGCCGAGGTCTGGGACGACCGCGAGGCGCGCGGGCCCGTCGTCGACCGGGTGTGGCCGACGATCACCAAGATCGCGATCGACTACGCGGTGGCCGAGCCCGCCGCCGCCAAGGGCCGCCTCGCCGTGGTCCCGGGGCACTTCGACTGGGATGACGTGGGCGACTTCGCGAGCCTGGCCAAGCTCAACTCCCACGGACGCGGGAACGACCTGGCGATCCTCGGCGAGAACGCCCGGATCCTCGCCGATGCCTCCAGCGGCATCGTCGTGTCGCAGACCCAGCGGATCATCAGCGTCATCGGGGTCAAGGACATCGTCATCGTCGACACCGACGACGCGCTCCTGGTCACAACGAGTGAGCACGCGCAGCGGGTGAAGGGCGTCGTGGACGCCCTCAAACTCACCGGCCGCGGCGACGTCCTGTGATGGCACTGGATGCCGCGCCTACCGCGCCCGCGTGTCACCACATTGCGTCTTTGTAACCATTCCCGGCAGGACCGCGTTCTTGTGTGCGAGCGCGACGTCACACTCGGTAACTTTGTGCAGTCACCCGCGAAGTGCGCGGGGCACCCGTTATGGAGGCGTGAGTTGACAATCTCTACCACCAAGAAGTTCGCCGGGGTAGTTGCCGCCGCCGGACTGCTCGTTGCCCTTGCAGGCTGCGGGTCGGCACCCGAAGCCACCCCCACCGAGTCCGCAGACGCAGGCTCCGGAGCCGTCGAGGGCTTCCTGCCCTGCATGGTCTCGGGAACCGGCGGATACGACGACAAGTCGTTCAACCAGCTCGGTCTGGCCGGCCTGGAGCAGGCGGCCGAGGAGCTCGGCGTCGAATCGATCGCCGTCGAGTCGAACACGACGTCCGATTTCGCGCCGAACATCCAGAGCGTCCTCGACCAGAACTGCACGCTGGTCGTCACCGTGGGATTCGACCTCGCTGCCGCTGCTGCAGAGGCCGCCGAGGCGAACCCCGACGTGCAGTTCGTCTCGGTCGATGACATCGTCGACACGGACTTCGACGGCGAGACGGACTTCCCGAACATCAAGCCCGTCATCTTCGACACCGCGCAGGCCGCGTTCCTCGCCGGGTACGCGTCCGCTTCGCTGTCGACCTCGAAGGTCGTCGGCACGTTCGGCGGCAAGCCGTTCCCGACGGTCACCATCTTCATGGACGGCTTCAAGCAGGGCGTCGAGTACTGGAACGAGCAGAAGGGCGACAGCGTCCAGGTGCTCGGCTGGGACGGCACCGACGGCATCTTCACCGACGCCTTCGTCCCGGATCCCGCCGCTGAGAACGCCTCGCGTGGGCTCGTCGACCAGGGGGCCGACGTGATCCTGCCCGTGGGCGGCGGCATCTACCAGAGCGCCGCCTCCGTCATCCGCGACTCCGGCAAGGACATCGCTCTTCTGGGTGTCGACGCGGACGTCTACGAGACCGACCCTTCGGTCGCCGACCTGCTGCTCACCTCGATCCTGAAGGCCATCGACGTCGGTGTCTCGACGGCGATCATCGAGGCCGGCGAGGGCAACTTCGACGCCGCGCCCTACGTCGGCGTGCTCGAGGACGAGGGTGTCGGCATCGCGCCGTTCCACGACTTCGAGGACAAGGTCTCGCCCGACCTGCAGGGCGAGCTCGACGCCATCGTGGCCGGCATCGTCGACGGGTCCATCCCCGTCGACTCCTACCTCGCGGAGTAACCCGAGATCGGTGGTGGGGAGGCTGGATGACCGGCCTCCCCACTGCTGTCGGCGCGTGCATCCCGACGCGCGCCACCGCCGGTGCGTCGCTGCACCCCCGTCGCTAGGATCGGCACCATGAAGCTCGAACTCCGTGGGATCACGAAGCGGTTCGGAAGCCTCGTCGCGAACGACCACATCGACCTCGTGGTCGAGCCGGGGGAGATCCACTGCCTGCTCGGCGAGAACGGCGCAGGCAAGTCCACGCTGATGAACGTCCTGTACGGGCTCTACACGGCCGACGAGGGCGTCATCCTGCTCGACGACCACGTGCAGAACTTCCACGGCCCCGGCGACGCGATGCGCGCGGGGATCGGGATGGTGCACCAGCACTTCATGCTGATCCCGGTCTTCACCGTCGCCGAGAACGTCATGCTCGGTCAGGAGAACACCCGCGCCGGCGGACTCCTCGACCTGGACGCCGCTCGCGCGCGCGTGCGCGAGATCGCCGCCCGCTTCGGATTCCACGTCGACCCCGATGCTGTGGTCGAGGACCTCCCCGTCGGCGTCCAGCAGCGCGTCGAGATCATCAAGGCACTCTCGCGGGATGCCGAGGTGCTGGTCTTCGACGAGCCGACCGCCGTGCTGACACCGCAGGAGACCGACGAGCTGATGGAGATCATGCGCCAGCTCAAAGCGTCCGGCGCGTCCATCGTGTTCATCACCCACAAGCTGCGCGAGGTCCGCGAAGTGGCCGACCGCATCACCGTCGTCCGACTGGGCAAGGTCGTGGGCGAGGCGTCCCCGACCGCCTCCAACGCGGAGCTGGCCTCCATGATGGTCGGCCGCGCCGTCGAGCTGACCGTGCACAAGGAGCCCGCCAGGATCAACGACCAGGCGCTCGTCGTGCAGAATCTGAGCGTCGTCGATCCGCTCGGGCACATCGTCGTCAGCGACGTCAGCTTCGATGTGCGCGGCGGGGAGATCCTCGCGATCGCGGGTGTGCAGGGCAACGGTCAGACCGAGCTGGCGGAGGCGCTGCTCGGGCTGCAGCCCCTGGTGCGGGGCTCCGCCAAACTCGACGGGGAGGAGCTGGTGGGCCGCAGCGTCCGCCGCATCCTCGACGAGGGCGTCGGTTTCGTCCCCGAGGACCGCACCGAGGACGGTCTGGTGGGCGCCTTCACCATCGCCGAGAACCTCATGCTCGACCGTGCCAACGGTGAGCCGTTCGTGAAGGCCTGGAATGTCCAGCGGAAGACCCTCAACGACTTCGCGAACGAGCGCTTCCGCGAATTCGACGTGCGCGCCCAGAGCATCGACACCCCGGTGCGAAAGCTGTCGGGGGGCAACCAGCAGAAAGTGGTCCTCGCCCGCGAGCTGAGTCGCGATCTGTCGCTCCTGGTCGCCGCGCAGCCGACCCGCGGCGTGGACGTCGGATCGATCGAGTTCATCCACAAGCGCATCGTCGCCACGCGCGACGCGGGTGTCCCGGTCATCGTGGTCTCGACCGAGCTCGACGAGGTCACCGCCCTCGCCGATCGGATCATGGTGATGTACCGGGGCCGGATCGTCGGGATCGTCCCCGGCGGCACACCTCGGGACGTTCTCGGCCTGATGATGGCGGGCGAGCCCGTCGCCGGAGAAGGGGCAGCCGCATGAGCACCGCCGCCGCCGCATCGGTCCAGGGGGCGCCGCCGCCCTCCAAGTGGCACGCCACGTTCCTCAAGATCACCCAGGGCAATGCGATCATCTCCGTGCTGGCGATCGTCCTGGCGCTGTTGGTCGGCGGCATCATGATCGCCGTCACCGACGAGGAGGTCCAGGCCTCTGCGGGCTACTTCTTCGCGCGACCGGGCGACACTCTGGTCGCGATCTGGGACGCGGTATCGGGCGCCTACATCGCGTTCTTCCAGAGCGCCGTGTACAACTTCGGCGCGCCGACCTTCGCGCGAGCCATCAGGCCGCTCACCGAGACGCTGACGTTCGCCACACCGCTCATCGCGGCGGGGCTGGGCGTCGCCCTCGCCTTCCGCATCGGCATGTTCAACATCGGCGGCCGTGGTCAGATGCTGATGGCATCCGCTGCGGCGAGCTGGGTGGCGTTCTCGTTCGATCTGCCGTGGGGCCTGCACATGATCGTCGCCCTGGTGGCAGGCGTCGCCGCAGGTGCGCTGTGGGCCGGGATCGCGGGCTTCCTGAAGGCGCGCACCGGCGCGCACGAGGTGATCGTGACGATCATGCTCAACTACGTCGCCGTCTACCTCGTGCTGTGGATGCTGCGCACGCCCGGCCTCCTCCAGGCTCCGAACTCGAACAACCCCACGTCGCCGGCATCCAAGGACACCGCCGTCCTTCCCGCACTGCTCGGACCGCAGTTCAACCTGCACTTCGGATTCATCCTGGCGATCGCGGCGACGGTCCTGGTGTGGTGGATCCTGAACCGCTCCAGCCTGGGCTTCCAGTTCCGCGCCGTCGGTGAGAACCCCAACGCCGCGCGGGTGGCGGGCATCAACGTCAAGAACATGTACCTCTACGGCATGCTGATCTCGGGCGCCCTCGTCGGGCTCGCCGGAGTCAACCAGGTCCTCGGCACGATCACCTCGGGCTTCACGATCGACATCGACGCCGGCATCGGCTTCGACGCCATCACCGTCGCGCTGCTCGGCCGCTCGACGCCGTGGGGCACATTCGCCGCCGGCATCCTGTTCGGCGCCTTCAAGGCGGGCGGGTTCGGGATGCAGGCTGCCGAGCAGATCCCCGTCGAGATCGTCACCGTCGTCCAGTCCCTCATCGTCCTGTTCATCGCCGCGCCGCCGCTGGTGCGCTCGATCTTCTTCCTCCCTTCGCCTGAGCGCGATCGCCGCAGGCAGGAGAAGGCCCGCGAGAAGGCGCTGAAGGCACGCGTCGTCGGCGAAGCCGAAGCTGAGCTCGAGGGGGCGGCCAAGTGAGCACGCCCACCGTCTCCACCGCCGGCCTCATGCCCGGCGGGTCCGATGCGCCCGAAACGGCCGTCATCCGCAGCTGGAAGGCGCCGATCGCCCTCGGGGTCTTCGCGGTGCTCTACGGACTCCTGCTGCTCCTCGCTCCGCGCGGCGGCGACACCACGTTCCGGCTGTCGACGGATTCCGACGTGATCCAGCTGCCGGAGCTCGTCGTGCCGGTGGGTCTGACCACCTGGATCTTCTTCGTCCTGCTGGTCGTCCTGGCCGCGGCCTCCGCCTACTTCGTCCGGACATGGGGACGCACGCCGCTGTGGATCCTCATCGTCTACATCGTGGCGTTCGTCGTCGGGTTCCTCTCCTGGGCAGCCTCCGAGGAGACCATCCCCGTCGTCGGCCTCCTCGCCGGCTCGATCGCCCTCGCGGTGCCGCTCATCTACGGCGCCCTGGGCGGTGTGATCGGCGAGCGCGCGGGCGTTGTGAACATCGCCATCGAAGGACAGCTGCTGGCCGGGGCGTTCACCGCTGCGGTCGTGGCATCGATCACCCGCCAGCCTCTGCTCGGCCTGGTGGCGGCGATGGTCGCAGGCGCTGCGGTGGCGTTCGTCCTGGTCGCATTCGCGATCAAGTACCTCGTCGACCAGGTCATCGTCGGTGTCGTCCTCAACGTCCTCGTGATCGGACTCACCAGCTTCCTGTACTCGCAGGTGCTGCAGCCCAACGCCGCGCTCCTGAACAGCCCGCCCCGCTTCGACCGCATCCCGATCCCGCTCCTGAGCGAGATCCCGGTGATCGGTCCGGTGCTGTTCCGGCAGACCATCGTGGTGTACCTGATGTACATCGCGGTGGCGCTGGTGTACGTCGGCATGTTCCACACCCGGTGGGGACTGCGCCTGCGCGCCGTCGGCGAGCACCCCCAGGCGGCCGACACCGTCGGCATCAAGGTCAACGCGACGCGCTTCTGGAACCTGCTCCTCGCCGGCGCGATCGCCGGGATCGGGGGCACCGTGTTCACCATCGGCGCGGCCATCCCCTTCAACAAGGAGATGACGGGCGGCGCCGGATTCATCGCGCTCGCCGCCGTCATCTTCGGTCAGTGGGATCCGATCAAGGCGACCCTCGCCGCCCTGCTGTTCGGCTTCGCGTCGAGCCTGCAGAACACGCTCAACATCATCGGGTCTCCGGTGCCGAGCGAATTCATGCTGATGCTGCCGTACCTGGTCACGATCTTCGTGGTCGCCGGCGTCGTCGGACGATCTCGGGCACCTGCCGCCGACGGCAAGCCCTACATCAAGGGATGAGCCGAGTGACCGACATCGATTGGGACGAACTGCGCGCCGCGGCGACCGCGGCGAAGGAGCTCGCCTACGTGCCCTACTCGCGGTTCAGAGTCGGTGCTGCGGCGCTCGTCTCGGACGGCCGCATCGTCTCGGGCTGCAACATCGAGAACGCCTCGTACGGCGTGACGCTGTGCGCGGAATGCTCGCTGATCAGCGACCTGTTCATGTCGGGCGGCGGCAAGCTGGTCGCCTTCGTCTGCGTCGACGGCGAGGGTCGCACGCTCATGCCCTGCGGACGATGCCGTCAGCTGCTGTACGAGCACGCGATCCCGGGGATGCTGCTGGAGACCGTCTCCGGGATCCGCACGATCGACGAGGTCCTGCCCGACGCCTTCGGTCCACGCGATCTGGAAGAGGCGGCGCGGTGACGGTCGAGCACCACGACGCGGTGGACGTCATCCGCATCAAGCGCGACGGCGGGGAGATCCCCGAGGACGCGCTGCGCTGGATGATCGACGCCTACACGCGCGGGTACGTCGCGGACGCGCAGATGGCGGCGTTCGCCATGGCGGTGCTGCTGAACGGCATGACGCGCGACGAGATCCACGTGATGACCGATGCGATGATCGCATCGGGCGAGCGAATGAGCTTCGCCGGGCTCGGCAAGCCGACGGTCGACAAGCACTCGACGGGCGGGGTGGGAGACAAGATCACGCTGCCGCTGGCCCCGCTGGTCGCCTGCTTCGGCGTGGCCGTCCCCCAGCTGTCGGGGCGCGGGCTCGGCCACACCGGGGGGACGCTCGACAAGCTCGAGTCGATCCCCGGCTGGACCGCGGCACTGACCAACGACGAGCTCTTCGATCAGCTGCGCGACGTGGGCGCGGTCATCTGCGCCGCCGGCTCGGGGCTCGCCCCCGCCGACAAGAAGCTCTACGCGCTGCGTGATGTGACAGGCACGGTGGAGGCGATCCCGCTGATCGCGTCGAGCATCATGTCGAAGAAGATCGCCGAGGGGACCGACTCTCTCGTTCTGGACGTGAAGTTCGGCTCGGGGGCGTTCATGCAGGATGTCGAGCGGGCGCGCGAGCTCGCGCACACGATGGTGGCGCTCGGGACCGACTCGGGCCTTGCGACCACGGCCCTGCTCACCGACATGAACACACCGCTGGGACTCGCGATCGGCAACGCGAACGAGGTGCGCGAGTCGGTCGAGGTGCTCGCCGGCGGCGGCCCCGCCGACGTCGTCGAGCTGACGATCGCGCTCGCGCGCGAGATGCTGGCGCTCGCGGGCAAGCCCGACGCCGACGTCGAGGCGGCGCTCGCGGACGGACGCGCGATGGACTCGTGGCGCGCGATGATCCTCGCGCAGGACGGCGACCCGGATTCCCCGCTGCCTCAGCCGCGCCAGACGCACACCGTCACCGCGACCGAGGCGGGCTTCGTCACCCGCATGGACGCGCTGCCGTTCGGCATCGCCGCGTGGCGCCTGGGCGCGGGCCGCGCCCGAGCCGAGGACTCCGTCGTGCATGCCGCGGGCATCGACCTGCACGTCAAGCCCGGCGACGAAGTCACCGCCGGTCAGCCGTTGTTCACCCTCCTCGGGCACGATGAGGCGAGGTTCCAGCGGGCACTGACCGTACTCGAGGACTCGTGGGAGATCGGCTCGACCGCTCCCGACCCTCACCCGCTCGTCCTCGAGCGGATCACCGCGTGAGGCCTCGGCATCCGCTCATGTCCTTCCCGAATCACCGACCGACCACCACTCGAACCGCGCGGGCCGACGCCCGGCGCTGAGGAGACCGAATATGCCGATCGACCAGCATGGCGACACCAAACTCCAGGACGTCTCGATCCGGAGTCTGCCGAAGGTGTCGCTGCACGATCACCTCGACGGCGGCGTGAGGCCGCAGACGATCATCGAACTCGGCGACGCGATCGGGCTCGACGTTCCCGAGTCCGATGGCGACGCGCTCGCGGGCTGGTTCGCCGACCAGAGCGATTCGGGCTCCCTCGTGGAGTACCTGAAGACGTTCGACCTGACCACCGCGGTGATGCAGACGACGGAGGGTCTCACCCGCGTCGCACGCGAGTTCGTCGAAGACCTCGCCGCGGACGGAGTGATCTACGGCGAGGTCCGGTGGGCTCCCGAGCAGCACCTCACCCGCGGCCTCTCGCTCGAGGAGGCCGTCGAGGCGGTGCAGACGGGGATCGAAGAGGGCGAGGAGGCCGCGGAGCAGTCCGGCCGCGACATCCGGGTCGGTCAGCTCATCAGCGCGATGCGGCACACCGACCGCTCGCTCGAGATCGCCGAGCTCGCCGTCTCGTGGCGCGGACGCGGCGCCGTCGGGTTCGACATCGCCGGGCCCGAGGACGGGTTCCCGCCGTCGCGCCACAAGGTCGCGTTCGACTACCTGGCGTCGGAGTTCTTCCCGGCGACCGTGCACGCGGGCGAAGCGGCCGGTCTCGACTCGATCCGCTCGGCGCTCATCGACGGGCGCGCGGTGCGCCTGGGCCACGGCGTGCGCATCGCCGAGGACCTCGAGGTCATCTCACGCGCGGGTGACGAGGTGCTCGTGCAGTTCGGCGATCTCGCGCGATGGGTGCGCGATCGCGAGATCACGCTCGAGCTGTCGCCGTCGTCGAACCTGCAGACCGGCGCGATCGAGAAGTGGGGCACGGAGCTCGCCGACCATCCGTTCGACCTGCTCTACCAGCTCGGCTTCTCGGTGACGGTGAACGTCGACAACCGCACGATGAGCCGCACGTCGCTGACGCGTGAGCTCGCGCTGCTCGCCGAGACCTTCGAGTACGACCTCGACGACCTCGAGACGTTCCAGCTCAACGCCGCAGCGGGCGCGTTCCTGCCGATCGAGGAGCGGGAGGAGCTCATCGAGCTGATCGCGGAGGGCTTCGAGCGGTAGGGCGGCGGCGCCGGCGCGATGCGCGCAGTTCCTGGCAGCTGCTGCGCGGGTGTCCGCCAGATGGTTGTCACGCGCAGGCGCCCCAGCCTTCTTCCGGACATGCACGGCCGTGGCGAACTCTCAGACGATCCGGATGCCGCAGTGCGCGACTCCTCCCCACCCCGAGGTGCGCGTGAGTTCTTCGCGCCTCTCTCGACGGCGCGCCGAGCGGCGACCTCGTGCTCGGATCGGAGGATGCCGCCACGCTCTGGCCACATCGACGCCTTCACAATCGGCGAAGGGCGCGGACGCGGGCTCACGCGAGGTGAGATGCGGGGAACGGCATACCGGTCGCCGTTCTACGGCGTGCGTGAAGCGCTCGGCGGCCCGACAACGCTTGATGGAGCCGATCTTCGCCTCGCGAGGTACGCGCCGCACCTGTGGGAGCTCCGACTGCTTGCCGAAAGATACGCGCCGCGGCTCCGACCGGGGCAGTTCTACAGCCACGACACAGCGCTCGCGCTGGTGGAGGCGCCGACGCCGGACGGATGGCAGCCCGTACTGCACGTCAGCGCATACAGGCCGCGCAGCGGCCCCTCCACTCGCGGCGTCACGGGTCATCGTCTGCAGGTGCGCGAGCCCGCGTGGCGCACGATCCGAGGGCTTCCGGTCGAGCATCCCGCGCGCGCATGGGTGCAGACCTCGACCGGATGGTCGGCGGACGACCTCATCGCTGCGGCTGACGCGCTCGTCCTGGGAGCGCGCAGGCTGACCACCGTCGGCGCGCTGCGCGCGGAGGCGCTCGCGATGCGCGGACACGTCCTGGACGCCGTGCTCGATGACGTGCGCGATGGCGCGGAGTCGTTCCGCGAGACGCGACTGCGGCTCGCTTTCCGAAGAGCGGGGCTTCCGGAGCCCGAGCTGAACGTCGATCTGCTCGGGCCGTCCGGCGAGCTCATCGCACGCGTCGATCAGCTGTACCGGGAATTCGGTGTCGCAGCCGAATACGACGGCCGCCAGCATGCCGTCGATGCGCGGCAGTTCGCACGCGATGCCGACCGGTGGGATGCCATCCGCGCGGCCGGGTGGGATCACGTCCGCATCCTGCGACATCACCTCCAGCCCGACCAGTCGGTTGCGGTGGCGAAGATCGCCGCTGCCCTCGTTCGGGGCGGCTGGCGTGCCCCGCTCTGAATCCTCACTCATGTCGGGCAGATGGTCCGTCGGCGAACATATCTGCGCCATCTTCTGGACACGGACCGCCGACTGGCTTACGAGCGGCTCACCCGCCGAGCAGGAACGGGCCGAGGGCGTCGGTGATCTGCGCACGGATGTCGTCGTCCGGGATCGTCGCCGCGCCGTCGCCCGGCTGCGCTCCGTACGCGCCGAAGCCGGCGTGGTTGCCGCCGTCGATCTCGACGAAGATCGCGTCGGCGGGCAGCAGGTGTGCGGCGGAGTCGATCTTCTCCGGGGTGGACAGCCCGTCCTCGCTCCCCGAGATGCTCAGGGCGGCGAGGTCGGAGTCGGACAGGTCGTTCGCGCAATAGCCGGCGAACAGGACGAGGCCTTCCGTATCCGCCGCGAGCTGGCAGGCCCGGACGCCTCCGAGCGAGTGTCCGCCCACGAACCAGTCGGTGACGTCCGGCGCGAGCGCGGTGAAGTCCGAGAGCGGACGGAAGTCGAAGAACGCGAGGTTGAGGGTCGGCTTCGTGATCACGACCGTCGCGCCCTCCTCCACGACGCCGACCAGAGTCGCGGCATAGGCGAGCGGATCGACCTTGGCGCCCGGGATGAAGACGAGTCCGGACGTCGACTCGCCCGACGCCGGCGCGAGGACCCACGCCGCGCCCTCGTCGCGCAGCGTGACATCCGGATCGCCTCGCACCGCGGCAAGGGGCTCGGACTCGGCCGCCATCACGCCGATGTTCGCCCACAAGAGGAAGCCCACGACGATTGCGACGATCAGGACGCCGAGCGATCCCAGCACCCACGCGAGGATGCGCCGGCCGCGCCGTCTCCGCGGCGCCGCCGCGGGCGGGTCAGCCGTCACGCCGCGACGTCACGCGAGCTCGGCCTGCCGGGCCGCCACGATCGCTTCGACACGCGCGAACAGCGGGTGGTCCGGCTCGAGGCCGGTCACCGTCGCAGTGACGGATGCCGCATCCTGCTCGCGCAGCATGCGCTGGAGGTCGACGGACTGGGCGTCCTCGGCGTCCTCGAACGAGAGCGCCGCGCCCATCGCATCGACCAGGGCGTCCACCGGGAGGCCGCGCTCGGCGGCCTGCGCCGCGGGGCCCACGAAGCGCTCGTGCCGCGAGAGCTTGCGCAAAGGCTGCCGGCCGACCCGCCACACCGTGTCGGGCAGTGCCGGATTGCGGAACCGCCGCAGGATGGTGCTGCGGTACGAGGCGAGGTCCGCCGGGTCCAGCTCGTGCTTGGCGACGAGCAGCCCTGACGTCTCCTCCAGCGCCGCGGCGACCCGCGCGGCGATGGTCTCATCGGCCAGGGCTTCGGCGATCGTCTCGACCCCGGCGATCGCGCCGAAGTACGCCGTGGCGGCGTGCCCGGTGTTCACCGTGAACAGCTTCCGCTCGATGTACGGCGCGAGGTCGTCGACGAAGTGCGCGCCGGGAATCGTCGGCGGATCGTCGCCGAACGGAGGCCGCTCGATCGCCCACTCGTAGAACGGCTCGACCGTGACATCCACCCCGGAGCCCTCCGGCTGCGCCGGGACGATCCTGTCGACTGCGGTGTTGGCGAATACGGCGCGTCCCTCGAGGGCGTCCCAGGCCTCGCCGGCGATCGTCGCGATCTCGTCGCGGAGCAGGTCGGTCGCGTTGATCGCGTTCTCGCAGGCCATGATCTGCAGCGGCGGCGAGGACGGGTCGCGCAGCGCGAGACCCGCGACGATGTGCGGGGCGACGAACTTGAGGATGGTGGGGCCGACGGCGGTCGTGACGACGTTCGCGCCCGCGACCTCTTCGATCACCTCGTCGGGATGCGTCGCGCTGTTGATCGCGCGGAAGCCGGTCACGACGGTGTCCGTGCCGCCCTGACCGACCTCGTGGACGGTGTACTCCGACACGTCGTTGATCGCATCGACCAGCGGCGCCGCGACGTCCGAGAAGACCAGCTCGTAGCCGCCCTGGTGAAGCAGCAGCCCGACGAAGCCGCGTCCGATGTTGCCGGCGCCGAAGTGGACCGCCTTCATCAGACGCCTGCCGCGGACACCAGCTTGTAGAGCTCTTCCGGGGAGTCGGCCCGTTTGAGGGTCTCGACCTCGTCCTCGTCGGAGAAGAGGATCGCGATCTGCGACAGGATCTCGAGGTGCTCGTCTCCCTTGCCGGCGATGCCGACGACGAAGGTGACCGGCTCGCCGCCCCAGTCCACGCCGCCGTCGTAGCGCACGACCGAGAGGGCCGAGTCGAGGATGGTGTGCTTGGTCTCGTTCGTTCCGTGCGGGATGGCCAGTTCGTTGCCCATGTAGGTGGAGACCGTCTCCTCACGCTGCTGCATCGCGTCGAAGTACGCGCTGGTGACCGCACCGGCGGCCTCGAGGATATCGGCCGCCTCCTTCATCGCCTCTTCGCGCGTCGCGCTGCCGGAGTGGATCCGGACCTGGCCGGGGCTCAGGACGTCACGTGCCATGTTGTTCGCCTTTCCTACTTCGATGGGATGCTGCTGGACCGAGTCGCGGCAGAAAGCCGCGGAGCCGGGGGCATCTCGCCGCCCGACCCCGCAGCCGTCTCAGCGCCTACTTACCATCCTGGTGCTGGTCGCGCACCAGTTCCACGACCTCGTCGTATCTCGGCGAATTCATGAAGTTGTCCACCGACACGTGCACGGCGTTCGGGGTCTGGTGCCGGGCCCGGTCCGTGAGCTGGTTCTGCGTGATCACCAGATCGGCCGACGGGTCGAGGTTCGCGATCGCCTTGTTCACGACGGTGACATCCTCGATGCCCGCCTTCTTGATCTTGTTGCGCAGCACGCTCGCGCCCATCGCCGACGAACCCATCCCCGCGTCGCACGCGAACACGATGTTCTTGATCTGGCGCTCCGTCATCACGGCCGGGTCGATGCCGCCGCCGCTCGCGGTGACAGCACCGCCGCGGAGTCCGCCGAGCGCGTCGGAGGACTTGCCCTTCGCCGCCTCGGTCTGCGTGATCGCCGCGCCGAACGCGTCGTCCGTCGCCGCCATGGCCTCGAGGTCGCGCTTGCGCGAGGCCCTCAGGATGATGGCTGTGATCACGAAGGTGACCGCCGCCGCGAGCACCACCGAGAGGATGACGGCGAAGTACGAGCCGGCGGCCGTCTGGGCGAGCACAGCGATGATGCTGCCCGGCGCCGCCGGTGCGCGCAGCGCGCCGCCCAGGAGCATGTTCGTCGTGACACCGGTCGCGCCACCCGCGATGAGCGCCAGGATCACCATCGGCTTCATGAGCGCGTACGGGAAGTACACCTCGTGGATGCCGCCGAAGAACTGGATGATCGCCGCACCCGGGGCCGAGGCACGCGCCGCGCCGAGGCCGAAGAAGGTGAAGGCAAGCAGCAGACCGACACCGGGACCAGGGTTGGCCTCGAGGAGGAAGAGGATGGACGAACCGTCCTCCGCCGCCTGCTGGATGCCGAGAGGTGTCAGCACACCGTGGTTGATGGCGTTGTTCAGGAACAGCACCTTCGCCGGCTCGATGATGATGCTCGTCAGCGGGAGCAGGTTCATCTCCACGAGCCAGTTCACCGCGTTGCTGAGGATCTGCATCAGTCCGTTCACCAGGAAGGCGATCGGGTAGAAGCCCACCACCGCCATGACGAAGCCCCAGATGCCGGCGGAGAACATGTTGACGAGCATCTCGAAGCCCGCCCGGATCTTGCCCTCCCAGAGGCTGTCGAGCCACTTCATCGTGTACGCCGCGAGCGGGGCCATGATCATCGCACCGATGAACATGTGCACCTGGCCGAGGGGAGCCTCGCCCTCCGGCAGCGTCGAGTTGAACTGTGCGATCAGGAAATCCGACCCGGCGATCGCGCCCATGACGGCGATCGAAGCGACGACACCGCCGCGGATGCCGTAGACGATGTTGCCGCCCGTGTAGGCGATGATGATCGGCAGCAGGTAGTGGATGAACGGCCCGACGATCGTGGCCAGGTCGGCGTTGGGTGTCCACCCCACCTCGATGAAGAACGCGGTGAAGATGCCCCACGCGATGAGCGCGGGGATGTTCGGCATGATCATGCCGGACAGGAACGTGCCGAAGCGCTGAACTCCGACCCGCGCCTTGCTGGTGCCCGCTGGGGGCGCTGACGCCGTTGTCATGGCGGTGCTCCTTCTTTCCTAGGACTTCGCGGCCGCACGTGCGGCCGCATTCTCGGTGGTGGTTGCCGCGGCCTCGCGAGCCGCGTCTCTTGCGGAGGCAGCGTCGTTCGCGGCCAGCGCTGCCTCGGAGATGACTCGGGCATCATCGAGGGAGTACTGCAGGAGTGACGCCCGCACGTCGGCGAGAGCCGTCGGCGCCATGGAGAGGCTCGTGGCTCCGAGCCCGACGAGCACGACCGCCAAGAGCGGATCGGCAGCGGCCTCGCCGCAGATGCCGACAGGCTTGCGGTGGACGCGGCCGGCATCGCCGACCTCCCTGATCAGACGCAGCACGGCGGGGTGCCAGGGGTCCTGGAACGCGGCGACCGAACCGAGGAGCCGGTCGGCAGCGAGCGTGTACTGCGTGAGATCGTTGGTGCCGATCGATGCGAAGTCCGCGTCGACCAGGATGCGATCGGCCAGGAGCGCGGAGGACGGCACCTCGACCATGACCCCCGCGGTCCGGATGCCGTAATCCCTCGCGATCGCCGTGAAGTACTCGGTCTCCTCGACGGTGGCCACCATCGGCGCCATGACCCACAGGTCTGCGTCGGTCGCGGCATCCGCTTCGGCGAGGGCGGTGAGCTGCTCACGCAGGATGTCCTCGCTCGCACGAAGCGCACGGATGCCGCGCAGTCCGAGCGCGGGGTTCTCCTCGTGCGCGTCGTTGAGGAACGCGAGGGGCTTGTCGGCTCCGGCGTCGAGCACCCGGACCACGACCTTCTTGCCGGGGAACGCCGCCAGCAGCTGGCGGTAGGACTCGCGCTGCTGCTCGACGGTGGGCGCCTGGTTCGCGCTGAGGAAGAGGAACTCGGTGCGGAACAGGCCGACCCCCTCTGCGCCGAGGGCGACGGCCTCTTCGGCGCCCTCGGGCTTTCCGAGGTTCGCCAGCAGCGGGATCGCGGTGCCGTCGCCGAGCGCTCCCGGGGTGATCGGAGCCGACGCCGCGGAGGCGCGATCGGCGGCGCGGTTGTGCGCACGCTCGAGCTCTTCGGCCGTCGGCTGTGTGGTCACCACGCCGGCGGCGGCATCCACGATCACCATCTCACCCTCGATGAGTCCGGTGGCATCGACCGCGCCGACGACGGCGACGATCGACTTCTCCCGCGCGAGGATCGCCGTGTGCGAGGTCGGCCCGCCCTCCGTCGTGACCAGCGCGAGCACCTTGTCGAGATCGAGCAGGGCCGTGTCGGCGGGTGCCAGATCCTTCGCGACCAGTACGAACGGATGCCCCGGATCGGGAACCCCCGGCGCGGGAACGCCGCGCAGACGGGCGATCACGCGCTGAGCGACGTCATCGAGGTCGGCCGCGCGCTCGCCGAGATACCCGCCCATGGCGGTGAGCGTCTCGCGGAATGTCGCGAAGGCGTCGTGCACCGCGAACTCCGCGGTCTTGCCGGCCCCGATCCGCGTGTCGATCTCAGCCTCCAGGCTCGGGTCCTCCGCCATCATGGCCTGCGCTTCGAGCACGTCCTGCGCGGCGCCGCCGGCCTGCGCACCACGCTGTTCGAGCTCGCGCGCGACTCCTGCGACGGCATCCCGCACGCGGGCCGTCTCCTCGTCGCTGCTCAGGGCGCTCGGCGCGTCGCCCGGCGGCGGGAACGGCTCGGCCATGCGGGCGACCGGCCCCTGGGCCACGCCCAGCCCGATTCCTACGCCCCTCAGTTCGGTCATGATCTTCCTTCGCGCGTTCTGGTCATGATCTGCTCTTTCCGGGTTCGCTCATCGGTCATGCCGCATCGTGATCGGTCGAGAGCAGCTCGCTGAGGTGATCGAGTGTCGCCTCGGCTCCGTCGCCGTCGGCGGTCAGGGTGACGTAGTCGCCCTGCTCGATGCCCAGTGCGATGACCCCGAGGATGCTCGCCGCGTTGACCGGGGCTCCGGCATCCTTCGAGATCGTCACCGGGATGCCGGAGTCCTTCGCCGCCTGGGCGAAGAGCTTCGCGGGCCGTGCGTGCAGACCGTGCGAGGATCCGATCCGCACGGTTCGGGTGAGAGGGGGCATGTCAGTCCTCTTCCTGTCGGACATCGGGGGAAGCGCCGCGCACGGCCGGGACGGCCCCGTCGGAGTGGGAGATGGCTTCTTGAACCAGGGCGAGTGTGCGTGTGCCGTCCAGATCGGAGAAGATGTCAGGCGGCAGGAGGACCACCGTCGTGCCGCGCTGGGCGGCATCGCGCTGGATCCGTTCCACCGCATGGGCCAGGTGCGGACCGACGAGGACGACATCCGCGGCGTCGAGGTCGATCGGCAGGGAGAGTTCGGTGCCGGCGAACGCCGAGTACGCCAGGCCCCGGTCGTGGGCGGCATGCCGGACGCGCTGAGCCACGAACGTGCTCGACGCTCCTGCACCGCAGACCACAAGGATCCTCATCGACCCCGCCTTTCCGTGTGGCCATTCTTGTGAAAACGCTGGGAGCCGACAACCAGCGAAGTTTCCGGAGGGGCGGAAAGCGCTGCGGCCCCGACGCCCTGTGCAGGGAGCCGGGGCCGCAGCGAGGCTGATCACTGGGTGAAGTAGGCGTTGGCCTTCGGCGAGAAGAGGAACACCAGGCCGATGACAGCCAGGATGCCGGCGATGAGCGCTCCCCAGAAGTTGACGCCGATGACGATCGCCCACACCGCGACGACCAGGTTCAGTACGAACAGGATGGCCATGATGATGCGGGCGGCGTTGGTGCCGCGGAACAGTCCGAGGCTGACGGCGATCGTCAGGATGCCGATGGCGAGGGCGACCCACGCGTCGATTCCCGCGCCGGCGAGAAGGCCGATCACGGCGCCGATGATCTGTATAGCGCCGCTGATCCATGCGAGCACCGCGACGATGGTCACCCCTGCGGGGCGTTGTCCTGCCATGTCCACTCCTAACGCGAGGTCTGCCGTCGGTCGGCGGCGAGATCACGGTATCGTGCGCTCTTCTCGCACCGCCATCGCCACGCTGGCGCGTGATTGACTGGCGGGAGCGCCGCTGCGACGATGCGCGAGGGGACGATGTGACCAAAGCGAGACAGGACCGCCTGCTGGGTCTCCTCGCGCGCGATGGGGAGTGGGCGACGGCCGCCACCCTCGCGGACAGCATCGGGGTCACTCCGCGGAGCATCCGCTCCTACGTCACCGCGATCAATGCGCGCGTTCCCGATGGTGTCGCGGTCGAATCGGGTCCGCAGGGCTACCGCGCGGGCGCGGATGCGTCGGTGGCGCTGCGGGTCACCGCTCCGGCGGATGGATCGACCCCGCGTGACCGGCTCCACACGCTGGTCCGGGCCCTCCTGGACGCGCAGGACGGCATCGACGTGTTCGAGACCGCGGATTCCCTTCACGTGAGCCCCGCGACGCTCGATGCCGATCTCGCCCGGGTGCGGGGGCTCCTGGGCGGAACCGAGCTGACGCTGGAGCGGTCGGCGTCGCGGGCGCGGCTGCGCGGGACCGAGATGGCCCAGCGCAGGCTGCTCAGCCGGCTCGCGCACGACGAGATGGACGCCGGTTCATTCGACCTCGAGGCGCTTCGTCGCACGCTCGGCGAGGGGTCCGTCGGCGCCCACGCCTTCGGTCCCTTCAAGACCGATCTCGTCGCCGAGCTCGGTGCGCTCGGCTACTTCGTCAACGAGTTCGGCATCGCCGACGTCGTCATGCACATCGCGATCGCAGCCGACCGGGTGGCGCGCGACCGGGGGCTGGAGGGGACAGCCGGCGAGGTGCGTCCCGCGCAGCAGGAGGTGGCTGCGATTCTCGAACGGCTCGTGCAGCGCCACCTGGGGGTGACGCTCGGCGCAGGCGATCTGCAGCATCTGTCGACGCTCGTGCTCACACGCGTCGTCGCGCCCGGCGCCTCGGCGCCGTCGGATCAGGCGCGATCCCGCCTCGATCCCGAGGTCGAATCCGCGGTGCGTCAGGTTGTGGAGACCGCCGCAGCAGAGTTCCTGGTCGACATCGCGCACGAGGACTTCATCCTGCGCCTCGCACTGCACGTGCAGAATCTGCAGCACCGCGCCCGGGAACAGGCGTGGTCGCGCAACCCGCTCACGAAGTCGCTCAAGTCGACGTACCCGATGATCTTCGAGGTCGCCGTGTTCATCGCGAGCGGTCTGCAGCAGCGCCTGGGCATCCCGCTGCTGGACGACGAGATCGCCTACATCGCGATGCACGTCGGCGGACGGCTCGAGCGCAGCCGCAGGGCGGATCAGCTGCTGACCGCGACGATCGTATGCCCGGGCTACTACGAGCTGCACGAGCTGCTGCGCTCCAGCGTCGACCGATCGCTCGGCCAGGCTATCGAGGTCGTCGGCGTGGAGACCCGCGTCGATCCCGATTGGGGCTCGATCGACACCGACCTCGTGCTCACGACGATCGACCCCGCGATCCCCGGCGACCGCTTCGTGCGGATCCAGCCCTTCCTGACGGATGCCGATGTGGATCGCGTGCAGACCGCGGCCGCGCGGATCCGGCGATCCCGGCGTCTGGCGCGGCTGCGCAAGGAACTGGAGCGCTACTTCGTGCGGTCCGCCTTCGTGCGAGGCGTGGATGCCGAGGGCGGCGAGGAGGGCGTCATCCGCCACCTCGGTGGTCTCCTGGTTGCGGAGGGCGTGATCGACCAGGACTACGTCGAGCGCACGATCGAGCGGGAGCGGCTGTCATCCACCGCGTTCACCGACGCCCTCGCCGTGCCGCACGCGCTGAGCATGACCGCCACGCGCACGGCGATCGCGGTGGGCATCGCCGATCCGTCGATCCCTTGGGGGGAGGGACGCGTGCAGGTGGTGGCGGTGGTGGCCTTCTCGGAGTCCGACCGCGAAGCCTTCCAGACCGTGTTCGAGCAGTTCGTGGAGGTCTTCTCCGAGCGCGACAGCGTGCACCGCATCGTGCGCCGCAGCGTCGATTTCGCCGGCTTCCTCGACGAGCTCGTCGCCGTGATAGACGGCTGACGCCGCGGCATCCGTCAGTCGCGCGCGAGTCGGGCGTCCAGGCCCAGCCGCACGGCCGGCCACTCTGCGGGCAGGATCGAGAACACCACGGTGTCGCGAAGCGTGCCCTCGGCGCCGATGCGGTGGTTGCGCAGCACGCCGTCCTGCTTCGCACCGAGACGGGCGATGGCCTCGCGGGACTGGCGATTGTGCCAGTGCGTGCGGAACTCGACGGCGATGGCGTCGCATTCCTCGAATGCGTGCCCGAGCAGCAGCCGCTTGGCGGCGGTGTTGACGGCCGTGCGCTGGGCGCTCACCGCGAGCCACGTCGACCCGATCTCGACGCGGCGATTCGGCTGGTCGATGTTCAGGTAGCTCGTCATGCCGACGGCGCGTCCCGTGTCGAGTCGTCGCACCGCCCACGGGTTCGACGACCCGTCCTCGCGCAGGGCCAGGCGGTCGCGGATCTCGGACCCGATCGCGTCGGGAGCAGGAACCAGCGTGTACCACGCGTGCTCCAGCCCGTCTGCCGCCACGGCCAGGTCGGCGGCGTGGTCCGGGGCGAGCGGCTCGAGCCGCACCCACTCGTTCTGCAGGCTGATCGGGTCGCGCAGGAGCATGCGTCGAGCCTACGAGGCGTCCTCGGCCTGCATGGCGGCCTGCGCGGCGGCCGCGGCCGCGGCGGGATCGGACGTCCGGGACGCTGCGCGAGCCGCGGCGAGCGCTCGCCTGCCTGCGGGCAGCCACACCGCACCGGCGAGCACAACGAAGGTCAGCATCCCGGAGCCGATCA
>NZ_DASUNI010000258.1:0-22426 GCF_036277215.1 Microbacterium sp. | reverse complement strand
GGGAGCGGTGGTGATCTTCTTCGAGGTGCTGGGCATCCTCGCCGCATGCTGTGCAGTGCAGACGGTCTGCCGTGCGCGGCAGGAGGAGGCGCACGGCACGGCGGAGCCGGTCCTTGCGACACCCGTCGACCGGGTGCGCTGGCTGGCCGGCTATGCGCTCATCGGGTTCGCGGGCATCGTCCTCGTCGCCGCAGCGGCCGTGGTCGGAGCGGTGGTCGGACTCGCGAGACCCGACAGTGACCGGAACCTGCTCGGCGATGTGCTCGTCGTCGCCGGCGACCAGGTGCTGGCGGCATGCGTGTTCCTCGTCCTCACCGCGCTGGTCTTCGTGCTGGCTCCGCGTCTGACGATCCCCCTCGGCTGGACGCTCGTGCTCCTCGCGATGGTGCTCGGGCTGTTCGGACCGCTGTTCGGGTTCCCGGACTGGCTGATCCACGTCGCACCGATCGCGGTCGCCCCCACGGTCACCGGCGACGGCGTGGATGTCAGGGGTCTGTGGTGGCTCGTACTCGCGGTCACTGCGATCGGGGTCGCCGCGGGCGGTCTGATGCGCCGACGCGAACTGGCTCCGGCAGGGTGACCCTCGTGAAGCACACCGGATCGGAGCCCGCCGAGCAGGCGGCCGCCATGCTGACGGCCGCGGGCATGCCGCGGATGCCCGCTCGCGTGATGATGGCTCTGGTCGCATCGCCCGACTCCGGCTACTCGGCGGCCGACCTGGCCCACCGTCTCGGTGTGTCGCCGGCGGCGGTCTCGGGCGCGGTCCGCTACCTGCAGTCGATCCACATGATCCAGCGGCTCCCGCGCCACGGAGACCGGCGAGATCGCTACGAGATCATCGACGACGGCTGGCATGTCGTGCTCACCGCCAACATGCCCCTGTACGAGAGGCTCGCCGACTTCGTCGATCGTGTCGCGGACGAGAACATCGACGCGCCGGCGTCGGTGCGGCGCGCACGGGACATGTCGGAGTTCTTCCGCTTCCTGGCCAGACGGATGCCGCAGCTGCTCGAGGAATGGGACGCGGAGCGCGGCGCGACGTGACGCCTGCGCGGTGCACTGGGCCGGCGGGATGCCGGCGCCCCGCGGGCCCGCCCCGCCCGAGGAGCGCCGCAGTAGCCTGGAATCGTGGGGCACGAGCGGCCCGGCGACGTCACGCACGGCGGGTTCGACGAACTCGGCGCGCTGCGTCGCCGCGCGTACGGACCGGGTGCGGACATCTTCGCGGATGCCGAGGCCGTCGCGCGTCTGCAGGAGCTCGAGGAGCGGGCGCGTATGGAGCGCTACCCGCACGAAGTGCGGTCCGACCCGGCGCCTGCGCCGGCGCCGCGCCCCGAGCCGGGCACCGGCATGTCCGGCGGCCTGTCTGTCCCCGTTCCGCGCGCGCGGCCTCGCACGTCCCGCTGGCACACCGGACTCGTCGCGGCGACGGCGGTGGTCGCGCTCGCCCTCGGCGCGGCAGCGGGAAACGGCGAGACCACGACTGGTGAGGTCCGCTCCGCCTACGCGAAAACCCCCGGTGTCGCGTTGGAGCGGCGCGCCCTGTCGTACGAGGCCGGTTACGAGCAATACCTGGACGGCCTTCGGGAGGAGCTGCTGTCCGGCCCCGGGATGGGCGACATCGCGAACCGGCTGATCCGCGAGCAGTTCCGGCCGTACGGCACGCTGTACGGGCGAACCGTGGGGGCCGGTCCGACCGTGGACCACCAGTTCTGCATGGTGGTCACCGACGTCCCCGAGCCGTCGATCACGTGCATCTCCATCGAGAACGCCTACGCCAATCCTCAGTCGGTCCTCCTCTCGGAGTGGATCGTCGACTCCTCGAGCGACGCCTTTCTCGGTCTGGGTGAGCCGGTGAGCTACACCCTCCTGCCGGGCGGCGGCGTGGTCGCCGAGCGCGCGGGCTCGGCGACCACGCGCTGATGCCCCTCAGGCACCGGCTTCGGAGAGGTGCTGCTCGAGCGCGTCCAGGGCGAGGCGCTGACCCTTCACCAGACGCTCCCGTGCGGCATCCATCTCGGTCCATTCGGCACGGTCCACCTCCGGGAACGACTGCGTGCGTCCTGAACGCGGCGGCCACTCCAGCTCGAACTCTCCGAAGGCCAGGTCCTCGAGCGAGAAGGCCGCGCCGTCCGCGACGAAGACGGTCACCCGCTTGCCCGATGAGTACGCGAACGTTCCGAGCTCGGCGTAGGGCCCTTCCGGGGCTGCGACGCCGAGCTCCTCCTCGAACTCCCGCAGTGCGGCATCCAGCGCGGCCTCGGTGTCGGGGTCGTACTCGCCCTTGGGGATCGACCAGGCCGCGGCATCCTTGGCAGCCCAGTACGGTCCGCCCATGTGCGCGATGAGCACCTCGATGCCGCGCTCTCCCAATCGGTAGAGCAGGATGCCGGCGCTGGTGACAGCCATGGGAGACGGCTCAGGGACGCGACTTCGGCGACACCGTGTAGGTCTCTTCGACGTCGGTCACGGCGACGCCGCCCACGGCTTGATCGATCGCCGCCATCGTGTCCGTGTCGAGTGTCACGCCCGACGCGGCCACGTTCGACGCGATCTGCTCGGGTCGCGACGCTCCTACCAGCGCGGCGGCGACATTGGGGTTCTGCAGCACCCACGCGATAGCCAGTTGCGGCATGGTGAGCCCCACCTCGTCGGCGATCGGCTTGAGCCGCTGGACCGCGGTCAGCACGTCGTCGTCGAGGAAGCGCTTGATGAAGTTGGCGCCGCTCTTCTCGTCCGTCGCCCGCGAACCCTCCGGGGCGGGCTGACCGGGCAGGTACTTGCCGCTCAGCACGCCCTGCGCCATCGGCGACCAGACGATCTGCGAGATCCCGAGCTCCTCGGACGCCGGCACGACCTTGCCCTCGATCACGCGCCACAGCAGCGAGTACTGCGGCTGATTCGAGATGAGCTGGATGCCGAGCTGCTTGGCCAGAGCGTGGCCTTCGCGCAGCTGCTCGGCGGTCCACTCGGACACGCCGATGTACAGCGCCTTGCCCTGCCGCACCACGTCGGCGAACGCCTGGAACGTCTCCTCGATCGGGGTCTCGTAGTCGTAGCGGTGCGCCTGGTAGAGGTCGACGTGATCCGTGCCGAGGCGGCTCAGCGACCCGTTGATCGCCTCGAGGATGTGCTTGCGGCTCAGCCCGCTGTCGTTTGCGCCCTTCGGTCCGGTCGGCCAGTAGACCTTCGTGAAGATCTCGACGGATTCGCGCCTGCGCCCGGCGAGCGCCTTGCCCAGGACCGTCTCGGCCGCGGTGTTCGCGTACACGTCGGCCGTGTCGAATGTGGTGATGCCGGCATCGAGTGCGGCATGGACGGTTGCGATCGCCGCCGAGTCATCCACCTGCGACCCGTGGGTCACCCAGTTTCCGTACGTGATCTCCGAGACTTTGAGACCGCTGTTGCCGAGATATCGATAGTTGACCATGCCTTCAACGCTAGTGCGCCCGAACGGAGTCAGGCCGGGGCTTGCGCAGGAGGGGATCCGCCTGGATCAGCGCTCCGGACCTCGCCGGCGGAACGCGCCGCTGAGGCTGCGCAGGAGCAGAAGCATGCCGCCGAGGCCGAGCACGCTGCCCAGGAACGAGAAGGCCCGCACGTCACCGGTCATCACCGGCCCCACATCCGACACGGCCAGGAAGAACCCCGTCGCCACCAGCGCGACGCCCACGACCGTCGCCGTGACCTCGCCGAGGATCGAGTCCACCCAGCGACGGTCATCGGCGCTCTCCAGGGCGCGCACCCGCACCTGGAATGTGCCGTCCTGCAGGGCCTGCGTGATGCCCTCGATCCGGCGCGGAAGGCGGCGCAGCTGCTCGGAGACGATCGCGGACTGCGCCTGCAGGCCCAGCGCCACGGCCCGCGGCGAGGCGAGCTGCAGCGCGATGTGGGGCGCCCGCACCAGCCCGCGACCGACCATGTCGTATCCGGGCACGAGACGGCGCAGTGAGCCCTCCAGCGAGATGAGGGTACGGAACACCAGCAGCAGCGACGGCGGGATCGCGAGCCGATGTCTGCGGAGGACCTCGATCAGCGCGCTGAACACGTTCTCCCCCACCTGCGCGTTCGCGACGCGCGTGAGGATCGCGCCGATGTCGTGCTGGAGCACGGTCTGCTCCACGCTCCCGCCCGCCATGGGCGCGCAGAGCAGCAGCACGATGTCGGTGGCCGACACGTCGTCGTCGTTCGCGATCGCCACCAGGAGGGGAGCGAGGAGCCTGCGCACGCTGCGCTCGAGCACGCCGATCGCACCGAAGTCGATCAGGGTGACCGTCCGGTCCTCGGCGAGGATGAGATTGCCCGCGTGCAGGTCGGCGTGGAACACGCCGCGCACGGCGATCTGCTCGAACACGGAGTCCACGACGCCGTCGACGAGCGTGTGCGCGGCCTCGGGCGGAAGGGCCTTCGGCGTGAGCCGGCTGAAGGGTATCCCGTCGGCGCGCTCCAGCACCAGCATCCGTGACGTGGAGAGGTCGCTGTACACGGTGGGGATGTTGAGCGCAGGTGACTGCGATCGCTCGATCGCGCCACGGAGCATCTCGGTGTTGGCGGCCTCGACGCGGTAGTCCAGCTCTTCGCGCAGGGCCCGCGCGAACTCCGCCGCCAGCGCACCCGCCCGGTAATCGCGAGCCCACTCGGTGCGCCGCTCGGCGTCGGCGGCGAGCCGCTCGAGGATGTCCAGGTCGGTCGTCACCTGGGCTCGGGCACGGGGACGTTGGATCTTCACGACCACCCGTGCGCCGTTCATCAGCGTCGCGGCATGCACCTGGGCGACGGATGCCGCCGCCAGCGGCGTCTGATCGATCGTGGCGAACACCTCATCGAGCGGGCGTCCGAGCTCGTGCCGGATCGCCGGTTCCGCTTCGCTCCACGGGATCGGAGTCGAGTCCATCTGCAGGGTGGAGAGCGCCTTGATGAGCTGCGGCGGCAGCACGTCTTCACGTGAAGAGAGCACCTGACCCAGCTTGACGAAGGTCACTCCCGCCTCATTGAGCGCCCCGACGAGCGCCTCGGGCAGCTCGTCGCTGTAGCCTCTCGCGCGGTTCTGGTACAGCCCGATCCCGTGGCGCGAGGCGATGACGACGATCTGCGCGTAGCGCCTCGCCCGGTCGCGCCGACGGATCGCGTCGCGGATCACGGCGATCGGATTGCGAATCGGGCGCGTGGGCAGCAGGAACTCACTCACGACGATCACGACCACGACGATCGCGAACACCCAGCCGAGGATGAGGGCCGTGATGGTCGCGACGATCGGCCAGCCGACGAGGAACCTGCCGTCCGCGTATACGCCCGACTGCTCGAGCATCCACAGCACCAGCGGGACGCTCAGCGCGAAGACGACGAGCGAGATCACCCAGGAGCGGACCCAGCCGACCGGCGTGTCGAGCAGTCGCCGCGACACCCACGTGGAGGCGGCAGCGAACGCGAGCGCGGTCAGCGCGAAGGCGAGCCAGGCGGGCATGCCTCAGATTCTGTCAGGACTCGGTCGCCCGCGTCGGACGAAGATCAGTCCTCGGCCGGGGTCGCCGCCGCGGCGGCCTCGTCCTCGGTGGTCGCGACCAGCTGCCCGCACGCGCCGTCGATCTCCTTGCCGCGGGTGTCGCGGAGGGTCGTCGGAATTCCGGCGTCATTGAGCCGGCGCACGAACTCGTTCTGCACACCGACCTCGGATGCCGTCCAGATCGAGCCCGGGGTCGGGTTCAGGGGAATGGGGTTCACGTGAACCCAGCCGCGCCCGCGTGCGTTGAGCTTCTCGGCCAGAAGGTCGGCGCGCCAGGCATGGTCGTTCATGTCCTTGATCAGCGCGTACTCGATGGAGACGCGACGGCCGGTCTTCTCGAAGTAGTTCCGGGCGGCATCGAGCGCCTCGTCGACCTTCCAGCGCGAGTTGACCGGGATGAGCTCGTCGCGCAGCTTGTCATCGGGCGCGTGCAGCGACAGTGCGAAGGTCACCGGGATGCCCTCGTCCGCGAGCTTGAGGATCGCGGGCACGAGCCCGACGGTCGAGACCGTGATCCCGCGGGCGCTCATCCCGAGGCCGTGCTCCTTGTCGGTCATCACGCGCACGGCCTGCATCACGCGGGCGTAGTTCGCGAGCGGCTCGCCCATGCCCATGAACACGATGTTGCTGACGCGCTCGGCGGAATGGTCGTCACGCTTCTTCCCGCCCAGCCCGCCGTCGGCGATGAGGCGGTTGGCGCGCACGATCTGCTCGACGATCTCGGCCGCAGACATGTTGCGCGTGAGGCCGGCCTGACCGGTGGCGCAGAACGGGCAGTTCATACCGCAGCCGGCCTGCGACGACACGCACAGCGTGATCCTCCCCGGGTAGCGCATCAGGACGGATTCGACCAGGGCGCCGTCGTGCAGCTTCCACAGGAACTTGATCGTGTCACCGCGATCGGTCTCGAGGCGTCGCACCTCCGTCAGCAGCGGCGGCAGCATCCCGTGCACGAACTCCTCGCGACCGGCGGCGGGCAGGTCGCTCATCGAGGCGGGGTCGTGGGTCCAGTGGGTGAAGTAGTGCGTCTCGAGCTGCTTGGCGCGGAAGCCCGGCATGCCGAGCTCCTTCACCTTCGCGACGCGCTCATCGGGGGTGAGGTCGGCGAGGTGCACCGGCGGCTTGCCGCGCTTCGGGCTCGCGAACTGCAGCAGCGGGCGGCCCGCGTCATCCTTCTTCTGCGACCAGCCCTCCGTCGCCGGGCGCACCTGGCGAATGGGCGTCTCGCGCGAGGGGGTCATGGTTTCAGGGTAGGGGACGCACCTGCGGAAAGCCTGGCCTGCTTCGCGCGGTCCCGCCGGTGCCGGTCCGCCCCGGCGGCCCTCAGACCACAGCAGAGGGGTACCGTGAGGAAAGTGGGGGACGTGATGGCGCGGCCGTTCACGCCCGGGCGCCCGGGCGGGACTCGATCCGTTCTGGATGACGCCGCTCGCGCCGAGTTGGACGCGCTCCGCATCCGCGCGTACGGCCCCTCATCCGACATCTCCGGCGACGACGACGCCCTGGCGCGTCTCATCGAACTCGAGGAGCTCGCGCTGCCGGCACCGGGCGCCGAGGCCGGGCCCGCCGCCGTCGACGGCCCGATCCAGCCCGCACCGCCGCCGCCCCGGATTGCGCCGCAGGATGCACACCTCGTCCCGCCGTCTCCTGACGAGGAGCTGCCGCCCGTGCGGCGGCCGCGCTGGCAGGTCGGACTGGTCGCGGCGGTCGCGGTGCTGGCTCTCGCGCTCGGCGTGAACGGGAGTGTCCAGGCCCTCTCGCAGGCGTCCGGCCTTGCCTCGCCGACCCCGGCGGACCCCGAAACCGCCGAAGCCGGAATCGCGGCGGATCCGGACGCCGAGATCATCATCCGGGTGCTGATCGACGCGTCCTCCGGCGACTACGTGGATCTTTCCGCCGACGGCGAGGTGCCGACATTTCCGGTCAGCGGCGACATGACGTGGGTGCAGCCGCTCGGCGAGTACTACGGCTGGGCCCTGTGGATCGGTGCCGCACCGAGCAGACGCGGAGATGAGCACTGCCTGCTCCTGGCGGACGCGTCCGGCACCCGCTCGCGCTGCGTTGCCCGCGAGTGGCGGGCCGACGGAGAGCTGCTCGTGTCGCTTCCGTACGCGCGGATCGCCCCGGATGAGCGTCCGGCGGGGATGGCGGCCGACCAGAGCGTGACCTTCCTCTGGGGGCCGGGCGGGTTCATCACCGTTCTGCTGACCCCGACCGAGGGCGACTGAGCCTCTGCGGCGCCGTTGTGCGGCATCCGCACTATCGTTTGTGTGTGGTCCCGCCCGAGAGTCTGGCCGCCTTCATCGTGGCCGCCGTCGTGCTCATCGTCATCCCCGGGCCCAGCGTGCTGTTCACGATCGGCCGCGCGCTCGCGCTGGGACGCATCGGGGGCCTCCTCAGCGTGCTCGGCAACGCGCTGGGACTGCTGCCGGTGATCGGTCTCGTGGCTCTGGGCGTCGGCGGAATCGTCGCGCAGTCGATCGTGCTTTTCACGATCGTCAAGGTCGCCGGAGCGCTGTACCTGATGTTCCTCGGCGTGCAGGCGATCCGGCACCGCAATCGCACCGCCGAGGCGGCGACCAACGGCATCGCACCCCGCTCGCACTGGCGGCAGCTCGGTGAGGGATTCATCGTGGGCATCACCAACCCGAAGACCATCGCGTTCTTCGTTGCGGTGCTGCCGCAGTTCGTCGACCTCGATTCGGGTTCGGTGCCGCTGCAGATGATCGAGCTGGGGCTGGTGTTCTTCGTCATCGCCCTCATCTCCGACGCCGCGTGGGCGCTTGCGGCCGCGGCCGCACGCACGTGGTTCGGCAAGTCGCCGAAGCGTATCGCCACGCTCTCGGCGACGGGGGGCGGGCTGATGATCGGGCTCGGCGGCATCCTGCTGTTCACCGGCAACGAGCACTGAGCCGTTGCGGTGCGCGGGGCGCGGCGATCGCCGGCGGATGGCGCGCGCATCGCACTACGCGGGGCTGACCGGCTGCGCGCCCAGGTTCACGAGGTTGCCATCGGGGTCGCGGACCTGCGCGACGCGCTCGCCCCACGGCATGTCGGCCGGAGCCTGAACGGTCGCGCCGCCCAGCCGCGTCCACGCGGCGAAAGCGGCGTCGACGTCGTCGACGTAGAACCACAGCGCGACCCGGTCACCCTCGGTCGGCGCGTCCGGCACGCGGCCGATGCCGAGCGCCTCGGTGCCCAGCCGCAGCGACACGTAGTCGTCCTCGTCGCCGGTGGCGAACCGGTACTCGACGGTCGCCCCGAGCGCATCCTCGTAGAAGCTCACGAGTCTCGGCAGATCGCGCGAGTTCAGGATGGGGAACAGACTCCGCACGCCCATGCCCACACCCTACGACCCGCCGTCCGACCTCGCACCAGCCCGCGAGACTGCAACGGGACGGCGAGACAGCGGGGTACACCCGAAGTCTCGACGCGCGGTTGCAGTTTCGCGGTAGTAAGCGAGGGGCTGGGGGCTACAGGAAGATGTCGGGGAAGAGGTGGGCGTCGGGGGTGCCGGGGACGGCGGCGTACCGCGAGTAGTCGGTGATGCCGGCATCCGTCAGCACGTCCTCGACGATCAGCGTCTGCCCGGTGTACTCCCGTGAGGGGCGGGTCATCACCTCGTACGCGGCATCCGCGTAGATCTCGGGCGTGCGGCTGGCCGCCATCACCCGATCGCCGCCGAGCAGGTTCTGCACCGCCGCGGTCGCGATCGTGGTGCGCGGCCACAGGGTGTTCGCCGCGATGCCGTCCTTCGCGAACTCCGCCGCGAAGCCCAGCGTCACCATGGTCATGCCGTATTTCGCGAGGGTGTATCCGGTGTGCGCGCCCAGCCACTTCGGATCGAGGTTCAGCGGCGGCGACAGAGAGAGGATGTGCGGATTCTCGGCTCCCCGCAGAATCGGCACCGCGGCCTGCGACAGCATGAAGGTGCCGCGCACGTTCACGTCCTGCATGAGGTCGTACTTCTTGGCCGACAGATCCAGCGACCGCGAGAGATCGATCACGCTCGCGTTGTTGACGACGATGTCGATGCCACCGAATTCACCCTGGGTCTTCAGAACCGCCTCGGTGATGTCGTCGTCGCTGCGGACATCTCCCACGATCGGGAGGGCGTTGCCGCCCGCTGCGCGGATCTGCTCCGCCGCCGAATGCACCGTGCCCTCGAGCTTCGGGTGCGGGGAGTCGGTCTTCGCGAGCAGGGCGATGTTGGCTCCGTCGGCGGCAGCGCGCAGCGCGATCGCGAGGCCGATGCCGCGGCTGCCGCCCGACATCAAGATCGTCTTGCCGGCGAGGGTCTTTGCTGCGTCTGCCGCAGTGGTCATGAGTTCTCCTTCGAAGCCTGCTTGCGGGATGCCGCGGCGAACGCTGCGACGCGGACCCTCGACTCGTCGGTGTCGAAGCGACCCCCGATCGTGAGCGCTTCGTCCGCGAGGTTCTCTTCGAACGTGCGGAACGCGCCGACGCGGACCAGGCGCTTGGCCTGCCCGAACGCCGCGGTGGCGTTCTGCAGCCAGAACCGGGCGATGTGCTCCGCACGACCGCCGACCTCGGCCGGCGGCACGACCTCGGCCACCAGACCCCAGTCCAGGGCCTCGTTCGCATCGAGCGTGCGATCCTGCAGCAGCAGCTGCAGCGTACGCCGCTGGCCGATCGCGGAAGGTAGCAGCGTGGTGACACCGAGATCGGGAGTCAGCCCGATGTTGGCGTACTTGCTCACGAACTTCGCCGATTCTGCCGCGACGATGTAGTCGGCCGTCAGCATCAACCCGAGCCCGCCTCCGGCCACCGCTCCCTGCACCGCCGCGACGATCGGCTTGTCCGAAAGCGCGAACGTGCGGATGCCGTCGTGGATCACGTGGGCCGTCGCGGTGACCGCGTCACCGCTGGCGCCCGAGGTCGCCATGGCGACCACGTCGCCGCCTGCGCAGAACGCGGGGCCGGCGGCATCCAGGATCACGGCGCCGATCCGGCCGTCGGCGGTGACCTCGTGCGCGACCTCGCGCCAGCGGGTCGCCATGTCGAAGTCCATTGCGTTGAGGTACGCGGGGCGGTTGAACGTCACGCGGGCGAGTCCGCCGTCGCGGGTGAGGAGGATCGAGTCGCTCATATGTCTCCTTGTGTCGTACGGATCACCTTCCACAGAAGAGTCACCTCGGCGCCATCCTGTGCTTTTCCAGCCCCGTACGGATCACCTTCCACAGAAAAGTCACCTCGGCGCCATGCTGTGCTTTTCCAGCCCCGTACGGATCACCTTCCACAGACGAGTCACCTCGGCGCCATCCGGATTGCCCCGTCCAGGCGGATCGTCTCGCCGTTGAGGTAGCCGTTGTCGACGATGGACATGACCAGCCGCGCGTACTCATCCGGACGACCGAGCCGCGCCGGATACGGGACCTGTTCGCCGAGCGAGTCCTGCGCCGCCTGCGGCAGCCCCGCGAGCATCGGCGTCTCCATGATCCCGGGAGCGATCGTGACGACGCGGATGCCGTACCTCGCGAGCTCGCGTGCGATGGGAAGCGTCATGGCGTGCACCCCACCCTTGCTCGCAGAGTAGGCGGGCTGTCCGATCTGTCCGTCGAACGCCGCGACGCTGGCGGTGTTGACGATCACGCCGCGATCGCCGCTGTCGGCGTCGGGCTCGGTCCGCGCCATCAGCGAGGACGCCTGCGCGATCACGTTGTACGTGCCGATGAGGTTGACACGGATGATGCGCTCGAACCCGTCGAGCGGTGAGGGGTTGCCGTCGCGGTCGAGCACCTTGGCCGGCGGCGCGACGCCCGCGCAGTTGACGACGACGCGAAGAGGACCGGATGCCGCGGCCGTGCGCACCGCTTCGGCGACCTGGTCGGGGCTGGTGACGTCCGCGGGCGCGAACGCGCCGCCGAGTTCAGCCGCCACTTCCGATCCCGCCGAGGCGGGCAGGTCGATGATCGTCACCACGGCACCGGATGCCGCCAGCCGGCGGGCCGTCGCCAGACCCAGGCCGCTTGCGCCGCCGGTCACGAGGGCAGAGGCGCCCGTGATGTCCATGTGCTCTCCTTCGAACGTGCCGCGGCCGGAACCATCGCCTGCGGCATCCCGTTTCAGCATACGTGGGACCGAGTATCACCTCTCGCCGCGGATCCGAGCTCCGCGGCCAGGGGTGGGACGGGGGACCGACTGCCGGACTCAGGGTACTCGCCGGCTCCGCGAGAGTGCAGGATGAACGGATGGAGCCGGAGATGAAGCGGGACTGCAAGGACCCGCACGGGTTCCGTGTGCGGGTCGGCCGGCTGCGGGAAGCCCTCGGCGTCTGAGGATGTGGATGTCGATCCCCTCCGAACTCGCCGAGCCGCCGGCGCGAGTGCTCGCCCTCGCGCGCGGAGCCGCGCTCGAGCCGGTCTGGCTCAACGAGCTGGGCGGCGTCACGTTCCGCACCGACGACCGCCGCTACATCAAGCTCGGACCGGTCAACGCCGAGACCTCCTTCGCCGGGGAGGCCGAGCGTCTCACCTGGGCAGGCAGGTACGCCGCGGTGCCCCGCCCACTCGAGGTGGGCCGCGACGGCACGCACGAATGGCTCGTGACATCCGCGGTGCCGGGACTGTCGGCCGTGGATCCGCGGTGGGTGGCCGAACCGGCGACCGCGGTGCGGGCCGTCGGCGAAGGACTGCGAGCGCTGCACGATGCACTCCCGGTCGCGGAGTGCCCTTTCGAATGGAGCGTGGCCTCGCGCATCGCGAATGCGGCGGGCCGCGGCATCCACTTGCCCGACGATTTCCGCGATGCACCCGCGGTGGACCGGCTCGTCGTCTGCCACGCCGACGCATGCTGCCCCAACACGATCGTCGCCGACGACGGGCGCTGGAGCGGCCACGTCGATCTCGGCGCGATGGGCACCGGCGACCGGTGGGCCGACCTCGCCGTCGCCGCGATGTCGACGACGTGGAACTACGGCGACGGATGGGAGGCGGCTCTCATCGACGCCTACGGAGTCGAGCCCGACCCGGTGCGCCTCGCCTTCTACCGGGACCTCTGGAACGCGACGTAGCGCTACGCGGGGCCGAGGATGAAGTTCCACGACCCGGTCAGGATCGCGACCGTCAGCGCCGTCGCAGAGATGGCGGCCCCGGTCGCGAGCAGCATCCACTCGCGCCAGCCGAAGCGGGACTCGCGCGCCCACGTGCGCGGACCGCTCCCGCCGAAGCCCCGGGTCTCCATGGCGGTGGCGAGCGTCGAGCCGCGACGGATGGAGAGGACGAACAGGGCGAACGCCATGCCCGCCACCCGGCGGACGCGGCCGGTATCGGCCACTCCTCGCGCTCGTCGCGCGAGCGCGAGCGCGCGCCAGTCGTCGGTCAGCAGGCCCAGCAGACGCATGCCCGCCAGTGCGCCGAGCACGAAGCGCGCCGGCAGCTTCAGCAGCTGAGCCAGGCCGTCGGCGAGGTCGGTCGGGTCCACGGTGACGAACAGGACCACGGCCGGGAGCCCGATCGCCAGCACGCGGAAGAAGGTGGCCAGCGCGAGCGTGAGCGAACCCTCGCTGATGCGCACGACGAACCATTCCGCGTAGATCTCGCCGCTCGTCGCGCCGTAGAGCGCGATCGTGACCGCGGCCAGGGGCGCGGCGATCCAGATCGGAAGCGTACGCAGCCAGAACTCGCGGGGTCGCAGCCCGGCCGCGGCCAGCAGCGGCAGCTCGAGGACGAGCGCGACCGCAGCCGAGACGGGGTCGATGGTGAGCACCAGCGGCAGCGCGATCAGCAGTGCCGCCCCCAGCTTGGCGACGGGGTTCAGTGCCGCGATCGGACCCCGCCGCGGTGCGTACGACGCGAGGGTGCTCACGTCTTCGCTCCGAGGCCGAAGCGCCGAGCTGCGAGCGCTTCGAGCACCGTCTCGTCGTGGGTGATCGCCACGACCGCGGCGCCCTCGTCGCGCAGCCGCGCGATGAGGGCGACCAGCTCGGCCCAGGTCGCGGCATCCTGTCCGAAGGTCGGCTCGTCGAGCACCAGGACCTGAGGGCGGGTCGCCAGCATCGCGGCGACCGTCAGGCGTCGTTTCTCTCCGCCCGACAGCGTGTACGGGTTCGCCTCGGCGAGCGCCGCCAGCCGCAGCCGCTCCAGCAGCTCGTCGACGCGCGTCGCGATCTGCGCCGGTGGCAGCCCGAGAGCCCGGGGACCGACCTGCAGTTCGGCGCGGACGGTCGTGGTGAGCAGCTGATGCTCCGGATCTTGGAACACCGTTCCGATCCGGGTGAGCAGGGCCCGGGACGACCACGTGATCGGATCTCCCTTCGCGCCGTCCGTGAGATCGGGAGATGCCGTGACGCGCCCCGATTCCGGGCGGAGCAGACCCGCCAGCGTGAGGCCGAGCGTGGACTTGCCCGAGCCGTTCGGTCCCACGATGCCGAGCGCCTCTCCGGCGCGGACAGCGAGGTGGAGCGGACCGGCGACCGCGGTGCCACGGACCCGGGAGACGACGACCGACTCGGCGGTGAGCAGCGTCTCTCCCGGCGGATGTGCGGGCGGTGCCGGGAACGCCGGAGGGATCCCGGGAACCCAGACGCCGCCGGCTGCGAGCTCGGCGCCGCGCACGCGCAGGACCGCGTCCGGCGTTCCGTCGGCGACGATGCCAGAAGCGCCGCCGGCGTCCGGTCCCGGTGCTCCCAGCACGAGTACCCGGTCCACCAGCGGCAGCCACACGTCCAACCGGTGCTCGACGACGACGAGCGTCGCGCCGGTCTCCTCGAGCGCCCGTCGCACGGCGTCGCGCACCTCGACCACTCCCGCCGGGTCGAGATTGGCGGTCGGCTCGTCGAGCAGGATCACCCCGGGCCTCATCGCGAGCACGCCGGCGAGGGCGAGCCGCTGCTTCTGCCCACCGGACAGAGCGGATGTCGACCGATCGAGGGGCACGTCCAGGCCGACCGCATCAAGGGCCTCCCGCACGCGCGGCCAGATGTGGTCGCGCGGGACGCCGAGGTTCTCGCACCCGAACGCCACGTCGTCTCCGACGCGCGCCAGGATCGCCTGGCTGTCGGGGTCCTGCAGCACCATCCCTGCGCGACCGCGCACCCGCGCGGCGGGCTCGCCTCCGATCGCGAGCTCGCCGGTCTGCTCCCCCTCGTCATCGCCGCCGAGCACGCCCGCGAGACCGTGCAGCAGCGTCGATTTGCCCGACCCCGACGCCCCCAGCAGAAGCACCCTCTCCCCGGGCGCCACGCGGAACGACACCTCCTGCATCGCCCACCGATGGCGGGTTGCGTAGCGCCAGCCCCATCCGCGCGCCTCGACGGCCGCGGGCTGAACGCCGCCGGCCGCGACCGTCACGCTAGACGCGCCGAGCGACTTGGCGGCCCGAGGCGAAGCGGTTCAGTGCGCCGGTGGCGGCGAGGCCGCGCGCGACGAACCACGAACCGGCGCCCGCGATCACCGCACCGGAGATGGTCGTCGAGATGATGTAGACGACCGTGAACGTCGTGTCGGCGCCGGCGTACCAGAGGATGCGGTCGTTGATGCCGCACGCCAGCCCCGCCCCCGCCCCGGCGAGGATGGCGACCGGCAGTCGCCACACCGCGTAGGCGAACAGCAGGAAGACGAGTTCGGCGCCGAGCCCCTGAACCAATCCGGAGACGATCGTGAGGGGTCCCCATTGGTTGCCGACCAGCGCGGAGATGACGGCGGCGACGAGTTCGGTGTACAGCGCCGCACCCGGCTTGCGGATGATGAGCGCCCCGAGGACTCCTGCGACGAGCCAGGGTCCGGCGAGCAGGCCCTGCAGACCGGGCAGCAGCGGCTTCAGGAGGGCGGCCGGTGCTTCGTAGCCGATGTTCCAGAGGAGGAACACCAGCGCGCAGGCGACGGCGATGACGCTGGCCACGACGATGTCGACGACCCGCCAACGCCAGACGATGCCCGAGAATCCCCGACGAGTCGGAGGGGGCGAGGACATGATCGTGCTCATGGAATCTCCTTCCTGCGCTGGCATTACCCAGATCAGGTTCGACGGTCGAAGCGTGGTCGCTTCCTCTCAGCCCGGCACACCGGACTCCCGTGTTGACGAATTGATTATAGCCCCGGCTGGAGGGGGTAATTTGGGCGGGTGACACTGGACGACGCCGCGACGCCGACGAGACGTTCGGCGCGCCGTCGGAGCGGGACGGAGGACCCGGACGATTCGTTCGGGGGCAGAGGCGTGCTCGGTGGCGCGTCGGAGTCGCAGTCGCCCACGTTCGACGCCGCAGGCGCGTTGACGCAGGCGAGCGGGACCGTTCCGTCGACATCCTCGACTCCAGTGCCTCCCGTCGGCGCCGCGACTGCCGCCGCTGCCGGTGCGTCGGTCGGCCCGGCGAGCATGACGCTGCCGCGCGACCTGCCCGCTTCGGCGAACGGTCATGTCGCCTTCGGGTGGGTGGACGAGCTGGCGGTGGCCTCGGCTCCCCCCGCCGCGCACACGCTCGAGGCCGTGGCCTCCCCCTACGTGCCTGTGGGCCCAGACCTGCTGGCCGTGCGCCCGCGGCGTTCGCTGCTGCGGGCAGGCGTGCTCGTCCCGATCGGCGTCGCGGCAGTGCTCCTGAGCGGCTACAGCGCCACGACCCTCCTCTGGCCGCTGCACGCGGTCGCCCCCACCGTCGAGGCGGTGCAGGTCGATCCGAGCGCGGCGCCCCCGGCCCTGCTCACGTGGCCCGGAGCCGGAAGCGCGTCGGTTGCGGTCGCCGGCATCGACGGTGTCGTCGCATCGGCCGCCGATGCGGTGCAGATAGCGAGCATCACGAAGGTGGTCACCGCCCTCGTGGTGCTGGATCAGATGCCGCTGGCCCTGGGCGAGCAGGGTCCCGAGTTCAGGTTCTCCGAGCGGGATCGCACCTTGTACTGGCAGTACCGCGACAACGGAGAGTCGGCGCTGGACGTGCCCGTGGGCGGCTCCCTCACCCAGTACCAGCTGCTCGAGGGCATGCTCGTCGGATCGGCCAACAACTACGCCGACCGTCTGGCCGGCAACCTCTGGCCCACGGATGCCGTCTTCGCGAATGCCGCGAACAGCTGGCTCGCCGCGCACGGCGTTCCCGGCGTCACGGTGGTGGAGCCGACCGGCCTCGACCCGCGCAACGCGGCCAGCCCGGAGGCGCTCATCGCGCTCGCGCAGAAGGCGATGGCGGAGCCGGTGATCGCCGAGATCGTGGCGAAGACCGCGGTGGAGCTGCCGGGGGCGGGGCTCGTCGAGAACACCAACGGCCTGCTCGCCGACCCCGGAGTGGTCGGCATCAAGACGGGCTCCCTCGACTCGTACAACCTGCTCTCGGCGAAGGACGTCCTCGTCGGCGAGACGACGGTGCGCATCTACAGCGCCGTGCTGGGCCAGCCCGATGACGAGGCGCGTCTCGCCGCATCGCGGATCCTGTACTCCGAGGTGGAGCTCGGCCTGCAGCCGGTGCCGTCCGTCGCGGCAGGCACCGTCACGGGCCACGTCGTGACGGAGTGGGGCGAGAACGTCGCGATCGTCACCGACGACGACGCCGACGTGATCCTGTGGAACAACGGGGTCGGTGCGGTGACGACCGACTTCTCGCTCGGCGACGCCCGCGAGGAGGACGCGGACGTCGGAACACTGTCCGTGCAGGGCCCGCTGAACTCGGCATCCACGACGCTGGTCCTCGCCGACGATGTCGACCCGCCGGACGCGTGGTGGCGTCTGACCCATCCACTGGCGCTCTTCGGCCTCGACTAGCGTTCCACGAGGTCAGGCGGGCGCTCCGGCGGTGCGACGGTAGTTCTGGACGAGGATGAGCACGCTCACCCCGAGCACCCACGCGGGGAAGATCAGCGTCACCCAGAGGCTGAGTGTCGTCACGACGAGCAGGACGAGGGCGACGGCGTACGTGACGAAAGCGAGCCAGCGCGGCATGACGCCTGTGCGCAGCCACATCGTCGCGAGTGAGATGAGCAGCACACCCGCCATCCGCAGCGCGTAGATGTTGCTGACCTGGAGCATCACCGCGCGCCCGAACGTCATGATCTCGGCTTGGCTCTGCTCGTCGCCGACGATCGGCACGGACGCGACGATTCCGCCCGCGATCGCCGCCGACACGAAGACCATGGCGAGGAACAGGAGCCCGCTGCCGATGAACACGGAGGAGAAAAGCTGGTCCTCGGAGTCCTTGAAGCGATCGCGGACGACTCCCATGAACCAGAGGAATGCGATGCCGGCGAAAGGCACGAGTCCGAGCCCGATGCTTATGCGCGCCGCCGAACCCGCATCGAGCCACTGCGTGTCGCTGGTCAGCGTCTCGGGCAGAGCCGTCCGCAGCAGAGCGAGCGACGTGGTGAACAGCACGGCGAAGAGCACGCCCGCCAGCGCTGCGGCGCGCGGGGAGCTCAGCGGTCGTCGTGCGGGCGAGCTGCTCTCGGACATTCGGTCTCCCATTCCCGCGGCATCCTGCTGGTGAGCACGACAGTATCCGTCCGCGTCGCGAGGTGACAGACTGTGCGCAACTCCCGGCGAGCACCCCGGATTCCTGCGCGGGCCGCCGGACCTGATCGAGGGGAACGCTCATGACAGACGCGGCTTCATCCACCATCGCGACACGGCCGTCGGATTCGGATTTCGAGGGCCGTCGCGCGTACGGGCGGGCCGCAAGAGTGGGCACGCCGCGGTCCAGCCATGCGGAGTGGTCCCCTCCCGCAGATCGCACCGACCCCGTGTCGCTGCTGGAGGAGCAGTCCACCTCGCGAGTGGCAGAACTCGTGCCGGTCCGACACGGACGCATGATGGTGTCGCCCTTCACGTTCTACCGTGGCGCGGCGCTGTTGATGGCCTCCGACCTGGCCACCACCCCGAACACGGGACTGACCGTGCAGCTCTGCGGCGATGCGCACCTGTCGAACTTCGGCCTGTTCGGTTCGGCCGAGCGGCGCCTCGCCTTCGACATCAATGACTTCGACGAGACGCATCCCGGGCCTTTCGAATGGGACGTCAAGCGACTCGTGGCGAGCTTCGAGATCGCCGGACGGCACCGCGGGTTCACGGACCAGGAGCGACGGGAGCTCTTGCTCGCCGCCGGCCGCGGGTACCGGGAGCGGATGCTGCGCTCCGCCGAGGCAACGGTGCTCGAGGCGTGGTACGACTCGCTCGACGCCGAGAAGGTCCAGTCATGGCTGCGCGAGGAGAAGCTTGCGGGCGCCGCTGAGAAGAGGCAGGTGAAGGGCTTCGAGACGATCGTGGCAAAGGCGCTGACGAAGGACTCGATGCGCGCCTTCTCCAAGCTCGTGACCACCGAGGACGGCCGGATGCGCATCATCGCGGATCCGCCGCTCATCGTGCCCGTTGAGGACCTCGCCGACGGGCAGAGCGCGGACGACATCCAGAAGTGGATGCAGGCGCTGCTCGTCTCGTACCGCGAGACGCTCCGACCCGGGCGCCACCCCATCTCGGAATACACGTACGTGCACATGGCGCGGAAAGTGGTGGGGGTCGGCAGCGTGGGCACGCGCGCGTGGATCGTTCTGCTGACCGGCCGCGATGACGCCGATCCGCTGTTCATCCAAGCCAAGGAGGCCCAGACGTCGGTACTCGAGCGCTTCCTCGGGGCCAGTGAATTCGATAACAGCGGTGAGCGGGTCGTACGCGGGCAGCGGCTCATGCAGGCCTCCAGCGACATCTTCCTGGGGTGGGAGCGCGTGAAGGGCATCGACGGCGTGAAGCGGGACTTCTATCTGAGACAGCTGCACGATTGGAAGGGGTCACTCGACCCCGAGGTGATGGTTCCCCGTGGAGCGCTGCTCTACGCGCGCGTGTGCGGCGAGACCCTCGCGCGGGCGCATGCCCGATCCGGCGACCGCGTCGCGATCGCCGCCTACCTCGGCAAGTCGGGCACGTTCGAGGAATCAATCGCCGACTTCGCCGAAGCCTACGCCGATCAGAACGATGCGGACTATCAGGCGTTCATCGCCGCGATCGACTCCGGCCGTCTTCAGGCGCAACTGGGTCTGTAGGCACCGAACCGGTGTCCCGTTGCCGCGGCGCATGCCGTCGCACCTCGTCGGAGAGACGCCTCCCAGAGAAAGGCGCCCATGCACAACAAGCCCGTCACGCCCGCCATCCAGAAGGCGAACGCCGCACAGGCGCGCGCTCTGCCCCTCAACGACACTCAGGATTTCGAGGATGCCGACCGCGGGTTCATCGCAGCCCTCGAGCCGGGCGTCGTGCGCGCCGCGGACGGGCGCGTCGTCTGGGACAACGACGGATACGCCTTCCTGGAAGGTGAGACTCCGGCATCCGTCCATCCGAGCCTGTGGCGCCAATCGCAGCTGGTCGCGAAGCAGGGACTCTACGAGGTGGTCGAGGGCGTCTACCAGGTGCGGGGTCTGGACCTGTCGAACATCACGTTCGTCGAGGGCGACACCGGCGTGATCGTGATCGACCCGCTGATCTCTACCGAGACGGCCGCTGCCGCGCTCGCGCTCTACCGGCAGCACCGCGGGCCACGGGACGTGATCGCGGTCATCTACACGCACAGTCACATCGACCACTTCGGCGGCGTCTTCGGGGTCACCAGCGAAGCGGATGCCGCCGCGGGGAAGGTGCAGGTGATCGCGCCCGAGGGGTTCGTCGAGCACGCGGTCGCTGAGAACGTATATGCGGGAACGGCGATGGGCAGGCGCGCCGGATACATGTACGGCGCCGCCCTCGCGAGGGGACCGCAGGGCCAGGTCGGCGCGGGGCTGGGCCAGACCACCTCGAGCGGCGAGGTCGGGCTGATCGTCCCGACGCATCACATCCGCAGGACGGGCGAGACCCACACCGTGGACGGCGTCGAGATCGAGTTCCAGATGGCCCCCGGGACTGAAGCCCCGGCCGAGATGCACTTCTACTTCCCGAAGTACCGCGCGCTCTGCATGGCCGAGAATGCGACCCACACTCTGCACAATCTCCTCACCCTCCGCGGTGCGCTCGTGCGCGATCCGCACGTGTGGTCGACATACCTGACCGAGGCGATCGACATGTTCGGCGCTCGTGCCGACGTCGCCTTCGCCTCGCACCACTGGCCGACCTGGACAAGCGAGCGCGTCGTCGAATACCTGTCGACCCAACGCGATCTCTACGCCTACCTCCATGACCAGACTTTGCGGCTGCTCAACCAGGGGTACCAGGGAGCCGAGATCGCCGAGATGATCGAACTGCCGCCGGCGCTGGAGCGTGCCTGGAGCACGCACGGCTACTACGGGTCGGTCAGCCACAACGTCAAGGCGATCTACCAGCGCTACATGGGCTGGTTCGATGCGAACCCGGCCCGGCTGTGGCCGCACCCGCCGGCTGAGCAGGCGCAGCGGTACGTGGCGGCGATCGGCGGGATCGACCGCGTCGTCGAACTGGCGCAGGAGGCATTCGACGCGGGCGACCTGCGCTGGGCGGCGACGCTGCTCGACCACGCGGTCTTCACCGACGAGAACCATGCCGCCGCCCGCGAGCTCTACGCCGACACGCTCGAGCAGCTGGGCTACGGCGCGGAGAACGGCACGTGGCGCAACTTCTTCCTCTCCGGTGCGACGGAGCTCCGGGACGGCAACTTCGGCACGCCGACGATCCCGGCCGCGCCGGCCATCGTCACCCAACTGACGCCGGAGCAGCTGCTGGATGCCATCGCCGTCTCGGTCAACGGCCCGAAGGCCTGGGACCTCGACCTGTCGATCAACGTCGTCTTCACCGATCTCGAACAGACGTACCGCGTCACCCTGCGCAACGGCGTGCTCATCCATCGCAGAGCGGATGCCGACCCCCACGCGAATGCATCCGTCTCGCTGACGAAGGGCCGGCTGCTGGCGCTGATGGCCGGTGATGACGACTCGCCGGGGATCGATGTCACCGGCGACGCCTCGCAGCTGGCCTCGCTCCTGCGCGTTCTGGAATCAGGCGATCCCGCGTTCGACATCGTCACCCCCTGACGTTCGCGAACCGCGACGCCGACGCCGACGCAGACGCAGACGCCCGACCGTCAGACGCGGATCGGGAACGTGAACAGCACGACCAGGCCGATCAGGGCGAGCGTTCCGGCGAGGCCGAGGACGATCCGCGTGGCGATCACCGACGTGCCGCGCTGCGCGATCGCCGCGAGGAACAGCACCAGCGCGAACATCACTGTCATGAGCGAGTAGTTGTCGCCCTTCTCGTTGAAGTCGAGTGCGTCCTTCGTGCTGGCATCAGCGCGCGCCGTGGCCTCCGCCGCCTGCTCCGTCCCAGGCGGGACATACTCAGGCATTTTGAACGGCCCGGTCTCGCGCTGACCGTCCGCCACCCACGCATCGAAAGCGACGGCGAACTCGGGCGAGAAGCGATCCTCGATGTACGCGGCCAGGGCGGTGTCGCCGCCCGCCTGGGCCACGACCCACTGCGAGTACACCGCGAGGTCGAAGCCGCGGGCGTCGCGCGCCTGACTGTCGAAGTCCGCTGCCTCGATCCGAGCGGCGGATGCTTCGCTGAACGCCACCGACGAGTCGCCGCCCCACTTCGAGGCCTCGAAACCGCACCACGCCGTCAGCACTGCGACCAGCGACAGCAGGATGACGGCGACCAGCTCGTGCGCCTCGCTCTGCGGACGCGCGGGTCGGGCGGACTGCTCCATGATCGCTAGGTTATTCGCATGGGCTCCGCGGGACCTCTTCCGCCCGCGTGATGCGCTCGTAGATGCGCGGCGGCGAGGCAGCGCCGACGCGGAGGCACGACGAGAGGACCATAGTGGGCAGCGTCATCGGCGACATCCTTCCGCTCGCGATCGGGATCGCGATCAGCCCGATCCCGATCATCGCCGTGATCCTCCTGCTGCTCTCGCCGAAGGCCAAGGGCACGAGCATCGGTTTTCTGCTCGGTTGGGTGCTCGGCATCGTCGCGGCGGTGACGGTGTTCACCCTGCTCTCGTCTGTGATCCCCGATGCAGACTCGGATGCC
>NZ_DASUNI010000257.1:0-4801 GCF_036277215.1 Microbacterium sp. | reverse complement strand
TCCTCTCCCGAGGTGATCGGGGCGATGCCGCCGGAACCACCAGGCGTGCTGGTTCCGTTGGTTCCGCCCGATCCGCCGCGGACGACGGTGCTGTCTCCGATGCCGGAGACGGCGTTGCCCGAGACGTTCACGGGTGCGGTGATCACCGGGATGATCTGGTTTCCGCTGGCGATTCCGTCCTCTCCCGAGGTGATCGGGGCGATGCCGCCGGAACCACCAGGCGTGCTGGTTCCGTTGGTTCCGCCCGATCCGCTGCGGACGACGGTGCTGTCTCCGATGCCGGAGACGGCGTTGCGGGAGACGTCCACGGGTGCGTTCACGGAGCCGACCACCTGGTTGCCGCTGAGGATCCCGTCCTCACCGGATGTGGTCGGCGCTGTCGACGTCGCTGGGGCCGCCGGCGCCGTCGTTGCGGCGGGCGGAGCCGGAGCCGTGGTGACGGCGGTGCTGTCACCGATGCCGGAGACGGCGTTGCCCGTCACGTCGATCGGGGCCTCGACATCCACGACCACTTGATTGCCGGACGCGATGCCGCCTTCGCCGCTCGTGGTGGGTTCCGCTGCAGCAGCCGCCGGAGGTGCCCCGGCGGGTGCCGCCGGCGCCGTGAGCGACGTGCTGTCGCCTACGACCGATGTCGCGTTGTCGGCGACGGTGACCGGCGCCGTGACTTGGACGAGGGCTTGGTTGCCGGACAGGAGTCCGTCTTCCCCGGTCGTCTCGGCCGCGTTCGCGACCGTCGCGCTCAGCAGCGTCAAGCCGCCGGCGAGAAGCGTACCCAAGAGGGCGCGCTTGATGAAGGTGTGCATGATCTCTCCTTGAGATGTGATGAATGATCGGATGCGCGCAGAAACGCGCGAGATTCTCCGTCGTCAGAGCGACGACGAGGATCCGATCAGTCGGGAGAGACGTCGGTGGACAGAACGGGCGCGGCCGGGGCTACGTCGTTCTCGAGTCCCGTACGACGCACCCAGGCACGGTATGCGACGACAAGACCGAGGGCGACCAGCACCCACGCGCCGGGACCCGCACCGCCGGGTCCAACTAGAGAGGAGTCCGCCTGTGCGACAGAGCGGAGAAGAGCGAAGATTCCTGTGGCAGCCCAGCTGCTCACGAAGGCGGTGTCGGGCGACGTGAGCGCCGCGGACAGATCAGACGTCAGCGCGTGCCAGGCTGCTGCGCCGCTGAGGAACGCGGCGCGGGCCAGCGTCTCCCACGGGCTGCCGGCGGCCGCGCGAAGCGCACTGGCGGTCGTAGCGGCCGGCGCGCCGTGCAGGGCCGCTCCGACGGCAGGCACGCCGGTCAGCGGCGACACAGGCGCAACGGTGACGATGCGGCCGGACTTGTCGATGGCGCCGGATGCCGTGCCGACCACTACCGTGGCGCCGCCCTGCAGAACCCCATCCACGCTCGACCCGGCGCCGGATGCCGCGGTGTCCAGTCCCAGGTCGGTGACGACGCCGCCCACCACCGGCACGGTCTCCACCACGCCCAGGGTGGGATTGAGGATCGGCGTCACGACCCCGTTCTGGGGGATCCCGCCGACCGTGTCGACCACAGAGGTGACGACCGGCGCAACCGGAAACGACGAAGCCGAGTCCGCGACCGTTCCAACCACCGGGGCAACGGTCGCGAGGACCGGGTCGGAGATGGGGGCGACGGTCTGCCCGACGGTTGCGACCACGGGAGCCACGGTCTTGGCCACGGGAGCAACGGTCTGTCCGACGGTCTGAGTGACGGGAGCGACGGTCGACGTGACAGGAGCGACGGTCTTCGAGACGGGCTGAGTCGCGGGAGCAACCGTCTGGGCCACAGGCGCCACGGTCTTCGCGACCGGCTTGGCCACAGGCGCGGCCGCCTCACCGACCGGTGCAACCGTCTTCGCGACGGGCTCTACGACGGGAGCTGCCGTCTGAGCGACCGGAGCTGCCGCCTGCGCGACAGGCTCGGCGACGGGCGCGGCGGTCTCCGCCACGGGCTGCGTGACAGGAGCTGCGGTCTGCGCGACGGGCTCGGTGACGGGCGCAGCGGCTTCGGCCACGGGCTGAGTCACCGGGGCGGCGGCTTCTGCCACAGGTTCGGTGACGGGTGCAGCGACTTCGGTGACGGGCTCGGTCACCGGGGCAACCGTCTCGACGGTGTCGCCGAGCAGGCCGTCCGCGGCGTGAGCCTGCGGGACGGAGAGGTTGAGGAGGATCGAAAGCAGCACCCACGCGAACGCGACGCCGATTCCTGCGAGCAGCATCCTGGAAATTCTCGACAGGTGCTGCGAGTGTGCGGTGTCCACGTTCACCTCCTAGCGACGACGGACGTCAATCCGTTTTCGAACGAAAACCGGAGTACTGAGGGGTGCCTGGAGCCCTGACGCTAGCCCACGCAGCGGGCCGTGTATACCGGATATGTGAAGAATGCGAAATGCAGCCAGGAATTGTGCACAGGTATCCACGGCCGGCGGCAACCTTCAACTGTGACTTCAAGCACATCTCAATTCACAAGCAGTGGATCACTGAATAGCAGGTCAGAGGCCGTAAAGCGACAAATAACCGGGTGAGGCGCGCACTTCTCCACAGACGTTGTGCACAGGCTTGTCGGCGTTTCGCGCAGGCTCTCCACAGACTTATCCACAAGTGCTGTTGCAAGTCGGAAAGCCGCTCTCTAGCGTGGGGTGCGGCCCACGGGGGGATCGGCGCATCGCACGTCAACGCAGACGGTGTCTGGGGTTCGTGTTCTGCTGAGGTCGGACGAGAGGGATGCCGGGGCATCCGATCTCGTCCTACTGGAGTGCGTCCGCGCGCAGGCGAACCCCCCGGGATGCAGCTTTGCCGTGGCCGAAGACGTGGAGGACAGTGCAAATGTCGATTGCCGACATCTCGGACGAACGGCTCGGTGGAGCGCGCCGTGAGCACGAGCGCACCCCGCCGCACGACCTCCTGGCCGAGCAGAGCGCGCTCGGCGGCATGCTCCTGTCGAAGGATGCGGTCGCGGACGTCATCGAAACGCTGCGCGGGGGTGACTTCTACGTTCCCAAGCACGAGCTCATCTTCGAGGCCGTGCTCACGCTCTATTCGCACGGCGAGCCGACCGATGTCGTTGCGGTCACCGACGAGCTGATCAAGTCAGGCGAGCTGCAGCGCGCGGGGGGCGCCGATTACCTGCACACACTCACCTCGATCGTGCCGACCGCGGCGAACGCGGGCTATTACGCGTCGATCGTCTCGGAGCGCGCGCTTCTGCGCCGGCTCGTCGACGCGGGTACGCGCATCGTGCAGATGGGCTACTCCGGCCAGGGCGAAGCCCTCGATCTGGTCAACAATGCGCAGGCCGAGATCTACGGTGTGACCGGGGCCGATGCCGCCGAAGACTACGTGCCGCTCGAAGTCGCCGTGAGCGCTGCGGTCGACGAGATCGAAGCTGCGCGCGGACGAGACGGCCTGATGACAGGCATCCCCACCGGTTTCTCGGGTCTGGACCAACTGACCAACGGACTCCACGCCGGGCAGATGATCATCATCGCCGCTCGGCCCGCGATGGGTAAGTCGACCCTCGCGCTGGACTTCGCGCGGTCCGCTGCGATCAAGCACAACTTCCCCACGATCCTCTTCTCGCTGGAGATGGGTCGCAGCGAGATCGCGATGCGTCTGATGAGTGCAGAGGGGGCGGTGCCCTTGCAGAACATGCGCAAAGGAACGCTCGACTCCCGCGACTGGACCACGATCGCGTCGACGCGCGGCCGGATCAACGATGCACCGTTGTTCATCGACGACAGCCCCAACATGACGCTGGTCGAGATCCGCGCGAAGTGCCGCCGCCTCAAGCAGCGCCAGGGGCTGAAGATGGTCATCATCGACTACCTCCAGCTCATGACCAGCGGAAAGCGCGTCGAGTCGCGTCAGCAAGAGGTGAGCGAGTTCTCGCGTGCGCTGAAGCTGCTTGCGAAGGAGCTGCAGGTTCCGGTCATCGCGCTGTCGCAGCTGAACCGTGGTCCGGAGCAGCGGGCCGACAAGAAGCCCGCTCTGTCCGACCTCCGCGAGTCAGGATCGATCGAGCAGGATGCCGACATGGTGGTCCTGCTTCATCGCGAGTCCGCCTATGAGAAGGACAGCCCCCGCGCGGGAGAGGCCGACCTCATCGTCGCCAAGCACCGCAACGGACCGACCGACACGATCACGGTCGCCTTCCAGGGTCACTTCTCGCGCTTCACCGACATGGCGGTCGGGATCTAGCGATTCCGGCGACCTGCACCGATCTGATCGTCGGAATCGCGGTCATCGTGCTCGGCGTCCACCTCCTTTGCGGCAGTACAGTCTGACCAACCAGCATCCGACAGGTCGGACAGCGCAGGGTCGCACGAGCCACCCGGAAGGGGACGGTCGATGAGCTTTCAGATCGCGACGGCGAAGACCGACATCACGCCCAGGCCGGGAGCGAACCCGTACATGGCGGGTTACGGGGTGCAATCCGCCCTGCGCACGGTCGCCAGCGACTCACCGCATTCGGGCCCGCTCTTCGCCCGGTGCGTCGTGCTCTGGGACGACGGTGCTCCCCACGCGATCGTGTCGGTCGACATTCTGGGTATCCCCCGCAGCGTGCACCAGGGCCTGCGACCGAGGCTGATCGAGCTGGCGGACTGGGCGTCATCGGATGTCGTCCTTGTGGCCACCCACACGCACAACGGTCCCGTCGTCGGTGAGTCCCTCGATCCGTTCATCGCATACGACCTCGTCGACTTCGATCTGGTCCACCAGTACACGGCGTGGCTGCAGGATTCGATCGTCGACCTCGTCAGCGCGACACTCTCGGCGAC
>NZ_DASUNI010000256.1:0-9179 GCF_036277215.1 Microbacterium sp. | reverse complement strand
GGGAAGGCCGCCTATCACGACGATCGGCACGTTACACGCCCACGTAGAGGGGCGCTACAGCCCTCGGCCTGCCGAACGTGTTGCTAGGCCCCCGGTTCGTCCCTGCAGCGCGCGCACCTCGATGCGACCTTGCAACGCTGTTGCCACTCTGATGGTCCATTCGACCGCCTCGGCCTCGTGGGCCGCTCGATCAGCCAGAAGCCGGCCACATACGCCGGCGCCTCGACGAAGGGCTCGTCGAGTACTTGCAGCTCGCCTGAAGAGGCGACGCGATGGTCTCCTCGCTTGGGAAACCACCCGAGAACTCATACCGTCGCCCCATATCACCCACGCCTCCTCCGCGATGCGCGCGTCTTCATTCTGTGGCCTTCTCGATCCACGTCACCATGAGGTACGGGCTGTACACATAAACGATGGTCTCGCCCTTCCAGGCGATTTCGATAGTGCCCTTGCCGGCGTTCATCGCGGACAGAATCTGAGAGCGAACGGCATCCCACGCATTCCGGTCTGTGAACCGGAACTTCTTGTATGCCGTCGCCGGACCGATGTAGAGGTGGATGTCCGTTGCCAGGGAACGCACTCTATCGACGGCGCCGAGGCATGCGTGGCCCTCGAATCGGGTATACAGGGGACATGGCCAAGGCGGTCAAGGGGGCCGAGAAGGCGCCGCGCTCTGACGTCGCCGACGAGGAGACTCCAGAGCTACCGCGGCCGGCATGGATGACTGTCGCCGGCTGGCTCGCCGCCGTGTTCTCGGTGCTCTGCGTCGTCGTCATCTCCGCCGTCTGGGTCGGCCGCCAGGAATTGCCATACCAGGACGCGCCTGAGGAGACCCGCGTCACCACCCAGTCTCAGGTCGACGCGTTCAACGACGCCAATGTCGACACCGGGCCTGGCGCCGGGGTGCCCACCTACATCCCGACCGGCGTCATGATCCAGTCCCTCGAGTTCAAGGGCCCCTACACCCTGCAGGCGGCGGGGTACCTGTGGCAGCTCTACCCCCTCGACCGCGAGGACGTCGACCGGGGCGTGGTCTTCCCTGAGGCCGAGACCACTAACTTCTCCAAGGTGTACGAGGCCGTGCAGGGCGACGAGGTGCTGGTCGGATGGAACTTCAAGACCACGCTGCGCGAGCAGTTCGACTACGGCAAGTACCCGCTCGACCGGCAGGAGATCTGGCTGCGGATGTGGTCGGTCGACTTCGAGCAGAACATCTTCCTGGTGCCGGACATCGCCGCGTATGTGGATACGAACCCGACGACGCTTCCCGGTGTCGACCCGATCGTGGTGCTCGAGAACTGGAAGATCGAGGAGAGCTACTTCAGCTATCGGCTCGCCACCTATAACGCCGACTTCGGCATCCAGAACTACCAGTTCGTTCCGAAGCCGGAGCTGTACTTCACCATCCACGCCGAGCGATATCTGCTCGGACCGCTTTTTTCGCAGGGCATCGCGCCGTTCATCATCCTGCTGCAGCTGTTCGTCATCGTCATGGTGATCGGACGCAACTCGAAACGGCTCGAGCAGTTCGGCGTGCGGCCGGGCGCGGTGCTGTTCACCTGCGCCGCATACGTCTTCGCGGTGCTCGTCTCCCAGAACGCGCTGCGGAACGAGGTGCGCTGGCCCAGCTTCGTCTATCTCGAGGGCCTGCATGTCATCACCTACTTCGCGATCGTCGCCGTCGCGATGAACTCCGTGCTGCTGGTCGCGCGGCCCCAGCTCGGGCTGTTCAAGTACGGAAACGCCTGGGCGCGCATCCTCTACTGGCCGGCCATCACCGGGGCCATGCTCGCGATCACCGTGGCGGCGTTCTGGTAGCTCAGCCCTGATCTGTTACCGCCAGGGGCGGAGGGCGAGTGGATCGACGGGCCGTTTCTTCACATTTCGTGTCTCTCGCCGTAATACGCCGGGGCTAGGCTCCGACGAAAGGTCGCGCCCTGATGCCGGGCGCGGCCTTTTGCGTTGGATGCGACGAACGAGGTGTGAGATGAGTGAATGCGAATCCTGCGGCCGGCAATACCCCTCGCTCCTGGAGGCGGCATTGTGCGGTGAGAGTGACGCGGCCGAGGCGGAGGACCGAGCCCAGGGGACGGTGTACCGCCCGGCCGCGTGATCATCCGCCGGTGAGGCGGACCGTGGCCGGCGAAGAGCGGTCGCGCCCGGCAGATCATTCGATGAGGGTGAGGGCGACCGAGGCACCGCGTTCCTAGACTGGGCGCGTCGTCGCCACCCCTGCAGAGCCACCGCGGCGGCAGAGTGTCGAATCGAGGGATTCCACCCATGAGCGATGGTCAGAACACGCCGAGGACACCGCCGATCACGCGCCCTCCCGCGGGCACGCCCACAGGTGGTGTTGCGATGCCCGCGAGTGCCGGTGTCAGCCGCACCGCCCTCATCTGGATCGGCATCGCGGTCGTCGTCCTGTCGTTCGTCGCTTCGTTCCTCGGAGCGACGCTCGCTCGTTCGATCGACGAGCCCGAGACGGCGGCGCCGGTCGCGACCCCGGACGCCACGACGCCTCCACCCCCCTCCGAGGACTACGAAGAAGCGCTGGAAGAGATCCTTCCCGCGGGTGCGGCTGTGCGAGCAGGAGACGGCGTCCCGGAAGCAGGTAAGGGTTATGAGGGCGAGATCTACATCGACTTCTCGACGTCGGACGTCTACCTCTTCCAGGACGGCGAGTGGGTCAAGGTCGGCAACATCCGCGCCTCGGCGGCTGCGAACCTGACCGGCGAGACCGGCCCGGCGGGGGAGACCGGCGCAACGGGCGAAACCGGGGCCACCGGAGAGACCGGGGCGACCGGCGCGTCCGGCGCGCCGGGAGCTCCGGGCACGCAGCTCTCGCTGGGCCTCGGCGCACCCGACGACCAGACCTGCGAGGCGAACGGCGACATCTACATCGACACCGAGGTGGTCGCCTTCTACGAGTGCACCGACGGGCAGTGGACGCTGTTCGGCCCGGCTGAGTCCGATGGCTGACCCGCCGGATCAGCTGCGATCGCGGTCCTCCGCGAGGAGGTCCTCCCAGTTTGCGGGAAGACGGTCCGCCGGACCCGGCACCGATTGCTCCGTGGGGTGGCTCTGGGGCGGCGCGAGCCGAGGTCCGAACGAGAACGCGCCGGTCAGGTAGTCGAAGAACCACTCCTCGCCCGGCTCGTACGTCCGGATGACGCGGTGCCCGGTCGCCTCGAAGTGCCGCGTGGCGTGTTTGAGCAGCGATTCGTCGCAGCATCCGACGTGTCCGCACAGCGCGCATCGACGCAGGTGGACCCACCACCCGCCGTTCTCGTCGCACTCGACGCATCCGTTTCCGCTTGGTGGGACGCCGGCGTCGATGAACTCGGAGGATTCGGCCACAGGAGGTGCTCCTCAGTCGGGGGCTTTCGAGGACTCCTCGTGATGCTACCGACGGACACCCGTGCTTGGAAACCGACTGGGAATACGCCCGACGCTGCGTCGTTGAACTTGATACGAGTTCACTCAAGTGCCTAAACTTGACACGGACGGACTCAAGTTTGACGAAAAGAGATTCGAAGAAAATGCCCGAAGACTTCACCCCTCAGGACGGCGAGAACGGCACGAGCGCCTTCGACGAGTTCCTGGCGCGCTACCTCGACGGTGAGCGCGCTCGCGCGTCGCGGTCGATCGACCTGACGCGCTTCCTCAGCATGCGCACGCAGGAGTTCCTGCAACAGGCGGGGGCCTTCGCGCTCCAGCGCGGCCAGCGGGAGCTCGACGCGCTGCACGTTCTGCGGATCCTGGTGGGCGCGTCTCCGGCCAAGGACGCCGTCGAGCGCCTCGGCGCCGATGCGGCCGCGATCGCCCGCGCCGTCGAGCAGCGGCTGCCCCAGGCATCCGACCCTGCCGACGTTGATGGTGCGGTGATCACGCCGTCCGTTCAGCGCGCGCTCTTCCACGCGTTCCAGGTCGCACGCTCGTCAGGGTCGACGTATGTCGATCCCGAGCACCTGTTCTTCGCGCTGGTCCTGGGTCAGGACTCCCCGGCGGGCCAGATCCTGGCTCAGGCGGGCGTGACCGCAGACGCGCTCCTGCACGGGGCGCGCGAGACCGTCACGCCGACCGGCGCGACCGCGACCGAGCAGGCACCGGATGCCGCGGCATCCGAGACTCCGATGCTGGATCGCTTCGGCACCGACCTGACCGCGCTGGCGCGTCAGGGATCGCTCGACCCCGTGATCGGGCGCGAGGACGAGATCGAGCAGACCATCGAGATCCTCAGCCGCCGCACGAAGAACAACCCCGTGCTGGTCGGTGAGGCGGGCGTTGGAAAGACGGCGATCGTCGAGGGACTCGCGCAGGCCATCGTGGCCGAGGCGGTGCCCGAGCAGTTGCGCGACAAGCGCGTGATCGCTCTCGACCTGCCCGCGATGCTCGCCGGCACCCGCTACCGCGGCGACTTCGAGGAGCGCCTGACGGCGACCATGGACGAGGTATCCGCCCGCGCCGGCGAGCTGATCCTGTTCATCGACGAGGTGCACACGGTCGTCGGAGCCGGCGGTGGTGGTGAGGGATCGATGGATGCCGGAAACATCCTCAAGCCGCGCCTCGCCCGAGGCGACCTGCATCTGGTCGGTGCGACGACACTCAAGGAGTACCGCGTCATCGAGAAGGACCCCGCGCTGGAGCGGCGCTTCCAGCCGGTGCGTGTGGGGGAGCCGAGCATCGAGGATGCCGTGCTGATCCTGCGTGGGCTGCGCCCGGCGTACGAGGAGCACCACGGCGTCGCCTTCACGGACGACGCGCTGCGCGCGGCCGTCGAGCTGAGCGATCGGTACCTGTCCGAGCGCGTCCTGCCTGACAAGGCGATCGACCTCATCGATCAGGCCGGAGCGCGTCTGCGTCTGCGGCTGGGTGTGAAGGTGGACGTCTCCGGCCTGCTCACCCGCCTCGCCGAGCTGGAGGCCGACAAGAACGCCGCCGTCGGCGCTGAGAAGTACGAGGAGGCATCGCGCATCCGCGACCAGATCTCCGACGTGCAGTCGCGTCTGGACGAGGCGACGTCGCGCCCTGACCCGTCGGCCCTGGTGGACGAGCCCGAGATCGCCGCCGTCATCAGCCGGGCCACCGGCATCCCGGTCAAGCGGCTCACCGAATCGGAGCGGGAGCGTCTCGGCGCTCTCGAGGATGAGCTGCACGCTCGGGTGATCGGGCAGGACGACGCGGTCACCGCCGTCGCCAAGGCCGTGCGCCGCAACCGCACCGGCATGGGCGATGCGCACCGACCGGTCGGCTCATTCCTGTTCCTCGGCCCGACCGGAGTGGGCAAGACCGAGCTCGCCAAGGCACTCGCGGCCAGCCTCTTCGAGGATGAGAGCGCCGTCATCCGCTTCGACATGAGCGAATTCGGCGAGCGGCACACGGTGTCGCGCCTGGTGGGCGCCCCTCCGGGATACGTCGGATACGACGAGGCCGGACAGCTGACCGAGCGCGTGCGCCGCAACCCGTACTCGATCGTCCTGTTCGACGAGATCGAGAAGGCGCACCCCGATGTGTTCAACCTGCTGCTGCAGGTGCTCGACGACGGCCGGCTCACCGACGGCCAGGGCCGCACGGTCGACTTCCGCAACACGGTGATCGTCATGACCTCGAACATCGGCAGCGAGTTCCTCGCGTCGCGATCCGGAGCGATCGGCTTCATCGCGGACGGTGGCGGCGAGACGGGGTTCGGCAGCGAGAAGGACCTGCGCGATCGGGTGATGGGCAAGCTCCGCGAGGCCATGCGTCCCGAGTTCCTCAATCGGATCGACGAGGTCGTGCTCTTCCGCAAGCTCGATCGCGAGCAGCTGCGCGAGATCGTGCGGCTGATGCTCGGCGCCACCGTGCGTCGCCTCGAGGGGCGCGAGGTCTCACTCGAGACGACGGATGCCGCGCTCGACTGGCTGGTCGAGAACGGCTACCAGCCGGAGTACGGCGCCCGCCCTCTTCGTCGGCTCATTCAGCGCGAGGTGGACGACCGGATCGCCGACCTGTTCGTGAACGGCGAGCTGGTCGACGGTGGCGCGGTGACGGTCGATGCGTTCGACGGCGCGATCGTCGTGGCGAGTCGGCACGCGCTCGCTGCCGCCGCCTGACCTCAGCCCGACCGGAAGGGGCGTCGCTTCGCGCGGCGCCCCTTCTGCACGCCGAGGCGTCGTTCCGGTACGCAGACCCGGATCATCCGGGGGGAGGCGCGGGGGTGAGCAACGAACGCGCGAGTGCCGTCGATCCGGCGACGGCGGCCGGCATCGTCACGACCGCGCCGAGGGGGATCATGAAGCACAGCTGCGTCGCGACGCCGAACCCGAGAACGCGCGCGCGATGGCCCTTCAGAAGCCGGCGACGGGTCGCGGGATCGAGGCCGCGCCCGCTCAGCGCCCGCGACGACAGCTCGTCGGCGAGCAGCCACCCGGTGAACGTCACCGCGAAGACGGTGCCCAGCACACCGCCCACGGCGGGGATCAGCCCGAGCAGTGCGGCGACGACGGCGATCGCCACGCCGCGCACGAACAGCCAGATGCCGTCCGCGACGGATCGCCAGAAGCTGTATCCGACGTCGGTCTCGCCGCCCCCGAGATCGCGTTCGACGGATTGCCAGATCCGGTCGTAAAACGGCTCGCCGACCGTCAGCGTCAGGGCGGTGAAGGAGATCGCGACCAGCACCAGGGCCGCGCCGAGCATCGCGGTGCCGATCGTGACGCGGATGACCGTCGCCCACACGCCCCATCCCTCGGCGAAGGGGGTGATCGCGACGGTGATCGACGGCAGCGTGAGGCCGAGCGCGACGAGGCCGCCCAGGAACAGCAGTCCCACGATCGCGGCCGGGATCAGGCCCAGAGCCATCAGCCCGGGTCTGCGTCGCCAGTATGCGAAGCCGCCCCCCAGCAGGGTCACCCCTCGAACGAACTCGCGCATCGGCTCAGCCTAGGCGGCCGACCGCCGAATCCGGGAGCGCGCTCAATCGCGCGGGGGCAACTCCTGCAGTGTCCAGGTGTTCCCGTCGGGATCGTCGAAGGTCACGAATCGGCCCCATGCCTGCTCGTCGACGCCGTTCGCCTCGGCCCCGACCGACCCGAGGTGGGCGAGGGCTTCGTCGGCGTCCGGCACCACGACCTGGATCGTGTCCTGCTTGCCCGGTTCGAGCCCGAGCCCGATGTTCGTTCCGAAGGCGATCGAGCACGCCGACCCGGGCGGGGTCATCTGCACGAATCTCATGCCTTCGTACGGCACCTGGTCGTGATCGGGGTGGAAGCCGATCCTCTCGTAGAACTCCTTCGCCCGGTCGACATCCGTGACCGGCACGAAGATGAGTTCGATCTTCCAGTCCATGGGCTCCTGCCTTTCCTCGGGGTCGTTCTTCCAGTGCTGCGGCCAGGATACGAAGGGTCGCGGACGTATCCAGTCCGCGATCCTCACCGCGATCTGCGGTAGCGCCGAATCGCCTCGGCGACGACGGCGTGGTCCACGACGTCCGGCTCGCCCGACATCGTGATCGTGCCCACGACCGCGCCGCCGACGAAAATGGGCACCGAGCCGCCGTGCGCGCGAAAGACGTCGTGGTCGACGTCCGTCCGGTCGGCGAACGGCGTACCGGCCTCCTCGTGCCGGCGGCGGACCAGCAGGGACGGCTCGGCGAAGCGCTCGGCGACGGCCGCCTTTCCCGCGAGCCACGGATCGTTCCCCGGACCGGTTCTCCCCAGCTTCGCGACGAACACCGCGTCGCCGCGCAGCACGATCCGCACGGCGAGGTCGGCGGCGTGCTTGCGGATCACCTCGACGGCGATGACGCCGAGTGCGACGGCATCGTCGTTGTCGAAGGACTCCTGGTCGAATGCCGCGACCGCCTCGAGGTCCGCGACCGTGAAGACAGGCAGGTCGGTCATCTCAGCTCGTCACTTCCAGGGCGGTGATGCCCGGCATCCCGAACCAGGTGCGACCGTCGTCGCCGTCGACGAAGACCGCGAGAACGCTGTCGCAGTGCGCGCAGCGCGCGACGGTGCCCATCGCCGACGCGTACACCACCGCGAGCGCCACCGCTCCGTGCCTGCCGCAGTGCATGCAGCGCGCGTCTGCGGCGGTCGCGTCCCAGCCGAGGACGTCGGCGAGGTGGCCCGCCAGCACGTTTCCATCCAGCTTTTCCATCACGAACCTCCGAATCGTTCGGTGCGCACATCGCCCGGCTTGTGGCCGGCGTCGATCAGCCATCCGGCCACCACCTCGACGAAGGGGGTGGGGCCGCACACGTAGACCAGAGGCTCGGATGCCGCGGGCAGAGTTGCGGCATCCAGCAGGTCGCGGGTGACCCGGCCAGGCGGCGTAGGCCAGCCATCCGGCGTGCGGCGGGTGTAGACGAAGTCGACCGCCAGAGCGGGCATCCCCGCCGCCAACGCGGTGAGCTCTTCGCGGAAGAAGACGTCTTCCGGAGTCCGAACCGAGTAGAGCAGCCGGAATTCCGTCCCGTCGGAAGACGCCGCGTGCGCCGCGGCCATGGCGTACAGCGGCACGACGCCCGACCCGCCGGCGATGAGCTGGACCGGCCGTGCTGCCTCACCCGCCTCGGGCGGCGACCACACGAAGAAGGCGCCGAGTGGCCCGTGCAGCTCGAGCTGGTCGCCGGCGCGCAGGTCGTGCACGAGGAAGGGCGATACCTCCCCGTCGGGGAGCTCGTCGATGGCGAGCACGACCCGCGTCCCGTCTCCGGCGGAGGCTATCGAGTACGACCGGGTCGCCTGGTAGCCGTCCGGTGCGGTGAGACGCACGTCGAGGTGCGATCCGGCGTCGTTGCCCGGCCAGGTCGGGGCGTCGAGCTCGATGCGGCGGGCGGTGGGCGTCTCGAGGCGCGACGAGACGACCGTCGCGACGTGCCACGACGCCGGCCGCCGAGCACTCACACCGGCACCGCAGGGCAGGCGCGGGCGCTCACCAGTACCGCTCCTCCTGCCACGGGTCGCCGTGGAGGTGGTACCCGTTCTGCTCCCAGAATCCGGGGTCGTCCGTCGGCATGGTGACGAGCCCGTTGATCCACTTCGCGCTCTTCCAGAAGTACAGGTGCGGCACGAGCAGCCGCGCGGGCCCGCCGTGCTCGGGGTCGAGCGGCTCGCCGTCGAACTCGAACGCGACCCAGGCCTTGCCGTCGAGCAGGTCCTCGAGCGGCACGTTGGTCGTGTACCCGCCGTAGCTGT
>NZ_DASUNI010000255.1:0-17802 GCF_036277215.1 Microbacterium sp. | reverse complement strand
GTGCCCCTGCTCGCCTCGATCGTTCCGGTCGTCGGAGCGGTGGTGCTGTGGCTGGTCACCGGTTCGCTGCTCGCGCTGTGGCTGGCTGCCCTCGGACCCCTGATCGCCGGTGCGACGATGCTCGACGGCCGCCGCGGCGCGCGGCGCGACCGCAAGCGGGCGAACGCGAAAGCGCTCGCGGCCCGGGAGCGCGTCAGCCGAGAGGTCGGCGCGCGTCACACCGCGGAGCGCGAACGGCGATGGGCACGGCATCCGAACGTCGCCGCGTTCGTCGCCCGCGATGGGGACATCTGGCGGTCCGCGCCCGGTCGCGACGACCTCCTGGTGGTCGGCGCGGGCGTCGAGGCGAGCGCTGTCCGTGTGATCGGAGGCGGTGACGACCCCGAGTCGAAGAACCTGCGTGCGCGAGCGGCTCGCCTGGACGACGCGCCGGTGGTCGTGCCGACGTCTGCCGGAATCGCGGTCGCCGGCAGCCCGGTGGCGGCGGCCGCGGCGATGCGGGCGCTCGTGCTCCAGCTGTGCATGGTCCGCCCGCCGGGTGAGCTGCGGATCATCGGTCCGCTGCGCGGCGAGAACGCCTGGGCGGAGGCCCTGCCCCACCGGCGTGCAGCCACGGGCGTGACTCTCGCACTGGGAACAGCCGCGGAACCCCCTCCCGGAGCGGACATCTCGATCGTGCGCGCGGCTGCTTCGGACCAGCCGCCGCCGCGCTGCGCGGTCGTCCTCACGGTGCACTCGCCCGGTCGCGCCACGGTCGACATCGGAGGTGAGGTGCGCGACATCTCCGTGGAAGCGGTGGGCTCGACCCAGGCGGAAGGCCTCGCCGCAGAGCTGGCCGCCCGCGCGGTCCGCCTGCTGGACGCCGCGGGCACGTCCGAGCCCGTGACCCTTGCACCTCTGCTTGCAGGCGCCCCGAGCGCGATGCGCGGTCGCCTGCCCGCGGTCATCGGCGTCGAGGCGGGTGATCCGTTCCTCGTCGACCTCATCGCCGACGGGCCGCACGCAGTGGTGGCCGGCGTCACCGGATCGGGCAAGTCCGAGCTGCTGATCACGTGGATCCTGGCGCTGTGCGCGACCCACACCACTCGTGACGTCAGCTTCCTGCTGGCCGACTTCAAGGGCGGCACCGCCTTCGACGCGCTCTCCGAGGTACCGCACGTGACGGGCGTCATGACGGACCTGGACGGTTCCGGCGCGCGGCGCGCGCTGGAGAGCCTGCGCGCGGAGGTGCGGTGGAGAGAAGCCGAGCTCGCCCGCGCCGGAGCCCGCGACATCCAGGATCCGCGCGTCGAGCTTCCGCGCCTGGTCGTCGTCGTCGACGAATTCGCCGCCCTCCTGGCCGAGCACCCCGAGCTTCACGCGGTGTTCACAGACGTCGCCGCGCGGGGCCGTGCGCTGGGCATCCACCTGGTGCTGGGAACGCAGAGACCCTCCGGAGTCGTGCGCGAAAGCCTCCTGGCGAACTGTCCTCTGCGCATCAGCCTGCGGGTGACGGACGCGAGCGACAGCCGCGCGATCATCGGAACCGACCAGGCCGCCGCGCTGCCTGGCGGGCCGGGTGGACGCGGACTCGCACTCGTGCGCACGGCGAGCGACCCCTCGCCGCGACGAGTCCGCATCGCGCTGTCTTCGGTCGCGGATCGGCGAGGGATCGCCGCCGCGGAGACGGGACCGCGACCGCGGCGACCTTGGCTGCCCGACCTGCCGCACCGGATCGACCTCGCAGACCTTCGGCCGCTGGCGCTCGAGGCCGATGGGTCGCTGCTGCTCGGACTCGCCGACGAGCCCGACAGGCAGCAGCAGCGCCCCGTCGGTGTGTCTGTGCAACGGCGGGGAGTGCTCGTGATCGGGTCGGGAGGCAGCGGCAAGTCGACCGCCCTGCGGACGCTCGCCGCGCAGGCGCCGAACGGGGTGGTCTGGGTTCCGGCACAGGCGGAGGCCGGGTGGGATGCCGTTGCCGCCCTCAGCGATCGGATTCCGCCGCCCGGAACACTCGTCGCCCTCGACGATCTCGACGCGCTGTGCGCCTCGCTGCCGCCGGACTACGGGCGGGAGCTCGTCGAGCGCCTCGAACGTGTGCTCCGGAGCGCGGGCGCCGCCGAGGTGCTGATCGTCGCCTCGACCCAGCGACTCGGCGGCGCCGTCGCCCGTCTTGCGGAACTCCTGCCGACGCGCCTCGTGCTGGCCACGCCATCGCGTTCCGAGCACATCGCCGCCGGTGGTGATCCTGCCCACTGGTCACCGGGCGCCCCGCCGGGGCGAGGCCGGCTGGAGGGGCGGGCGATCCAGGTGGCGACGACCCCGCACGACGGCGGTTCCCAGCCGCAACCGGCCGAGCCGTGGCATCCGCGCAATCCGCTGACCGGTTTCGTGATGCGTCGCTCGCCCTTCACGCGAGCCGCGCTGACGGCATGGGAGCTCGGCGGCAACCGGATCCTGTCGCTCGATGAATTCGCGGGCGAGACCGATCGGTCGGGCGCACCCGTCGTCGTCGCCGGGGACGGCGATGAGTGGCAGCGGCATTGGCGTGCGCTGGCCGCGATGCGCTCCGATCACGACCTCGTGGTGGACGCCTCCTGTGCCTCCGAGCTGCGCGTGCTCACGGGCGAGCGAGCCATGCCGCCGTACTGCGCACCCGGTCTGTCCCGGGCATGGCTGTTGCATCGCGGTGCAGCGCCGCAACGCATTGCGCTGCCGTCCTAGGACGCGGCGCACTTGACCGGGGGATGCCGCCACCATACGTTCGCAGTGTGGCCACATCCCCGATAATCCTTGACCGACCCGAAGGTAAAGGACTCGCAGCCGGCACGCTCGGTTTGTGGGGCTCCACCGTCATCGGACTCGCTTCGACCGCGCCGGTGTACTCGCTCGTTGCGACCCTCGGATTCGTCGTCCTCGCCGTCGGCGCTCAGGCGCCCATCGCGTTCGTGATCGCATTCATCCCGATGCTGTTCATCGCCTTCGCCTACCGGGAGCTGAATCACGCGGTGCCCGACTGCGGAACGGCCTTCACCTGGGGGACCAAGGCGTTCGGCCCGTGGGTCGGCTGGCTCGGCGGATGGGGCGTCGCCGTCGCCGGCATGGTGGTCCTCGCGAACCTCGCTCAGATCGCCGGCATCTACTTCTGGGCGCTCGTCGACGGCATCGTGCGAAACCCCGACGACGCGTTGCTGGCCGACAACGTCTGGCTCGTCACCGTCACGGGCGTGGTGTTCATCGGACTGATGACGTGGGTGAGCTGGCGTGGGGTGGAGATCGGCGAGCGCATCCAGAACATCCTGCTCGGCATCCAGTACCTGGCCCTCGCGATCTTCGTCGTCGCGGCGCTGTGGCAGTTCTTCGCCGGAACGGCGCCGGATCCGACGCCGTTCGACTGGGCGTGGTTCAACCCGTTCGCCTTCACCGAGTGGAGCAGCTTCGTCGAGGCGATCCTGCTGGCCCTGTTCATCTACTGGGGCTGGGACACGTGCCTCGCACTCAACGAGGAGACCAAGGACCCCAAGCGCATCCCGGGCCGCGCAGCCCTGCTGACCACCGTCATCCTGCTGATCACGTATGTGGGTGTGACGGTCGCGGCGATGATGTACGCGGGACTGGGCGAGAGCGGAACGGGGCTCGGCAACGAAGCGAACGCCGAGGACTTCTTCCTCGCGGTCAAGGACGGCCTGCTCGGTCCGGTGGGATGGGTTCTCGTGGTCGCGGTGATGATCTCCGCGATCTCATCGACGCAGACCACGATCCTCCCCACGGCGCGAGGCACGCTGGCGATGGCCGCCTATCGGGCGCTTCCGAAGCGGTTCGCGACTGTGCACCCGCGGTACAAGACACCCTCGTTCTCGACGCTCGTCATGGGGATCGTGGCCTCCCTCTACTACATCGGCATGACACTGATCAGCGACAACATCCTGCAGGATTCGATCCTGTCGCTGGGCCTGGCGATCGCGTTCTACTACGCGATCACGGGGTACGCCTGCGTCTGGTACTTCCGCGACGAGTTGTTCACATCGGCGCGCAACTTCTTCTACAAGGGGCTGCTTCCGCTGCTGGGCGCACTCATGCTCACCTACGCCTTCGTGCAGTCCGCCATCGACATGTACCAGGTCGACTACGGCTACACGGTGCTCCTGGGCATCGGCGGCACCTTCGTGCTCGGGATCGGCGCTCTGGCCGTCGGAGTGCTTCTCATGTTCCTCTGGTTCGCCTTCCCGCGATCCAAGCCGTTCTTCCGGGGCGAAAGCCTCAACCGCGACACACCCGTCCTGGTACCCGACGATCCCGCGGACTACGTCCGCTCGGTCGACGGCGGCGTCTGAGCCGCACCTGCATGCACTCTCCGCCGAGAGGCGTCGCTCTCAGGCGAGTGCGACCTCGAGCGGCGCCAGGTCGAGCTCGTGCGCCGTGGCGACGCCCGGGTTCACAATCGTGCCGTCGATGGTGTTCAGCCCGGCCGCGAGCGCGGCATCCGCACGCAACGCGTCCTTCCACCCGCGCCGCACGATCTGGCGGATGTAGGGCAGCGTCGCGTTCGTGAGGGCCGAGGTGGAGGTGTTCGGCACAGCGCCCGGCATGTTCGCGACGCAGTAGAAGATGCTGCCGTGCACGGGGAAGGTCGGATCGGCGTGCGTCGTCGGCCGGGTGTCCTCGAAACAGCCACCCTGGTCGACCGCGATGTCGACCAGTACGCTGCCGGGCTTCATCCGCGCCACCATGTCGTTCGTGACCAGCTTGGGCGCCTTCGCACCCGGGATCAGAACCGAGCCGATGACCAGGTCGGAGTCCACGACCGCGCGGTCGAGGTCGAGGGGATTGGATGCCGCGGTCTTGACGCGCCCCTGGAAGTGATCGTCCAGGTAGCGCAGGCGCTGCACGTTGGTGTCGAAGACCGTGACATCGGCACCGAGGCCGACGGCGACCACAGCCGCGTTCGCTCCGGCGACGCCGCCGCCGATTACCGTGACCCGCGCGGGCCGGGTGCCGGGCACGCCGGACATCAGCAGTCCGAGGCCTCCCGCCGAGCGCATGAGGGTCGCCGCGCCGACGGTCGGCGCGAGGCGACCGGCCACCTCGCTCATCGGGGCGAGCAGCGGCAGACCTCCGCCCGCGAGCTGGACGGTCTCGTAAGCGATGGCCGTCACGTGATCGGCGACCAGGCGGTCCGTGAGGGGCCGGTCTGCGGCGAGGTGCAGATAGGTGAACAGTACGAGGTCATCTCGGAAGAAGCCGTACTCTCCGGCGATCGGCTCTTTCACCTTGAGCAGGAGCTCGGCGCGCGCCCACACCTCGGCGGCCTCGTCGAGCAGGATGGCGCCGGCGGCTTCGTACTCGGCATCCGGCATCGACGATCCTTCGCCGGCACCGCGCTGGACGAAGACCTCATGGCCCGCCAGAGCGAGATCGTGCACGCCCGCGGGCGTCAATGCCACGCGGTATTCGTTGTTCTTCACCTCGGTGGGGACGGAGATCCTCATCGCGTGATCCTTTCCGCTCCTGGTGGGAGCGCCTCTAGAAGGCGGGGCGGATCGCCCCGACGACCTGCCCGCCGCCGGAGACCGACAGCGCAAGCTTCGATGTCGCATCGGCCACATCGGCCGCGGAGAGAGCGCCCCCGCGCTCCAGCAGCCGCAGGGCGACGGCGGTGGCGGCCCGGCCACTGCCGTCCAGCATCTTGAGAGCTACCGTGGTGCCGTTCGGCGCGACCATGACCATCACGCCTTCGGCGCCCCCCTTGGCGAACACGCCGAGTCGCTCGATCACGATCGTGTCGGCCCTGCCGGGTCCGTCGATCGTCCACGGATCCTCGCGCACCGCGCGGACGAGTGCGGCGGCGCTTCGGTGCAGCGCGAACGGCGAGCGCTCAGACGAGGTGCCGATGCGGTGGATCGCCTTGGCCAGGCCGGCGAGGCTCATCGCATAGACGGGCGCGCCGCAGCCGTCGATCGCGGTCGCGGTGGCGCGCTCGCCGACAAGCCGCTCGGCCACGTCCCGGATGTGCACCTGCAGCGGATGCCCGGGATCGAGATAGCCGGCCGTGTCCCATCCGTTCACGGTGCACGTGAGCAGCATCGCAGCGTGCTTGCCGGAGCAGTTCATGCGGATCCGCGCCGGAGCGCCGCCGTCCCGGAGGAGGTCGTCGCGCGTCGGCTGGTCGCTCGGCCAGGCGGGTGGGCAGGCCAGCGCCTCTTCTCCCAGGCCCGCCGCGTCGAGGATGTCGCGGACGACCGAGACGTGACGGTCGGTGCCCGAATGACTCGCGGTCGCGAGCGCGAGACGTCGGTCCTCGAGCGGTGCGCCCGCCGTCAGGCAGGCGAGCGCCTGCACCGGCTTGAGGCTCGATCGCGGCAGAATCGGGGTGGCGGTGTCGCCGAGTGCGGCGACAGCCGTGCCGTCGGCGTCGAGGACGATGGCGGAGCCCGTGTGCCGCGACTCGACGAAGCCGCTGCGTTCGACGACGGCCAGTTCGACGGCGTCGTCGGCGGCGAAGGTCTGCGGCACGACGCCAGCCTACCGCCGCCGACCCGCGCCACCCGGCGTGTCAGACTGGGCGGATGTTGGGCGAGCATCACTACGCCGTCCGAGCCACCTGGACGGGTGATCGCGGTACGGGCACGAGCGGGTACCGGGACTACGACCGCGCGGTGAGGATCGAGATCGCGGGCAAGCCCGATCTGCTGGCTTCGTCTGACAAGCCCTTCCGGGGAGACCCGTCTCGTTGGAATCCCGAAGACCTGATGGTCGCCGCGCTGAGCGAATGCCACCTGCTGTCATACCTGCACGCGTGCGTGACGGCGGGTGTGGTGGTCGTCGGGTATCGGGACGAGGCGTCCGGCGTCCTGGTCGAGGACGGCCGCGGCGGCGGTGCCTTCCGGGAGGTGGTCCTGCGACCGCACGTCGTGGTCGCCGACGCCTCGATGACGGATGCCGCAACCGCCGCGCACGCGCAGGCGCACGAGTGGTGCTTCATCGCGAACTCCGTGAACTTCCCCGTCCGCCATGAGCCGACCGTCGAGGTCGACGGCGCGCGGTGAAGCTCAGCGCCGTTCGTGCGGGAGGACCTGCCGGATGCGTTCGAGAGGGTTGTGGGCGGGCGCCTCGTTGTAGGCATTCGCGAGCTCCTGGCCGGAGAGCGCGTGAATGGCGGCCATGATGTCATCCGTCGCCAGACGGCGCGCCTTGCCGGATTCGGCCGGTCCGTGGTGGCCGAGGTGCAGCGGCTGGCCGAATCGCACTGTCACACGCTGCGTGAGCGACGGGAACTTGGCACCGACCGGCATCACCTTGTCGGTGCCGATCAGTCCCACCGGAACCACCGGGGCGCCCGTCTGCAGGGCCAGGAACGCCACGCCCGTGCGTCCCTTGTACAGCCGGCCGTCGAGTGAGCGCGTGCCCTCGGGGTACAGGGCGACCGCGTTGCCGGCGACCAGCAGCTGACGCTGCTGGTCGAGTGCGTCCAGGGCCGCCTGGCCGGCACCGCGCTGCACCGGTACGGCGCCGATCGCCGTGAAGAACTGTCGCGAGAACCATCCCGACATCCCGGATCCGTCGAAGTAGCTCGACTTGGCGAGGAAATGCACGGGCCGCGGAGCGGCCACGGGGATGGCGATGGAGTCGATGAACGAGAGGTGGTTGCTCGCGAAGATGACCGGCCCGGATCGCGGCACGTTCGACTTGCCTTCGACGTGCGGTCGGTAGATCATCCGCGCCAGCGGGGCGACGAAGAAACGGCCGAAGCCATACGTCGCACCCATCTGCCGGACGGCGGGTTCGTCGGGGGAGTCGGCTTCTCGGGATTCGGGAGTCTCCTCGGAAGTCACCCGTTGAGGGTACTCCCGAATCCATGCCATCGCCGGAATGCCCGTCTCCCAGGGAGGGCCAAGGAAACATGGGGGAAGATGAAGCCTCCCCTTCCTTCGTCTTGAGGTCCACTGTGCGCATCCGCCCGCTCGCCGTCCTGTCCGCCGTTGCAGTCTCCGCCGCGCTCCTCGCCGGCTGTTCTTCCAGCGCTCCGGATGACGCCGCCAGTCCCTCGGGTCCGCCGCCCGCAGACCTGTGCGATGCCGCGGCGCCGTCGGGGGCGGCATCCGAAGCGATCGCCGTGGAAGGGCCGGTCGGCGAGGAATCCACCGCCACGTTCACCGCACCGCTCGAGATCCCCGAGCTGCAGGCCACCGTCATCGAGGAGGGCTCGGGCGACCCGGTCGAGTCCGGACAGCTCGTGTCCTTCGCGCTCACGGGGTACAACGCCGAAACGGGCGAGAAGCTCGCAGCCATCGGCTACGGCGACAGCCCCCTGCTGCCCGCGCAGATCTCTCCCGACAACCCGATCGGACAGATCCTCGGGTGCGCCACGCCCGGCACGCGCGTCGTGGCCACATTCCCGCCGGCCGACCCGAACGCCGGTGAGGTGTACGTCTTCGACCTGCTCTCGGTCGTGCCCGACGCCGCCTGGGGCGAGCCGCAGGAGCCGGTCGAAGGCATGCCGACGGTGACGCTTGCCGAGGACGGCACGCCCACCATCGAGCTTCCGGGCGGGGAGGCGCCCGCGGGGCTCGAACTCGAGACGCTGAAGGCGGGCGATGGAGCGACCGTCGCATCCGGCGACACGGTGCTCGTGCAGTACACCGGCGTCAAGTGGTCCGACGGCTCGGTCTTCGACTCGAGCTGGGAGAAGGGGGCGCCGACCTCCTTCCAGACCACCGGTGTCGTCGACGGCTTCCGCCAGGCGCTCGAAGGGCAGACGGTCGGATCCCAGGTGGTCGTGGTCATCCCTCCGGCGCTGGGCTACGGCGAGGAGGGCTCGTCCGAGCACGAGCTCGCCGGCGAGACCCTCGTCTTCGTGGTCGACATCCTCGGCGTCGAGCACGCGGCCGCCGCCACCCAGTAGGCCTCGGATCGCGGTTCCCGCGCCGGCTCCCTGTCGCGAAACGAGCGCCGGCACGGCGAGTCGTCAGGGGCCGGCGGTGGTTCGGCCGCGCAGCCGGCGCGGCGCAGGTCACTAGCATGACCTCATGCGCCGCGTCATCGTCCTCGGATCCACCGGCTCGATCGGCACCCAGGCGCTCGAGGTGATCCGAGCCAACCCCGAGCGCTTCGAAGTCGTGGGTCTGTCGGCCGGAACCGATCGGGCCGCACTGGACGCGCAGGCCGAGCGGTTCCAGGTCGAGGCCACGGCGCTCGGCGCCGACGAGGCCGAGCAGCTGGTGCGGGATGTCGAGGCGGACGTCGTGCTGAACGGCATCACCGGGTCCGTCGGTCTCGGGCCCACCCTGGCCGCGCTGGAGACCGGGCGCACGCTCGCGCTCGCGAACAAGGAGTCGCTGATCGTCGGCGGTGCTCTGGTCACGGCGATCGCGCATCCCGGCCAGATCGTGCCGGTCGACTCGGAGCATTCCGCGATCGCTCAGGCGCTCCGGTCGGGCGAGCGTTCCGAGGTCAGAAGGCTCGTGCTGACGGCATCCGGGGGTCCTTTCCGGGGTCGTTCCCGCGAGTCGCTCGAGGAGGTGACCCCCGCCGAGGCGCTCGCGCACCCGACGTGGGACATGGGCAGGGTCGTCACGACCAACTCCGCCACCCTGGTGAACAAGGGCCTCGAGGTGATCGAAGCGCACCTGCTCTTCGACGTGCCGTACCACCACATCGACGTCGTGGTCCATCCGCAGTCGATCGTCCACTCGATGGTCGAGTTCATCGATGGGTCGACGATCGCGCAGGCGTCGCCGCCCGACATGCGCCTGCCGATCTCGCTCGGCCTCGACTGGCCGCTTCGGGTGGGCGGAGTCGGACGACCGATCGACTGGACCGTCGCGGCATCCTGGACGTTCGAGCCGCTCGACGACGACGCGTTCCCGGCGGTGCGCCTCGCGAAGAAAGTGGGGCGCGCGGGCGGCACCTATCCGGCGGTGTTCAACGCGGCCAACGAGCAGGCCGTCGACGCGTTCCACGAGGGGCGGCTGTCGTTCCTCGGCATCGTCGAGCTCATCGACCGCGTCGTCGAATCGCACGAGCCGGAGTCCGGGCCGGTGACGCGCGAGTCCCTCGCCGACGCCGAGCGCTGGGCGCGGGATGCCGCGGACCGGGCGATCGCGCGATCGAACTGACCCCGCGGGTTCAGTCGGGGTAGGGGACGGGCCACCGCGGCTCCGGCACCGGCCAGCCCGCGTCGCGGAGCGCGCGCCGGGCGAGTTCGCGCGCGGAGTACGGCGTGCGAACGCCGCGGATGTCACGGTAGTCCTGGTGTCCCGGCCCCGCCCACAGGATCGCGTCGCCGTCGCCGACCAGCTTGACCGCTTCGACGATCGCGACCTCCGGCGGTGAGTACTCGTGGATCTCGGCGTCGGGTCGTGCCCGACGCGCGCCTTCGATCAGGGTGGCGCGGATGGTCTCGATGTTCTCGAAGCGGGGGTGGTGGTCGGTGATCACCAGGATGTCGCTGCCCTCGGCACCCGTTCGGCCCATGTCGTGTCGCTTGGTCGCGTCGCGGTCGCCATCGGCGCCGAAAAGCATCAGCACCTTGCCCGGGGTCACGCGGCGCACGGCCGCCAGAGTCTTCTCGAAGGCATCGGGGGAGTGGCCGAAGTCGACGTAGACAGCCGGTCCGCGGTCGCCCGAGACGCGCTCGGTGCGGCCGGGGAGATAGGCCTCGATCCCGCCGTCGCGATCGAGCGCCTCGGCCAGTCGATCCCAGGCGTATCCGGCTTCGAGGATCATCACGATCGCCAGCCCTGCGTTCGCGGCCATGTGCCGCCCGATCACCGGGACGATCGTGGTCAGCGTGCGGCCGTCGCCCGAGGTGAGCCGGAACTGCGTTCCGGTCTGCCGTTCGTCGAGGATGTCGACGACCCAGTCCGCCGCCGCGGCGGCGCCCGCGTCGGCCGCGATCGCCGGTGTGCCGACCGTCACGAACGGGACCTCGCATCGTGCCACGACCTCGGCTGACGGTGCGGAATCGAGCGAGATCACTGCACGGCGGGCGCGGTCCGGCCGGAACAGCGGCAGCTTCGCCTCGAAGTACTCGCGCATGTCGGCGTAGTCGTCGAGGTGGTCGTGCGACAGGTTGGTGAACGCGGCGACATCGAAGACCAGTCCGTCGACGCGTCGCCGGCTCAGCGCCTGCGCGCTCACCTCGACGGCGACCGCCTCGACGCCGCGCTCGCGCATCAGCGCCAGCAGCGCGTGCATCTCGTACGCCTCGGGCGTCGTCAGGCGGGAGACGATCACCTGCCCGGCGATATGCCGCTCGGCCGTCGACGACAGCCCGGTGATCACCCCGAGCTGGGTGAGGATGCCCTCGAGGAGATGCGACACGCTCGTCTTGCCGTTGGTCCCGGTCGTTCCGAACAGGATCGGAAGGTCGTCGTCGCGTCCGGTGCCGTAAACCCACGCGGACAGGTCGCCCAGCAGACCGCGAGGGTCGTCGACGACGAGCACCGGGAGCCCGGTCGCCTCCGCGACATCGGCGCCCGCGGCATCCGTCACGACCGCCACGGCGCCTTTATCGGCGGCCGCCGCGGCGAACTCCGCACCGTGCCGGTTCACGCCCTTCACGGCCACGAACACGTCGCCGGGACGCAGGTCCGCGGTGGCGAGGGTGAGGCCGGTCAGGGTCGCGCCGCTCAGGTCGCCGCGGGTCTCGCGGGCGAATCGAGCGGCGAGGGCCTCCAGCGTGTGGACCGGGGGATCGTCCGGTCGGAGCACGGGGGGCAGGGAGGAGGGAGCGTCGGTCGCCATGGCGCATCAATCCTCTCACTCGCCGCTCCGTGCCGCTGCTCGCGCCGGCCTCACTCGTCCGCATCTGCTCGGCCAACTCAAAGCCGCCGGCGGTAGCGTGTGCGTGTGACCGTTCTCGCCTTCATCATCGGCATCGCCCTCATGGTTGTGGGGCTGGCTGCGTCGATCGCGCTGCACGAGCTCGGCCACCTGGTTCCGGCCAAGAAGTTCGGCGTGCGCGTGGGGCAGTACATGATCGGCTTCGGTCCGACACTGTGGTCGCGGCGCATCGGCGAGACTCAGTACGGCTTCAAGGCGATTCCGCTGGGCGGGTACATCTCCATGGCGGGCATGTATCCCCCGTCCCCGAAGGAGCGCGAACTCGCAGCGGCGGGGCACCGCGGTGGTCGCGCCGGCGGCGGCTTCTTCGCGACCATGGTCCAGGACGCCAGAGCCGCCAACGACGAGACGCTGATCGGCGACGAAGAGCACCACGTCTTCTACAAGCTTCCCGTGTGGAAGCGCGTGGTCATCATGCTCGGCGGCCCGGTCATGAACCTCCTCTTCGCGATGGTGCTGTTCGCCATCCTCCTTTCCGGCGTCGGTGTCCAGACGGCGACGAACACGGTCGCCAGTGTGAGCGAGTGCGTCATCCCGGCCGACGCCGATCGCACCGAATGCACCCCTTCCGATCCCACCGCGCCCGCCGCAGATGCGGGGCTGCTTCCGGGCGACGTGATCGTGGAGGTCGACGGGCAGCCGATCGCGACGTTCGCCGAGGCGTCGGCGATCATCCGCTCGTCGCCCGGCGAGCCGCTGACCGTCGTCGTCGAGCGGGACGGTGCGCAGCGGAGCCTCACGGTCACGCCGATGGCGATCCAGCAGCCGGTGACGGATGCGGCCGGCCAGCCGGTCCTCGACGAGAACGGCGACGTGGAGACCGAGCAGGTCGGCTTCGCCGGTATCCGTCAGGAAGTCGAGTATCTGCGACAGCCGATCTGGGCAGGACCCGCCGCCGCCGTCGAGAACGTCGGCGCGGTGGCCGGGATCATCTGGCAGCTGCCGGTCAAGGTGTACGAGACGGCGGTGACTCTGGTGACCGGGGGCGAGCGCGACCCGAACGGGCCGCTCAGCATCGTCGGAGCCGGCATCCTCTCCGGTGAGGTCGCCGCGGCGGATGCCCCCATCCTCAATCGGGTCGCCGGGTTCCTGGGCCTCCTCGCCTCGCTGAACATCGCCCTCTTCGTCTTCAACCTCATCCCGCTGCTGCCGCTGGACGGCGGGCACGTCGTCGTGGCGCTATGGGACGGGATCAAGCGGGCCTGGGCGAAGATCCTTCGTCGGCCCCCGCCGAAGCCGGTGGATGCGACCAAGCTCGTGCCGGTGACATTCGTGGTCGTGATCGCTCTGATCGCGATGGGCGCGGTGCTGATCCTGGCCGACATCTTCAACCCGGTATCGCTTTTCTGAGGCGAATCTGGCGCGGGTGTCGATTCAGGGCTTGTCCGTTCGCTGTAGGGATGAAACGGTTCCCCTGACGAAAGGACCACACCGTGAAGTACGTCATCATGTTCACATCCACACCCGAGCTCGACGCGGCGGTGTCGCCCGAGCACGCTGAGCAGGTCTACCGCCGCGTGTATGAATGGTTCGGCGCGCACGCGGATCAGATCTCCGACTCCGGTGCCGAGCTGCAGCCCGTCACGACCGCGACCACCGTCACCCACGGTGGCGGTGCGCCGGTCGTGACCGACGGGCCGTTCTCCGAGGCGAAGGAGGTCATCGGAGGCTTCAGCGTCCTGGAGGTCGCCGACCTCGACGAGGCGATCGCGATCGTCAAGACGTGGCCGATGCTCGAGCTGCCCGGCAACTCCGTCGAGATCCGCCCGATGGTCGTGGACTACAGCCACATGGAGCAGTGAGCGAGAAGGATGCCGCGGCGCCGGATCCGGGTGACGACCGGGCCGCGGCATCCGATCGACTTCTCGCGAGTGTGCTTCGCGAGGAATCGGCGCGCATCGTGGCGGCACTCACCGGTTGGCTCGGAAGCCTCGACCTCGCTGAGGAATCGGTCGCCGAGGCGATCGAGGAAGCCGTCCGGCAGTGGCGCACGCGCGGCGTGCCGGCCAATCCGGGCGGATGGCTCACGCAGGCGGCGCGCCACAACGCGCTCGACCGGATACGCCGCGAGAAGCGCTACAGAGAAAAGCTCGCGCTGCTCAGTGAATCCGAGGCCGTTGCGGCGGAACACGGCGAAACCGACCCCGATGAGCGCCTGCCCCTCCTCTTCGGATGCTGCCACCCCGCGCTTTCGCCCGACGCGCAACTCGCGCTGACGCTGCGGGCGATCTGCGGCCTGACCACGGCGCAGATCGCGCGCGCCACCCTTGCGCCCGAATCGACGATCGCGCAGCGGATCGTGCGGGCGAAACGCAAGATCGGGGCCACCGGCATCCCGCTCAGGATTCCCGAGGGCGCCGAGCGCGCCGAGCGCCTCGACATCGTGCTCACGGTCGTGTCGGTGATGTACAGCGAGGCGCACCTCATGGCCGGCGGGGACGCCGCCGCGGACCGCGACCTCGCCGACGACGCGATCTGGCTCGCGCGTGTGGTGGCATATGCCCTCCCGCGGGCGGCGGAGGCGCAGGGGCTGCTCGCGCTGCTGCTGTTCCACCGTGCGCGCGAGGGTGCGCGAGCGGTGGACGGTGAACTCGTCCTGCTGGCGGATCAGGATCGCACGCGCTGGGATCGCCCGCTCATCGTCGAGGCGCAGTCGGTGCTGGAACGGGCTGCGATGCTCCGGCGACCCGGCCGCTGGCAGCTGCACGCCGCGATCGCCGCCTGCCACGCGGATGCCCCACAGGGGAACGCCACCGACTGGCTGCAGGTGCTCACTCTCTACGACATGCTGCTCGCGTACGACCGTTCACCGATCGTGCGGGTGAACCGTGCAGTTGCGCTTGCCGAAGTCGACGGACCGCGGGCAGCCCTGGACGAAGTGGACGCCCTGACGGATGACTTGGCGGGCTACCACCTCTGGCATGCGGTGCGCGCCCGCATGCTCCGCGGACTCGGGCGGGACGATGAGGCGATGGTTGAAGACCTTCGTGCACTGGAACTCACCGCCAACGACGCCGAACGGCGCCTTCTGGCTGCCCGCATAGGACGCTGAACGCAGCGCGCCTCGTCCGTCGATAAACGCCTGCTCGCGCACGGAGCAGTGGCATCAGGCGTCGACAGGCGACAGTGCTGCGGCGACGAGGCGCTCGAGCGTCGTCATGCCGTCGCGCGAGAGGATCGACTCCAGGTGACCCTGGACGGAGGCGAAACCCGGTCCGCGCAGAGCGTAGACGTCACCGGTGACCGGGTCCGCGGCGACCTCCGCCTCACCCACGGCCGTCGTGCCGAGGGGCACCCGGGCGCTGAACGTGTTGTAGAACCCGATGGATGCCGGCATCCCGAAGATGTCCACCGTCTTCTGGAGACCCTGGTGCGGCGCTTCGAGCGGAGCGAGCTCGATGCCGAAGGAGTCCGCGAGGATCTGATGGCTGAGGCACACGGCGAGCAGCGGGCGGCCCGATGCGTGTCGTCGGGCGACGACCTCCCGCATCCGCTGCATGCGATGGGTGCTCGGATCGCGAGGGTCACCGGGTCCCGGTCCCGATACGACGAGCTCGGCACTGTCGACCTGCTCGTCCGTCACCGCGTTCCACGGGAGGATCTCGACCTCGAGGCCCAGGTGACGCAGCTGGTGCGCGAGCATCGTCGTGAAGCGGTCCTCGGCGTCCACGACGATCGCGGAGAGCCCCTCGAACGGACCGGAGGCGAGCGCGTCCTGCGGGTTCAGCCAGAACGAGGCGAGCCGGGCGTTGCGGGAGGCGAGCAGCGAGGCGACATCGGGGTCGTCGGCGAGGGGACGGGGTTCGACCGGAGGGGCGTCGTGGTCGATCGCGTCTGCCGGCAGCTGCAGTTCGGTCGGGCGGTTGCGCGGGATGGCGCCGATCGCACCCAGCACGCCTGCTGCCTTTCCGTGGGTCTCGCTGACCTCGCCGTACGGGTCGGAGTGGCGCACCAGAGTCGCACCGACGGGCACGCGCAGACGTCCGTCGACGAGGTAGGCGGTTCGGATCAGGATGGGGGCATCGAGGTCATGGGTGGATTCGCCTGGCAGGATCGCATCGGTCCGCGGGGTGAACAGCGCCGCGACGCCGGAGTAGTACCCGCGTGGCGTCCGCTCGTGCCTCGTGATGACAGTGCATGCGTTCTGCATCGGCGACCCGGTGACCGTGGGCGCGAACATGGTCTCGCGGAGGATGTCGCGCGGATCGAGGCGGCTGCGTCCGCGCAGCACGTACTCGGTGTGGGTCAGCCGCGACATCTCCTTCAGATGCGGGCCGGTGATACGGCCGCCGTCGGAGCAGACGGCGCTCATCATCTTGAGCTCCTCGTCGACGACCATGAACAGCTCTTCGGTCTCCTTCGTCGACTCGAGGAACTCCGTCAGCGTCTCGACGGTCGCCCCGCCGTCGGGATGGCGGAAGGTCCCCGAGATCGGATTCATCGTGACCACGCCGTCGCGTGCACTGACATGCGCCTCCGGGCTCGCGCCTACCGCGACGTGGCCGGGGGTCACGATGGCGAACGTCCAGTACGCACCCCGCTCGTGCTCGAGCAGAGCCCGGAACCAGGTGAGCGCGACCGTTGCCGCATCCGCATCGACCCCGGCGGTGAAATCGCGCCGGATGACGAAGTTCGCACCCTCGCCGAGCCCGATCTCGTCTGCTATGACGCGGCGCACGATGCCCGCATAGTCCTCGTCGGGGATGTCGAAGCCCGGGTCGGTGAGGGGGATCGGCGCGGCCGGCAGCTGGGCCAGGGCCTGCTCGCGGTCGATCACGGCTCGGTCGCGGACGACGAGGCATCTCAGGGGTGCCCCGTCGTCGTGGCATTCGAAGCCGCGCTCGCGCACCTGCCGGAACGGCACGAGGGCGAGAACCTCCTGCGCCTCGTCGTCTGCACCGATGAGGGGGATGTCGGCGAGCAGGTCGACGTCGACGACGTCGCCGGTGAGCAGCTCGATCGTGCCGGGATCGCGAGCGATGAGGGCGAACGGGATGCCGCGCTCGGAGAGTTCGCTCAGCGGAATCGGTTCGTTCGGGGAGGGGGGTGCAGACCCGGTCATGGTCGGTCTTTCGTCGTGGGGGCGGTCGCCCTACGAAGAAGACCGCCCGAAGGCGGTCTGTGGTCGCGCGAACACACCGCCTAAGAGGCGGGCCACCACGTGCGGTTCGCGAGCATGGGGTGAACCTACCACACCGGCCCGCCGGCCCCAGCGGCCGCGGGAGAGGAGACGGTTGCCTGCGCGCGATGACCGCTGCCCTCCCGGGTCCCGCGCAGGCAAGTCCGCGTAGGGTGGTTCTCGTGCCAGCTGTGAATCTCGGGATGCCCAAGGTCCCCGAAACACTCGCCCCCCGCCGCAAGTCTCGGCAGATCCGGGTCGGCAAGGTGCTGGTGGGCGGCAACGCGCCCGTCAGCGTCCAGTCGATGTGCACGACGCCGACCACCAACATCAACGCGACCCTCCAGCAGATCGCCGAATTGACGGCTTCCGGGTGCGAGATCGTGCGCGTGGCGGTTCCCTCGCAGGACGACGCCGACGTGCTGCACATCATCGCCAAGAAGAGCCAGATCCCCGTCATCGCCGACATCCACTTCCAGCCGAAGTACGTGTTCCAGGCGATAGACGCCGGGTGCGCTGCGGTGCGCGTGAACCCGGGCAACATCCGCAAGTTCGACGACCAGGTCGGCGCGATCGCGAAGGCCGCGAAGGATGCCGGCGTGAGCCTGCGCATCGGCGTCAACGCCGGATCCCTCGACCCCCGCCTGCTGCAGAAGTACGGCAAGGCCACCCCCGAGGCGCTCGCCGAGAGCGCGCGCTGGGAGGCGTCGCTGTTCGAGGAGCACGACTTCCACGACTTCAAGATCTCGGTCAAGCACAACGATCCGGTGATCATGGTGCAGGCGTACCGCCTGCTCGCCGCGATGGGCGACTGGCCGCTGCACCTGGGTGTGACCGAGGCGGGCCCGGCCTTCCAGGGC